>JBFMDX010000002.1:0-300000 GCA_040753795.1 Thermodesulfobacteriota bacterium
TTACCTGAACCTGCCGTTGAAACTGTCAAACTGGCTGCCATTAAACACTGACGCGGAGAAAAGAAACCAAATGACGAACATTAATTATTTCTCTCCTCGCCAGTTAGCAGCTTAACTCAGACGTTAGGCGTCGGAGAGAAAAGAAGAAATGAATAAATACACATGGCCCATAACGTTCCTGTTTATTTTGATGAGTACATATGCTCTGGCACTTTCTATAGAACCTAAAGATGATTTTGAAATCGTGATCAACAAAGAAAAGAACGAGTACATGGGGATAAAATTTGACTTTCATTGCTCCAGTCATTTTGCCGACAATGGAATATACGATATAGTTATTACAGCAACGCAGAAAGAAAACGCTGCGTACATAATAGATAATACCGGAACGATAGTAATTTATGAGGGTGAAAAATTTGTATATGGCGGTAACATAACAGGTTACGAGAATGAAAAGTCGCCAGTAGAAAATATCGTGAACAAGAAGGGCGAAAGGTATAGTACTTTTTCGTTTTATCTGAACAAAAAATATATCAAAAACAGCAGATTCGGTTGCAAAATAAAAGATTCTAAAAGTAAATGTGGTGAAACTGTTAGAGTGTATTTAAAAGAAATTGTTGAATAAGCGCCTAACAACGCCACCCACACGGACTCGCAGGGGCGGTCTGTTTTTCCCCTGGCATAGTGTGGTGTTGAACTAACTTTAGCGAAGTCCGCAATCCCTGCTCTCCGGTGGTGGCGGACGTTATCTCAAAAAATATTGACATTTGTATATAATCAATATATACATAAGATGCTATGGATAGATATATATTTTTACAGGAATGTATCGGTTTCGAATGGGACCAGAACAATATTGAAAAGAATTGGGGAAAACATAATGTTACTCCGCTTGAATGTGAACAGGTTTTTTTCAATCAACCCCTTGTCATAGCTGATGATACTAAACACTCTCAAACCGAACAAAGATTCTATGTGCTTGGTCAAACAGATCTCGGGCGGAAACTATTTATCGTTTTTACAATCAGAAAGAAAAAAATCAGAATAATTTCCGCCAGAGACATGAACAAAAAAGAAAAAAGGAGCTATGAACGATATGCCTAAGAAAAAAATTCCCGTGTTTAAAAACGAAGATGAAGAGAGGGAATATTGGGCGTCTCATGATTCAACAGACTATATTGACTGGTCAAAAGCTAGAAAATCGACTTTATCAAATCTAAAGCCCTCTTTAAAAACCATCTCAATACGGCTTCCTGAAATTATGCTCGAAGAATTGAAACTACTGGCCAATAAACGAGATGTGCCTTATCAGTCCCTCATGAAAATGTTTATTGCTGAACGAGTTGAGCAGGAACTGAACAAATAATTAATTGAGATAACAATCTGCTGGTAGGGACGCGCCAACAGCCGCGCGCCCCACAGCTTGAGACGTTCCCCCTGCCCGTTGCAGCGCGGCCGGTTTTTTCGGAAAAAGCGGACAGGCTGTTTGAGTCCCGCGAAGCGGGACGAGTTCCTGTCCGCGCCGAAAAAAGCGTTTGCGCGAGGGAAGCCACGCCCTGGCGTGGCCAAGCTGCCGGGTAATATTTCTTTTGGTACTTTTCTTTGTGCCAAAGAAAAGGACACACTAAAAAGCAAAAATTCCTTATTAAAAACAACAAAAAAACTATCCCCCCTCCCCGGTTCGCTTCGCAAACAGAATAACATAAAGAAGAACGGCAAACGCCGCCACGGCCACCACGGCCGCGGCGCGGCTGTATACCCCGGCCGGCGCCAGGATCAGGGCCGCGACCCAGTGCAGCAGGACCAGTTCCCGGGAATGAAGCTGAATGGGAAAATCATCATACCGGCAGATTACGGCCAGACCGCACAGGTTCCAGCCGTACAGGGAGGCGAAGGCGTGAACCTTCAGCAGCCAGTGATAACCCTCGGGTGTATACCCGGGCAGGGTCTCCGCCAGGATATAGGCCATGCCTGAAACGGCGGTGACCATGAGAAAACAGACCCCGGAGCTTAAAAAGTTCTTTTGCTGGATGTTTTCTCCGAGCCGGTAATAGAGGATAAACGTCATGACCACCGCCGCCGACAGAATGATCGTGACGATGATCTGGGCGGAGAACATCCCCAGCAGGATGAATCCAAAAAAAACAATGACGCCCAGGTTAATGGCCCAGAAGGCCACCTCCTTGAGAGCCCGGACGCCGCCGCGGTCGGCCTGATCCAGAAAGGAAAAGATTACCGAGAGCGTGATCAGGGACACCGGAAAGGAATACCCCAGGAAAAAGACATCCAGCTCCAGCTTGGGGACGGTGATCAGTTTCAGATATTCGTTATTGGCTACCACGGCTGTTGAAAACACCAGGCCGATGGAAAGACAGAGCAGGGAGGCCTGGTGAAACTTACGGCTGACCGGCTCCCGGCGGCGGAAGAACCCGATGGGGAAAAGGGAAAAATGCCGGATCCGCGATCGCTCCACCAGAATCGCCAGCAGGAGTGAAACGATAATGGACGGCAGGTAGAAATGGAAAAACACCAGAACGGCGTAGGTCAGAGACAGAGCCAGAAACGCGGTCGCGCTGACGGAAAGTGTTCCCCGGCCTTGAGTGAAATAAAGGATAATGGTCCCGCCGGCGCAGAGGTTGAACAGAAAGATGTGCAGCCGCTGGAAACTGTACGGGGCGGCATCGACAAATAGATGCAGAAACCCGAATATCAGGGCGGTCAGAATCAGAACAAGGAAGATGGCTTTTAATCGTACGCTCACTGGTTAACCCTCTTTTCCCAACAAATGCGCCAGGCACGATGGCAGTTGCGGATACTGAAAGGAATAGCCGTGCTCCAGAAGTTTTTCCGGTAAAACCCGCGTGCCGGCCAGGGGCACTTCCCGGCCCATTTCGCCGAACGCCAGCTTGATCATGATCTCCGGGACCGGCAGAACAGCCGGCCGCGACAGCACCTTTCCCAGGATCCGGGCAAACTCGGTGTTGGTCACCGGCTCGGGCGAAACCAGATTGACCGGTCCGGCGATATCCGGCCGCATCAGCAGGTGATAAATGGCGCCCACGGCGTCATCCATGCCGATCCAGCTTAAATATTGTTTTCCCGTTCCCATCCGGCCGCCCAGGCCGGCCCGGAACAGGGGCAGCATCTTTTTCAGCGCCCCGCCTTCGGGCGTTAAAACAACGCCGATGCGCATGAGGACCACCCGGATACCGGCGTCAACGGCGGGTTGAACGGCCGCCTCCCACCCGGTGCAGACCCGGCTGATAAAGTTGCCGCCCGGGCCGGAGGTTTCGGTCATGATCTCGTCGCCGCGATCGCCGTAATAACCGATGGCCGAAGCCGACAGGAACGAGCCGGGCGGACGGGCCATGCGGGCCATGGCGCCGGTGATCAGGGTCGTCCCTTTTTCCCGGCTGTCGATGATGCGGCGTTTTTTTTCCGCTGTCCAGCGGCCTTCGCCGATGTTTTCCCCGGCCAGGTGAATGACCGCGTCCGGCCGGGCGGCCTCCAGGCGTTCGCTATCGATTTGTCCGGCGGCCGGATTCCAGAAAATTTCACTGTCTGTTTTCGGCGGACGCCGGACCAGGGTCAGAACCCGGTGGCCGCCGGTGGTTAAAAAAGGAACCAGCCGGGAACCGATGACCCCGCCGGCGCCGGTGATGACAATGGTCTGCCGGGGCCGGTCACCAAATTGCCGGTGCAGGGCCAGGTCGGCGGCCGTGACCCGGTGTCGGAAAGCGAAAATACGTTCCAGTTTCCGTATAACCAACGGACTGAATAGCGGCTGGGTGACGGCGGCCAGGGGCAGGCGAAACCGTACCGTGTCTGTCAGCCGACATTGCCCGTCCCCGGCCGGCTCAAAGGCATGGGTATGAACCCATTCCGCGAACGGCCCGCGCACCTGCCCGTCCTCAAACAGCCGATCTTCCTCATAACGGGTGTGCCGGGCGTGCCAGTGATAAGGCACGGGACCGGCCTTCATCCGCAGTACTACCTCGGCGCCGGGAAGAATCCCCCCGGAGCGGCGGATCACCTTCAGCGGATCCCAGGGCGGACTCAACCGCTCAATGGCGCCCGGCCGGGCATGCCAGGCGAAAACATCCTTTACATCCGCGTCCAGCAACGCTTGGCGGGAAAAAATGGCCATGGTTTTATCCTTTCATGACGTCGGAGCCGGGGACGGACGGCGTCGAAGCGGCCAGAAGGGAAAAATTTTCGCGACTCTTCCGGTTGCCGATGATGGCCACCAGGTCCCCGGATTCCAGCACAAAACCCGCGTCCGGGTTCGGCATCAGGCTTTTTCCCCGTACGACGCCGACCACCGAGGCGCCGGATTTTTTTCTGATTTCACTGTCGCCGATGGAATGCCCGGCCAGGGGACTGTGGGGGTTTAGGCGGAACCACTGCAGGTCGAACTGCTGTTCCGCGGCGCGGAGCTGGGAGAGAAAATGGTAGTCGTCGTTTCCCGAAAACAGGCGGCCGTAAAGCTCATGCCGGGCGGTGTCGGTGTGCCGCTGGATTTCGGTCGGCGGCACGTTCAGATGCAGCAGGGACTGGCGGGCCAGTTCCAGGCTGGCTTCGAACTCCGGCAGAACCGCCACCGCCACCCCCAGATCTTCGAACAGGGCAAAATAATCGGGGCCGGGCGCCCGGGCGATGATGTGCAGCTTCGGGTTCATGCGCCGGACCTGGCGGATGATATCCTTCGCGGCCGCCAGCCCCGGTACCGCCAGGATGAGCAGGGCCGCTTCCCGGATACCGGCCGCCTCCAGCACGAATTTCTGGGCCGCGTCCCCGAACACCACCGCCATCCTTTCGTTTTTTGCCTTTTCAAAACGGCGGTGATCCAGTTCGATTACCGCGAAGGGCGTATCCAGTTGCTTGAGCACCCGGGCGATCTGGAAGCCCACCCGTCCACCGCCGGCCACCACCACGTGGCCGCGCAGGCCTTCGTCGGGCAGGTTGAAGGTCTCCAGGGTTTCGTGGCGGAACCAGCGTTTTTTCAAGGCGTAAAGGCGGGCGGTCTGACCGGAAACCATCGGGGTCAGGACCATGGTCAGCACCGCCGCCGTCAGGATCAGGGAATAAAGGTCATGGCCGATGGAACCGGTGGTCAGCCCCACCCGGGCCAGGACGAATTCAAATTCGCCGATCTGAAACAGGCCCAGACCCACGGCCAGAGGAATAACGTTGCGGTATCCGAAAATCCGTGCGATGGCCGCGAAGATCAGTCCCTTGCCGACGCTGACCGCCAGGACCACCAGAAACACCAGGCGGAAATGGGAAAACAGATAGGTCAGATCAAAGAGCATGCCCACCGAGGTGAAAAAGAGCAGACCGAACAGATCTCGTAACGGGATGATTTCACTCAAGGCCTGGTGGCCGAAATCCGATTCGCTCAGTACCATGCCGGCCACAAAGGCACCGAAAGCAAAGGAAAGACCGGCCAGGTGGGTGATGTACCCTATTCCCAGGCCGATGGCGGTGATGGCCAGCAGGAACAGCTCCCGTGATCCGATCCGGGCGATATGGCCCATCAGCATGGGCAGCAGCCGCGTGCCCAGGATAATCATGCCGGCGATAAAGGCCGCGGCCTTGACGGCCGCGAAGCCGATCACCGGCAGTCCCGCCGCCGGGTCGTTCAACTGCGGCAGGATGATCATCATGGGAATGACGGCCAGATCCTGAACGATGAGCATGCCGATCATGACCCGGCTGGAAAGGGTGCCCATCCAGCCCTGGTTCATCAGGGTCTTGAGCAGCACCATGGTGGACGACAGGGAGATCAGCGCGCCCAGCCAGAGGGAGGCATGCCAGTCCCAGCCCATTATCCGGCCGATGCCCATGCCCAGGCCGATGGTCAGTAGCAGTTGAAGGGGGGTGCCGGCCACGGCGATCATTTTGACCGGTTTGAGGTCTTTTAAGGAAAATTCCAGGCCCAGGCCGAACAGCAGCAGGGCGATGCCGATTTCCGCCAGCAGTTCGACCTCATGGATATTGGAGACCGTCAGCCCGCCCGTGTACGGGCCCAGCAGGACGCCGGCCAGGATATAGCCGAGGATCAAAGGCTGGCCCAGGCGCTTCATCAGCAGGCCGCAAAAGAACGCGGCCACGATCAACATAATGATATCAGCGGTGATGCCCATTGTCTGTCCGGTTGTCTGGTGAGTAAATCCGGTCCGGTCAACGTGATGACCTGCCTGATCGTAAAATAGCATCATTGTTCGGTCTTACACAAGACCGTTTCCCGGATATCCGCGGATGACGGATTGCCGGATATGGCATGGGTTTTTTCGATGACCGGGAAACAACCCGGCCACAATACCGCTTGCGGTTTTTCATGGAAAACAGCAATATCATAGAGCCCAGACAGAAAGGCCTGTGAAGATTATTACCTTCATAACGCAACCGGGGAAGAACCAAACATAATAATGTACGGTAAATCCAGAATACTGACCGGGATCATCATCGCGCTGGTCCTGACTGTTGTTTCCGGATGGAAATACCTGGATTATTACGCCGTTACCCCGGCCGATCCCGGCGCGGATAAACAGGTGGTCATGGTCCGGCCCGGCCTGGGGATCAACGCCCTGTCCCGGGTGCTGGAAGAACGCCGTATCATCGACAGCCACTTGAATTTCAGGGTTTTCTTTTATCTCAAGCACCGTTATGACCGCATCAAGGCCGGTGAATACAGCCTGTCCGCGGCCATGCCGCCGGCGGAAATCATCCGCAAGCTGGTCAAAGGCGAGGTGGTCCTTCACCGGTTGACCATTCCCGAGGGGTATACCGTCCGGCAGATCGCGAAACTGGTTGACCAGACCGGCCTGGCCGACGGCGAATCGTTCCTGTGGCTGACCGCTGATAGTAAATTCCTATCCGGGCTGGGGATTTCCGCCGATACCGCCGAAGGCTATCTGTTTCCGGAAACCTATTTTTTTTCAAAGCCGATAACGGCCGAAGACATCGCCGCCGCACTGGTCGGACGCTTTCAGTCCGTGTTTTCCGCGGAATGGAAAACACGGGCCCAAGCCCTCGGCTTTTCGGTGCATCAGATCGTCACCCTGGCCTCGATTATTGAAAAGGAAACGGCGGACCCCGCGGAACGGCCCCTGATCTCCTCGGTGTTTCATAACCGCCTGAAACGGGGCATGCGGCTGGAAAGCGACCCCACCGTGATCTACGGCATTTCGGATTTTAACGGCAATATCACCCGGAAGCACCTGGATGCCCCGACGGCCTACAATACCTATCAGATCAGCGGTCTGCCGCCCGGCCCCATTGCCAGCCCCGGCCGGGCCTCCCTTGAAGCCGCTTTATACCCGGCGGAATCGGCCTTTCTTTTCTTTGTTGCAACCGGCCAGGGCGGGCACTTTTTTTCCACCAGTTATGCCGACCACAGCCGGGCCGTCCGGAAATATCAGCTCCACCAATAGGGCGCCCCCGCGCGTTTTTTTGCAAAGCGCTTTACAAAAAAAATGGGATCAAGTATAGGTTGATCGGCGGTCTGGAGGTCGCCCAAAGCGGCCAGTCGGGCCGGCGAATGTTATTAACGCGCGGATCTTAAACACGAGACGAGGGTTATTATGCAGCCGGAAACGGTTCTGGTGCTGGCCACCCGCAACCGGGGAAAAACCGAGGAGCTTCGGTCGCTGCTGGGTGCTACCGGCATTACCATAAAAAACCTGAATGATTTCGGACCAACGCCTGAAGTTGTCGAAGACGGCGCCACTTTCGACGAAAACGCCTACAAGAAATCGAGCTTTTATTCCCGCATTCTGGGGCTGCCGGCCATGGCCGACGATTCCGGGCTGGTGGTCGAAGCCCTGGGAGGCGCGCCCGGGGTCCTGTCCGCCCGGTACGGCGGCGAAAATGCCACCGACGAAGACCGCTTCCGCAAGCTCCTGGCTGAAATGACGGGCCAAACCAACCGGGCCGCGGCTTTTGAGTGCGTGATTTCCATCGCGGTTCCCACCGGCGCCGCCCTGACCTACGAGGGCCGCTGCCAGGGAGTGATTGCCGATGCCCCGGCCGGAGACGGGGGCTTTGGCTATGATCCGATCTTCTACTACCCCCCTCTTAAAAAAACTTTTGCCGAGATGAACGCGGCGGAAAAAAATCAGATCAGCCACCGGGGCCGTGCCCTGGCCGAAGTGGTGGCGGAGATGGACAAAGTAAAAACCTGGATCCGGCAGAATATGCCGGTTTTTGAAAAAGTGGCATGCAGAGATGACGATTGAAGAACTGATCATTAAAAACCGGACCTGTCGCCGGTTTTACGAAAATCACCCGGTTTCAAAAGAAACGCTGCTGTCCCTGGTGAACCTGGCCCGGTTGTCGGCCTCGGCAGCCAACCGGCAGCCCCTGCGGTATATCCTTTCCTGGGAAAAAGCGCGCAATGACAAGATTTTCCCCTGCCTGGCCTGGGCCGCCTATCTGACGGACTGGACCGGCCCGGTCGAGGGGGAGCGGCCGGCGGCCTATATCATCATCACCGGCGACACCACCATCACCGACAATTTCTGGTGCGACCACGGGATCGTCAGCCAGAGCATGCTCCTCGGCGCCCGGGAAGCGGGCCTGGCCGGCTGCCTGGTCGGCGCTTTCAATGAAAAGAAGCTGCGGGAGGCGCTGGGGATTCCGGACCACTTAAAGATCCTGCTGGTGCTGGCCCTGGGAAAACCCAAGGAAAAGGTGGTCATCGACGTGTTGGGACCGGACGGCGATATCCGCTACTGGCGGGATGCCCACGGCGTTCACCACGTTCCCAAGCGGAGTCTGGATGATGTAATCATTGAGGTTGTTGAATAAAATATATTGTCACCCAAAGGAGGAGGTCTGGCATGACACAAATTGATATCGCACGGATCATCGGCGGCATCGGGACGCTGGATGAGGCCCGGAAGGTTTTTGAAAAGAAGATGGACGCGGCCAATCTGGCCAAAATCAATAAAATCAAAACCGAGGCGGCCCTGATCAAGATCGCCAACGCCATTGCCATGGGCCAGCCGGACGCGGTTTTTGTCAACTCCGGTTCGGCCGAGGACAAGCAGTGGGTCCGCAACCACGCCCTGGAAAAAGGCGAGGAAGCGCCCCTGGCCATGAAGAACCACACCATTCATTTTGATTTAAAGGACGAGCAGGGACGGATCATCGACCGGACCTACTATATCATCAATGAAGGCGAACCCATCAGTTCCCTGGCCAAGAAAATGCTCCGGCAGCAGGCTACCGAAGAGGTCCGCGCCCACATGACCGGCATCATGCGCGGCAAGACCCTGATCGTGGGATTTTACTCCCGGGGACCGGCCGGCGCGCCGGTCTCCAATCCGGCCATCGAAATTACTTCTTCGGCCTACGTTACCCACAGCGCCGAAATTCTCTACCGCAATATTTTCGACCGGTTTGACGCCGAAGTGAAGGCCCGGGGCCACTTCTTCGCCAACATTCACAGCGAAGGGAAAAACCGGACCGAGGACCTGCCCAACGCCCGGGTATTCATGGACAGAAAAGACCGCACCACCTACAGCTTCAACTGCACCTACGCCGGCAACACCCTGATGATGAAAAAAGGCAACCATCGCTTCGCGGTGGACAAGGCGGTTTACGAAGGCCAGGGTCTGGAAGCGGCCGAGCACATGTTTATTACCGGTATCCAGGGGCCCGGCGGCCGGGTGACCTGGTGCGCCGGCGCGGCCCCCAGCGGCTGCGGCAAGACCACCACCGCCATGGCCGGGAACTTTTTCGTGGGCGATGACCTGGCCCAGATGTGGATCGAAAAGAGCGATGGCTCCATCCGCTCCATCAACCCGGAGTGCGGCATCTTCGGCATTGTCGAGGACGTCAACATGGAAGGCGATCCCATGCTCATGGCCAAACTCAGAAACGAGGGGGCCGAGGTCATCTGGTCCAACGTGCTGATCGACGAGAACAAGGTCCCCCACTGGGTCGGCAACGGCGAAATCATGCCGGACAAGGGGTTTAACTTCCAGGGCAAATGGGAAAAGGGCATGGTCGACGCCAAGGGCAAGCCCGTGCCGCCGTCCCACCCCAACGCCCGCTGCACCATCTCCTCCACGGCCCTGGCCAACTACTCGGACAAGGCCGAGGACCCGGCCGGCGTGGAGACCCGGATCATCACCTACAGCGGCCGCGATGCCGACACCATGCCCCCGGTCTGGGTGGCCCCGGATTCCGAGTACGGCGTCTTTATCGGGGCCTGTATCGTTTCCGCGGCCACGGCCACGGAAGTCGGCGCCTCCGGCGTCAAGCGGGCGCCCTGGGCCAACGCGCCGTTTATTCCGGGCGCACTGGGAGACTACATGGCCTCCCAGTTCGAGTTCTTCGGCAGCAAAAAGATCGCCGCCGACAAGCGGCCCATCATGGCCGGGCTGAACTATTTTCTCACGGACGCGGCCCGGGGCGGAACATCGCCCAAACTCCTGGGCGAGAAAAAGGACGTCAAGGTCTGGCTGGGCTGGCTGGAGCGCATGGCCCACGGCGATGTCGCGTCCATTGACACGCCCATCGGCCGGCTGCCGAAATACGATGACCTTAAGGCCCTGTTCTCTTCGCTGATCAACAAGCCGTACTCCTACGAACTGTACGAAAAGCAGTTCTCGATTTACGTGGACAACATCCTGGCCCGGCTGAATCTGCAGGAAGAAGCCTACCGTAAGGACGAAAACATCCCCGACCGTTTCTTTGAAATCCTGAACGAGCAGAGAAAGGCACTGGAAGCGCTCAAGGCGAAGTTCGGCGCCATCGTCAAACCCAAGCAACTGGAAAGCATGTAGCGCCCGCTGCTATAATTTTACAAAAGGCCATCCGCGATCACCCGATCCGGATGGCCTTTTTTGTAAATCCCGCGGTCGGCGGATTATAAGTCAGGATGTAAAAGAACATAAGCAACGATGCCCCTGCCCGTTGACATTCCCTCTGTTTTCCTTCAATATCAAACAAACATTTATTTGAAGGAAAACCGTTTGAATTCTTTTGCTTTTCACCCACAAACCGGTTCATTAACGACGCATTATATTGGCGATAAGCGCAAACCCGGATGACCCAGGAAGATAATATGAAAAAAATTTTGATAACCGGAGCGGCAGGTAACCTGGGCAGCCTGCTGGCCAGATTCATTCTCGAAAATGAAAAAGATCTTAAACTGATTCTCATGCGGCACCAGGCAAAGGTACCCGATGATATCTCAGAGAGCCCGGGAGTGACTCTAAGACAAGCCGATCTTTCCAATCCGGATACGCTCTACGACTGCCTGGATGGCGTGGACATCATCGTCCATTTTGCCGGCGTGCTGTTTAAAGCCAATCCTGAAAAATTTCTCCCTGTAACCAACACCCGGTATTTCCAGAATCTGGTTGACGTTGGAAAGAAGAAGAATGTTAAAAAAATCATATTGATCAGTTTTCCGCATGTGGAGGGGCCTACCGGCCGAAATAATCCGGCCATCGGCAGGCTGGACGGTCAGCCCGTGTCGGTTCATGCCACAACGCGGCTCGAGGAAGAACAATACCTGTTTAAAGAGGTGGAACAACCCATATCTCTCCGGGCGGGCATGGTATACGGCCAGGGAATTTTGATGATCGATGCCGCGCAATGGTTCGCGAAAAAATGGCTTCTCGGGGTCTGGAAGGAACCGACGGAAATCCATCTGATCTCAAAAACCGATTTCTGCCGGGCGGTGGTGGCGGCCGTGAAGAACGGGGACGCCAAAGGCATTTATCATATCGGCGACGAGGGCGATGATACCCTCCAGTCCTTTCTCGATCTGGCCTGTGACGCCTGGGGCTGTAAAAGGCCATGGCGGATGCCGCTGTGGCTCATTTATGCCGCCGCCGCCGGATTTGAGATGGCTTCCAGTATTTTCGGCACCAAAAGTCCCCTGACCCGGGACTTTATCGATATCGGCCGTGTTTCTTACTTTGGCGATACGTCCCGTTTCAGACGAGAGTTGTTGCCCGACCTTACATTTCGGAATATTGCTGAGGGGCTCGAAGAACTGAAAGCATAAATCCCTGCCCGTTGCAGCGCCGTCACGCTGAAGGCCGGGTGCTGCCGGACGGATAGTAAAGATAAGGACATATAATAAGGAAGACCGCGGGGAATGGTTTTGTTCGCTCACCTGATCATTTTGGGCGGGTTCATCGTCCCCGGCTGAATTTCTCGAACTCGGGCTGACGCCCTCAAACAGCGAGAAATTCTTTACGCCGGGGACATCGAACCCTTTCTCCCCAAAATGATCAACGTTCGCTCCCAAAGCCCTTTTCCCGCGGTCGGTAATAATCTTAGATGAATCACCATTCGGATCGATTCGAAGCGGTAATAATAAAACCGGCAATTTAAAA
This sequence comes from Thermodesulfobacteriota bacterium, assembly GCA_040753795.1. Classification (NCBI taxonomy): domain Bacteria; kingdom Pseudomonadati; phylum Thermodesulfobacteriota; species Thermodesulfobacteriota bacterium. The sequence continues at coordinate 12,363 of JBFMDX010000002.1, forward strand.
AATTGTTTTATATTATTGGGTAATAAGGGCGAAGATATGGAATGGGTTTCAGCTTTGTTTGGATTTGCTATGGGGCTACTTGCTACCCTGGTTGGGGTTAGACTTCAAAGGAGTTGGCAAGAGCATGATGATAACCAATTTTGTCAGAATATTCTTAAAAGCCTCATTGTTGAAATTCAAAACGGCCTTGAACGAACAAAGAGTCTAACCAGTTTGCGCGATCAAAGTAAAATTTCATTCGGACGTATTTATATTGCCTTATGGGGTTCTGTCAGTCAGAGGTTAGCTGGAAGTTTAAAAGATGGTGAGGTCCTCAACCTGCTTCATCAAATTTATTATCGTTTTGACCTGATAAATTTCAACTTTGAAAAAAACCGTCCGGAAGCAAGTGGAGCGTTTGCTGCAACTTATGTCGAAGAGATAGAAAACAATCTTAATCTGTTGAAAAACCGCATTGGTTTGAAGGACACAGCTATTCTAACGACCGGTTCAGCCGATGCAAAAAGAATTGTAGCGAACTAATAGAGATGTTTGAAATTCGGGGCTTGTCCCTGCCCGTTGCAACGCCGCCGAGCGTGAGCGATTTTTTCGGGGAAAGCGGGCAGACTGTTTGAGCGCCGGTTCCCGGAGAAAATATGATAAAGGGAGGTTATGCTCGATCTGGAAGTCATGTTTTAATGCCGGTTCACAAGCGAGTTTCTGCCCGCGCCGAAAAAAGCGTTCGCGCGAGGGAAGTCACGCCGCAGGCGTGGCCGGCGCTGCCGGGAAATGTTTCTTTTGGTACTTTTCTTTGCGCCAAAGAAAAGTACATATAAAAAAAATAAAATAAAGATAAACTACCTTCATTATAAAAAAGAAAAAAAACAATAATGACCAACACCCCCCACTCCCCACAAACCCCACAAAAAAAAATAAAAACCTGGGCCGTGGAAACGGCCCGGGTCATGTTCACCCGTCGCATGGCCGCCATGTTCTTTCTCGGCTTTTCCTCCGGCTTTCCGTTCTATATTATCAAAGACGTGCTCAAGGCCTGGATGACGGACGCCGGCATCGACCTGGCCACCATCGGCCTGTTCTCGGCGGTCAGCCTACCTTATACCCTCAAGTTCCTCTGGTCGCCCCTCATGGACCGGTTCGTGCCGCCTTTTTTCGGCCGCCGCCGGGGCTGGATCCTCATCGCCCAGATCGGACTGGTGGCCGCCATCGCCGTTCTGGGGCAGTTTGATCCCGGGAAATCCCTGATCTGGATCGCCATCGCGGCCATGGCCGTGTCGTTTTTCGGGGCCAGTCAGGACATTGCCCTGGACGCCTTCCGGCGGGAGTACCTCTCGGAGGAGGAACTGGGCTTCGGCACCGGTGTGTGGATGAACGCCTGGCGTCTGGGCATGTACGTGTCCGTTGGCCTGGCTTTTCTCACGGCCGACGCCCGCGTGGATTGGGCCACCATCCACCTGCTGCTGGCGGCCATGATGGTTGTGGGCATCGTCACCACCCTGATGGTGCGCGAGCCGGACATGCCGCCGGAAGCGCCGCGCTCCCTGCAGGCCGCCATCATCGAACCGTTTACCGAATTCTTCCGGCGGGACGGGGCTTTCATCATTCTGCTGTTCATCCTGCTCTATAAACTCGGGGACAACATGGCCGGCGCCCTGAACATTCCCTTTATCCTGAAAATGGGCTTTTCCAAAACCGAATATCTTGTTATTGTCAAGGGCATCGGCATGATGGGGATGTTCGGCGGCGTCCTGCTGGGCGGCGCGCTCATGATCCGCCTCGGCATTGCCCGGTCCCTGTGGGTATTCGGCGCGTTCCAGGCCGTTTCCACGGCCGGCTTTGCCCTGCTGGTCATTATCGATCATGAGTCCCGGTTCTGGGTCGCGCACCGCCAGTCCCTGCTCTCCGCCATTGTCTGCTTTGAATTTTTTTCCACCGGCCTGGGCCAGGCGGCCTACGCCACTTACATGGCGGTGAAAACCAACCGCCAGTTCACCGCCACCCAGTACGCCCTGCTGACCAGTCTCATGGCCGTGCCGGGCGCCCTGGCCGCCATGGTCACCGGGTATATGGCGGAGTATCTGGGCTGGAGCGGGTTTTACATAACCTGCGCCCTGCTGGCCGTTCCCGGCATGCTGCTGCTCTTAAAACTGGCGCCCTGGAACGCCACCAACCGGGAACTGGATGATGGAGGATCGGAAAAATGAAAGCCATTCAGAAGAAGATCACGGCCCTGGCCGAAGAACGGCGGCGCATTCTGGCTCTGCCGCCCGGACAGGCCATGGACGCCATCATCAGCTCACCGGACGGCCAGGCCATCGTCCACTCCATGGCCGACCAGGATTTTCACCTGCTGGTCAACGGAATCGGCCCGGATGACGCCCTGGAGCTGCTGTCCCTGGCGTCCAACCGGCAATGGGAATATATCCTGGACATGGAGGCCTGGAACCGGGAGCAGATCGAAAGCAAGCCGGTGGTCACCTGGTTCAACCTGCTCATGGAGGCGGATGAAGACCGGTTTGTTACCTGGATGCTAACGGAGAAGATCGACTTTCTGGAGTTGTTTCTGAACTACAATATCGAAAGCGGTTTCCGGGCCCACGACCAGGATGCCTCTGAAATCAGCGACGACTATTTTACTTTTGACGACATCCATTATGTCCGCTTTGTCCGCCGGGAGCATCCCGGTTCGGTCGTTAATAAGGAGGACGTGGCTTTCCGCGACGACGTGCTCTTTCGCTTTCTGCGCAAAGTGGCGGAAAAGGATCACCCGGCTTTTCAGGCGATTCTGGCCTATGCCGCCAATGTGCTGCCGGCCGAAGCCGAGGAGGAAGCCTACCGGCTGCGAAGCGTCCGGCTGGCTGAAAAAGGGCTGCTGCCCTTTGCGGAAGCCGTCGGTATTTACCAGCCGGTCCGGTCCGGTACACCGCTGCCAAAAAAACGCAAAGGCGTGGCGGTGGTGGATATCCGCCTCCCGGTTCCGGTCACGCCTTCCGGCCTGCCCGACCGCGAAACGGTTTTTTCGCGTGCCCTGGCCCTGATCGACTCGTCGCAAACCCTGCTCGAACTTCAGGCCGAATTCGCCGCCCTGTGTAACCGGTTGGCCGTGGCCGATCAGTTGACGATCCGGGAAAAACGCGATTTGGAACACATTGTCCGCAAGGCCTGCGGCTATCTTCATATCGGGTTTACCGAACTCACCGGGCAGACCCTGCCGGATCCGGTCCGGGCGGCGGCGCTCATGGCCGGCCATTTTCTGGCCGATATTTTTAAAACCGGCTACAGCCGTGTCACGGCCGTCAAGAGCCGGGCCGAAAAATGGTACCGGAACAGCTGGTGCCGGAAAAACAACCTGCCGGTCAGTTTCTGGGGGGAAGAGCGTCAGGGAATCCTGGGCGGGCTGCTGGTCAAGCGGCCGCTTTTCTGCGATGCCCAACGTAACGGCATGTTCCGGGAGTTTGAAGGCCCGGCGGACGTGGCCGTGGCCCAGAGAGCCCTGGATCAGGTCATGACGCTGGACGCCCTGCTGTCGGTGATGGGCCTTGATCTTTCCCCGGTGTCACAGGAGGTGCTGACGGTCGAAAACCTGCTGCTGACCCTCTGGGCCAGGCACCATCTGGGGCTGCCGGAGATTGTGGATTTTATCGATATCCGGGAGTTCCGCCCGTTTCTCAAGGAACTCCTGGGTGATGACGCCGGGCAGCCGGTTCCGGCCATCGGCGATGACATGAAGGAATCCTTTGCCTTCTGGCTGGCCGGCCGGACAGGCCGGGCGCCGGAAGACATCATTCAGGATGCCGGCCCGGTTCTGGAATCCTTTTTTTCCGGCATCGTGGAGGAGTACGGCGCGGTACCGCCGGAATCCCTGGACCCCAAATTCATCGACCTGTTCCTGGTGTGCTGATGACCGACCTGATATCCGCCCCTGATATCCCCTGGCCCTGGGCGTTTCCGGGCCGGCAGGACCGGATTCATTATTTCCCGCGAACCGGCTCCACCATGGACGACGCCCGCCGCCTGGCGGACCGGGGCTGCCCTCATATGACCGTGGTAATCGCCGGCGTTCAGACCAAGGGGCGCGGGAGGATGGACCGGACCTGGGCCTCGGACGACGGCGGGCTTTATTTTACCATGGTGATAAAGCCGGAAGGGGTGGTCCGGCCGGCGGAGGCCGTCAAATTCAATTTCATGGCCTCTCTGGCCCTGGCGGAGACCATCCGGGAGGAGTGCCGCGTCGACGCCCGGGTCAAATGGCCCAATGACCTGATGGTCGAGGGCCGGAAACTGTCGGGCATGCTTTCCGAAATGGAGGCCCCGGACGGCGTCATCGATTATGTGAATATCGGCATCGGCCTTAACGTCAACAACGACCCGCCGGCCATTGATCCCCCACCCGTCTCTCTCCGCTCCCTGACCGGCCGGTCATTCTCCCGGATCAGAATCCTCGGTCTTTTTCTGGACCGCTTCGAGGCGCTGCTGCAAAACCGCCCGGATTTTGCCGCCGTCATGACCGGATGGAAAAAATACGCCGGCAGCCTCAACCGCGAGGTGACCATCGTCACCCTCAGGGAAACCCTGCATGGATTTGCCGAGGACGTGGACGGCCAGGGCGCGCTGGTCCTGCGTCTTGCCGACGGAACGCGGCGGACCGTCTGCTGCGGGGACTGCTTTTACGGGTAATGCCAATTTGATGGAGGAAGAAAAAATGCAGGTTCTCTTTATCATCAAATCCGATGACGCTGAAACCGTGTATAACGCCATGCGCCTGGCCAATACCGGGGTGAAAAAAGGCGATGACGTCAGCGTGTTCATGCTGGGCAAAGGCGTCCTGTTCGAGCAGATCAGCACCGAGGCCTTTCCCGTGGCCGGGGAGATCGAACGGTTCGAAGGAGATTTCTATGTTTGAGGGGTGTGCATGAAAGCCCACGGTCTGGTGGGCAATAAAACCTGCCCCATCGCCTGGATGGACGACCTGTATGGCCTGATGGCGGAAGCCGACAAGGTGCTGACGTTTTAGCCCCGGATGACGTCCGGGCTTGAAAAAGCATGGTATCTGGTTTATTTTCTTTTAAAAATCAAACCGATTAACCCGGGAAGGGAACCAAGAGGAGGTATTTCATGATGGTAAAACGTTTCAGCGACATGCTTTTAAAAAACTTCGGGCGTTTAAACTGCTGGTCGATGGCGGCCTTTCTGGCGGCCCTGGCCGTTGTCTGTCCGCCGCCCTGCCCGGCGGCTGATGATGACCCCCGGGCCCGGGCGGTCATGGAAAAGGTGGACGCGCGGGATGACGGCGACAATATGGTGGCCGACATGAAGATGATCCTGATCGACAAGAACGGCAAGACCCGCGAGCGCATCATGCGGACCTTCAGCAAGGACGTGGGGCCGGACACCTATCAGATCATCTTTTTTACCGAACCGGCCCAGGTCAAGGACACCGGTTTTCTGACCTATGATTACGACGACCCCAATAAGGATGACGACCAGTGGCTGTATCTGCCGGCCTTAAAGAAAACCAAGCGCATCGCCGCCAGCGACAAGACCGACTCCTTCATGGGATCGGATTTTTCCTACGCGGACATGACCGAAGCCGAGCTCGAAAACTATAACTACAAGCTGATCAAGGAGGACGAGGTTTACGGCAGCAAGGTCTGGGTGATTGAGGCCGTGCCCGTCAACCAGAAGGTCATCGATACCTTCGGTTACAGCAAGTCACTGATTTTCGTGCGCCAGGACAATTTCGTCATTGTCCGGGCGGTACTCTGGCTGGCGGACAGCAGCGACGTTAAATACATGGACGTTAAGAAGCTGGACCAGGTGGACGGCATCTGGGTGGCGGCCGAAACCCACATGACGGTCAAAAAAGGGGATGAAACGGTTCATCAGACCATCATGCTCAGAAACAATGTCGCCTTCAACCAGAAGCTGGAAGAAGGGCTGTTTACCGAACGCAGTCTGGAAAAAGGGTTGTAGTCAGCCGGGGGGAAATCATGAAACATGTTTGTTTGTTGAAACGACTGTGCGGTCCGGTGCTGGTCGCCGTTGTGTTGCTGCTGCCGCTGACGGCGGCGGTGGATTCGTATGCCGGCGCCACCGGTTATGAAGACGTCATGTCCGGTTTTGATGAGAAAGGCGCTTCGGCCGCGAACGCTCCGGCGGCGGGTGAAGACGAAGGCCTGGCCGGCCGCCTGGACTTAAGCGGCGAGGCGACTCTGTCCTCCGTCTGGAACGTGGCCCATGAGAAGCCGGATCCGGGTCAGACCGACTATCGCGGCCTGTCCCGCCTGCGGGCGTCTCTGGATCTGACCCTGGAAGCGAAATTCACCGACACCTGGGGCGGCCAGGTCAGCGGCCGGGGGTTCTATGATTTCGCCTACCACATCCAGGGCCATGACGAGTTCACCCGCGACGTGCTGGATGAATACGAGGACGAGCTGGAATTCCGCGAGACCTATATCGAGGGCAAACCGGCACCGGGCCTGGACATCCGGGCGGGCCGGCAGCTGGTAATCTGGGGCAATTCGGAAACGTTCCGGGTGACGGACATCATAAACCCCCTGGACAGCCGCGATCCGGGCCTGGTGGATATCGAAGACCTGCGGCTGCCGGTGTGCATGATCCGGACGGACTATCAATGGCGGAACCCCTCGGGCTATTATGACCTTACCGGCATCGTCATTCCGGAACTGCGTTTCAACAAAACGCCGGTGTACGGCAACGATTTTTACCCCTTTGACATGTCCCTGCCCCACGAAGAAATTCCCGGCCAGAGCTTTGAGAACAGCGAGTATGCCATGGCGCTCAAGGGGGTGTTCCCGCACTGGGATTTTTCCCTGTACGGCGCCTATTATTACGACAATGAAAGTTACATGGAAAAAACCGGGGTCATTTCCTACCCCATTCAACTTCCCGACAACAGCGTCATCTGGCAGACGGTGGACATTTATGAACGCTGGCACTCCCGCCTGTGGATGACGGGCCTGTGCGTCAATTACGCCGTAGGCGACTGGCTGCTCAAAACCGAACTGGCGCGATCCGACGGCTACCAGTACGCCAATGACGACGGCCGCAAGTCCCAGACCCGGGGATTGGCCGGCGTCGAATACATGGGCTTCACCGACACGACTCTGACCCTGGAGTTTATGCAGTCCGTCCTCAACGGGTATGACCACGACATGGGCGAGGCTCCGGATTATGCCGATTCCAGCCGCTTTGACACGGCCTTCCGGTTCACCCAGAACCGGATGAACGACCGCCTGGAACTGGTCTTCGTGGCCGTGGTCATGGGCATGGAGGCCGAGGACGGGCTGATCGAGCGTCTCTCCGCCGCCTACGACATCACCGATGCCTTCACGGTGACCGGGGGCTGTATCTTCTACCAGGACGGCGACAGTGTGCTCAACGACAACATTCACGACAACAACCGGGTATTTATGGATCTGACGTATGCCTTTTAACGATACGGAAGAACGGCCTTTCGCAGGGGCACGGCGCGCCACGCCCCTGCCGGTTTATCAAAGGAGAAAACAATGACTGACGCCACCACCGCCGCTTTAAACGGCCTCAGGGACCTGTCCATGGTCAAATGGTACGCCATCCCCCTGCTGGCCATCGTCTGCTACATCTACGCCCGGGAAGCAAAAGAGGCCCGGCAGACCGGCAACTGGGACCCCGTCCTGGCCGGCCTGACCGTGTTCGGCATCGACTTCTTCAACGAAACCTGGAACAGCTGGGTCATGGTCCTGACCGGCCGCTCCGCCTTCTGGACGACCCCCGGAGACACGGCCCTGCGGATTTTCGTGGGCTGGAACCTCGAAATCATCTTCATGTTCCTGATCCTGGGCATCATCTATTATCATACCCTGACCAACAAACCCGGCCTGAAGATTCTGGGCCTGCCGGAAAAATGGTTCTTTGCCGTCTTCTATTCCGCCTTCTGCGTGTTTATCGAGTGCCTGCTGAACATGGGCAACCACCTGGTCTGGGAGTATACCTTCTGGAACCTGTCTTTTGCCGGAGTCTGGCTGATCTTCCTCATCGGGTATTTCCATTTCTTCTGCGGCGCCATCCTGGTCATCACCCGCAAAACCCTGAAGACCAAGATTACGATTGTCGCCGCCATTTACGCCGTGGCGATTGTCATGAACGTGATCGGCCTGGGGGTGCTGGGCTGGAACTACTAAAGGCAAGTCAAATGACAATCAGGGGGAGACGACCTTTACTGATTCGTCATTCCCCGGCTTGACCGGGGAATCCAGGATGAGCGGAGAGCCGCTTAATATAATGTGGTCGCTTCGTCAACGTCTCTTGTTCGCTCCGCGATCATTTTGGGCGGGATCAGAAGTCCTTCGCTAAATCCCTCGAACTCGGGCTTCGCCCTCAAACAGCGAGGAATTCTTATGCAAATTCCAAATCAAAGCGCTCTCTTCGTTGGCTGCGTCGTCGGCTCCTCGGCGTATTACAATACGCCTGCGTCGCCTCCTCCTGGCCGCCTTGAGATCATCTTCGATTTGAAATTTGCATCACGCGAAGGCTTTGATCCCTTGTTTCCCAAAATGATCGGAGTCGCTCACGAAGAGACGTTTGACGAAGCCGGCAATCGAAGAAGTTTCGGGGGGTGCACAATGAAAAAACTCATAATTGTAATTCTTGCTACTCTCAATTTTATCTCTTGTTCTTCTATTTTTTATGTCCGAGCGCCTATGCTATCTATTAATAGGCCATGTGCAATTTTCATTAATCCAAATGGCGCTGACACTCAAAAATTTGTTGCTGATAATAGTAATGAAGCGCGTGATGAAATTATGAGCGACATGTCCTATTATAATAGTGAGGCAGAAGAATTTTTAAGACGTGAAGGATTAGAAGTAATACACACAAATAATAAAAAAATTGAATTTATTACGAGTAATAAAGCAAAATATTTTTTAGAGTACGATCCTTCGAGTGGCGAAATATCTCCTTTGTATTTATTCAATGGTATTGATGGTCCTTTTAAAGCCTCAGCACCAGATATAAGAGGTGAATATAAGGAATATTTTAAGAATTAAGCATATAACCCTTCGCCGCGCCTGATCGGCGAAGACGTTCGGCAGAAACATGCAAATGACCACGACAATATCATACGCGCCCTTCGAAAAACTGATCGCCAGTCTCCGCGCTGATGGTCTCGCGAAAGATGCTGATTTACTTAACTATATGGTTAACAAGGTCGCATGGTCGACAGGTTCAGAACTAATGGAAGAACTTGGGGCGACTATCACCAAAATCAAGAAGGCAAAACCAAGGGAACTTTCCGATAAGAGTATCAAGAATATAAATGAGGCCATGGACATGGTGAATCGTGTTTGTCCTGACTTCCCAAGATAGAATAAGCTGCCGAACAAGCGCATGAACTTCGGGCTGGACGGGTGGCGCTGGCAACTTGTTGCCAGTGTTCGAAGTACAAGAGGAAACACCGCTAAAGTCAATCCAGGGGTGCGAGTTCCGAGGGATACAAAGCCCTGGCGCGCCACGGAAGTGCGTTATGGGTGGGGATGATTTTGTGAGCGACATTGATTGTTTTCGGGGATCAATTCAGCAAGTGCCGGAGCGCGGAAATCGCATACTGTTTGAGGCCGATAGGCCGAGTTTATGCGATTTCAGCGGAGGCGTTTGCTGAATCCCGAAAAGAATCAGTCGCGAACCAATCATCCCCGGACATAACACTACGATCCCTTGACCCCTTGATTCCTTGAACCCTTGAACCCTGCAAGCCAACCAACTTGAAGAAGAACAAGGCAGACAAATGGTCAGCACAGAGATGCACAACCTGATCACCTTCCTGCAGCACACGGTGGACAAAGGCCGCGAGCCGCACGTGGCGGCCATGCGGAACGGCCTGGAACAACTGGCGGCCATGGCCCCGCCCTATGAAGGCGTGTTCCTGAGCGGCGTTGACGCCGGCGGGGTTCCGGCGGAGTGGGTCGCGGTTCCAGGCAGTGACGGCAAGGGCGTCATTCTGTATTTCCACGGCGGCGGATACACGGCCGGCTCCCTGTCCTCCCACCGCAACCTGGTTTCCCGGCTGGCCGTCGAAGCCGGCCGGCTCCTGCTGGCGGTTGACTACCGGCTGGCGCCGGAGCATCCTTTTCCGGCGGCGGTGGATGACGCGGTCGCCGCCTATCGCTGGCTGGTGAATAGCGAAGGGGTGCCGGCCGGAATGGTGATTATCGGCGGAGATTCCGCCGGCGGCGGACTGGCCCTGGCGGCCTTGATCAAACTCAGAGAAGAGGGCGACCGGCTGCCCCGGGCCGCCTTCTGCCTTTCCCCCTGGACCGACCTGGCCATGACCGGCGACTCCATCCGGACAAAGGCCGACGAGGACCCGTTTGTCGAGCCCCGGGCTCTGGGCTTTCTGGCCGGCCAGTACCTTCAGGGCACGGACCCGGAACATCCCCTGGCCTCTCCGCTTTACGCCGATCTGACCGGCCTGCCGCCGCTGCTGATCCAGGTGGGGGAACGGGAATGCCTGCTGGATGACTCGCTGCGCCTGGCGGAAAAGGCCAAAGCCGCCGGGGTGGACGTCACCATTGATGTCTGGCCGGAGATGATCCATGTCTTCCAGAGTTTCGCGCCGGTGGCGCCCGAAGGTGTGGCCGGCATCCGGCGCGTCGCCGAATACCTGAACGCTTTGGATTAAATCCGCCGGTACAAATCGCCGTCCCTGGCCACCTTTCCGCCGGCGATCAGGTGTTCCAGGTGCTTGGCCGCCATGCCCCGCTCGCCGAAGAGGTAAAAGGCCTCCGGCTGCCGGGGCTTTTTGTAGATGAACCACTGGCGGGCGATCTCCTCCAGGGTTTTCGGCGCGTCCAGAAAATTGAAAATCTTCTCCTCCCGCTCGTCGATCACCGCCAGGTAAGCCTCGGCCGCTTTGCTGATGTCCCCCTCCATCACGCCCATGTTGTGTGAGGTGATGTAAACCCGGGCCGGGATCTCCATCAGCCGCCTCACGGACCGGATGGTGTCGTCAATATCCGACACCCGGTCCCCGTACCAGGGGCCGAAGGCGGTCATGTCCAGGTCACCGGTAAACAACAGGCCCTCTTGTTCGCAGTAGAGGCTGATATGGCCGGGCGTGTGGCCGGGCGTGTGAATTACTTCCAGGCGGGTATGGCCGAAATCAAGGACATCCCCGTCGGCCAGCAGCCGGTCCGGCGTTCGTTCCTGGTAATGAAAGGACTGCACCAGGATCTGTCTCCAGAAAACCGCTTCCTCTTCACCCAGAACACCGTACGCCTCCAGCAGGGCGTCCAGGGACCGGAAACAGGGGGCATCGGCGCCGTGGACCAGCAGGGTGGCGTCGGCAAACAGGTGGTTGAAGGCAAAATGGTCTTCATGGTAGTGGGAGTTGATCAGCAGGTCCGCCGGTCCGAACCGGGGCAGGGCGGCCAGCCGGCTTTCGTCGCAGGCCGGATCGACCACGCCTTTAATGTCATCGTCGATGAACAGGGAATTGCAGAAAGGATATTTGCCGGAATTGTTCCCCGGCATAAACACCAGATGGCCGAACCGCCGTTGCTCCATATTGCTCTCCTGTGTTAATCCGAATATATATTGCGCCGGTGATATGGCCCAATATATTATCGTTATTGCCGGTTTTTTGACAGCGGCTTTTTTTATGGGAATTGTATGAACCATAACCAACTATCGCAAATCTTGCCGCCGGTTATCCGGCTGATCATCGTCTTCAGCCTCCTGCTCTTTGCCGGATGCGCCCATCGGGGCAATGAACAATCCCTGAACGAGTATGTGGCGCCTTCGGCCGATCAGCTATGGACCCCGCCGAAAGCAGACATCTCAGCCCTCCTCCCTGCCGAAAAAACCGTCGATATCCCGGAAAACCTGCTGCGGCCCGGCAGCCAGTGGCAAATCACGGATGTGATTGAGGTGGCCCTGCGCAACAATCCCCAGACCCGGGCGGCCTGGTACACGGCCCGGTCGGCGGCCGCCGATCTTCTCAGCGAAAAAGGAACCTATTATCCGCAACTCGATATAAACACCGACGCCGCCGTTCGGGAAAATCTCGCCCCTGACGAGGTCGAGGGCGAATCCGTCCGCAGTTTTGAGCCCGCGCTGGAATTGTCCTGGCTGCTGTTTGACTTCGGCGGCCGGAGCGCCTCGGTCAAAGAAAAGCGTCAGGCCCTGCTGGCGGCCGACTTTTCCCACAATGCCGCTATCCAGGACGCGGTGCTGCTGGTGCTGCAGACCTATTTTCAGTATGTGAAAGCAAAAGCCCTGGTCAAATCCGCGGAAGCCTCTTTGCAGGAAGCGACGCAGAGCCTGGCGGCCGCGGAGAAACAACACGAGCAGGGGTTGGCCACCATTGCCGATGTCCTCCAGGCGAAAACAGCGCTTTCCCAGGCCCAATTGAATCTGGACGACGCCGCCGGGCAGGTGCAGGTGCTGCGCGGCGCCCTGGCCACGGCCATGGGCATGCCGGCCAACACCCCCTATGATATCGAGGACCTGACATGGAATCCGCCCCTGGACCGGGTGACGGATCAGGTGGATGACTGTATCCGCCGGGCCCAGGCCAGTCGCCCGGACCTGGCCGCCCGGAAAAGTGCCGTGGAACAGGCCATGGCCAGGGTCGGCCGGTTCCGCTCCGAACTGTTCCCGACCGTTTCCCTGCGCAATCGCCTGGAGGGTCGGGTGGACAGCGACACCGACCAGTGGGAAAGCGGCAACACCACCGAGCTTCTGGTGAACGTCCCCCTGTTTTACGGCTATTCCAGGCGCTACGACCTGGTCAGGGCGCGACAGGAGGCCCTGGCTCAACAGGAGCAATTCAATACACTGGAGCAGCGCGTCATTTTTCAGGTCTGGTCCAGCTACTTCAACCTGAAGACCGCCGCCAAGCGTGTTCATACCAGCGAGGACCTGTTGAGCAGCGCCCGGCAATCCTACGACGTGGCCCTGGGGCGCTACCAGGAGGGCGTGGGCGGATTTCTGGATCTGCTGGCCGCCCAGAGCACCCTGGAAAATGCCCGGGCCCAGCGGGTCGAAGCCGTGGCTGACTGGTATGTTTCCCTGGCCAATCTGGCCCGGGACACCGGCGCCCTGTGGAGCCGAAATCCGGATGAAAGAGGCGTACTGGACATGCTGCCGTCCGCGACCATGAAGGAAAACAAACCATGACCTGTTTGAAAAGACTCCTCCCGATTGTTCTGCCCGCCATCCTGGCGACGCTGCTGTCCTGTTCGGACAGGGAACAGAACCGGCCGGTTCCCGAGGTTCCGGTCAAAACCGCCGCGGCTGTTTTAAAAGACATGCCCGATGAAATCACGGCCGTTGGCACGGTGGAAGCCTATGCCACGGTCAATATCACCTCCCGGGTGGACGGACAGGTGGTGAAAATTCATATCCGGGAAGGCCAGGAAGTGGCCAAAGATCAGCTCCTGATCCAGATTGATGAGCGGCCCTATCAGGCCATGCTGGAATCGGCGCTGGCCGCCCTGTCCCGGGACCGCGTCCGCCTGGAAAAGGCCAAAAAAGACGCCGCGCGCTATGCCGAGCTGCTGAAAAAGGATTATGTCACCAGGAATCAGGCGGAACAGGCCCAGGCCGATGCCGAAGCGTTGGAAGCGGTGGTCAAGGGGGGTGAGGCGGCCGCGGAAAACGCCCGGCTCAATGTCTTTTATTGCCGGATAACGGCGCCCCTGAACGGCCGGGCCGGCGCGCTGCTGGTCGATGAGGGCAATCTGATCAAGGCCAACGAAACCACCCGGCCCCTGATGACCATCAACCAGATTCAACCCATATACGTCCGGTTTGCCGTGCCCGAGCAGCGCCTGCCGGATTTCCGGGAGTGGGGCGCCGACCGTGAACTGGCGGTTATTGCCCGCCCGGCGGGGAAAACGGAAGCGGTCAGGGAAGGCCGCCTGGTCTTTGTGGACAACGCCGTTGATCCGAAAACCGGCACCATTGACCTCAAGGCCGTATTTGAAAACAGGGACAGCGGGCTGTGGCCGGGTCAGTTCGTCAATGTCGTTCTGACGGTCGGCGCCCGTCCGCAGGCCGTGGTGGTGCCATCCGCGGCCGTGCAGATGGGCCAGCAGGGCAATTTTGTTTTCGCGGTCAAAAGCGATATGACCGTGGAAATCAGAAATATTACCGTCGCCGTCCAGGCGGGTCAGGAAACGGTAATAGAAGACGGGCTGGCCGCCGGTGAGCAGGTGGTGACCGACGGTCAGCTGCGGCTGACGCCCGGCGCCCGGATTGTCATCAAAAACGGGGAGGCCGGCCAGCCATGAGAGGCATGTCCGACCTGTTCATTTTCCGTCCCGTCATGACCACCCTGGTCATGCTGGGCATCCTGATCTTCGGCCTGTCGGCCTACCGCCGGCTGCCGGTCAGCGATCTGCCCAACGTGGATTTTCCCACCATCCAGGTGTCGGCCGGTCTGCCCGGGGCCAGTCCGGAAACCATGGCCTCGGCAGTGGCGACGCCCCTGGAAAAACAGTTTTCCACCATCGCCGGCATTGATTCCATGACCTCCACCAGCGTCATCGGCCGGACCAGCATCACTATCATGTTCGACCTGGAGCGGAATATCGACGCCGCCGCCCAGGATGTCCAGGCCGCCATCTCCGCCGCCCTGAGAAACCTTCCCGACGACATGCCGACGCCGCCGACCTTTCAGAAAGTCAACCCCGCCGACCAGCCCATTGTCTATGTGGCCCTGACCTCGCCGACCCTGCCTCTGTATGAACTGAACGAATACGGGGAAACCCTTCTGGCCCAGCGCATTTCCATGGTCAGTGGCGTGGCCCAGGTCATGGTGTACGGGTCCCAGAAATACGCCGTCCGGATCCAGGTGGACCCGGAGAAGCTCTCCAATAAAGACATCGGTCTGGACGAAGTGGCTCAGGCCATCGGCGCCGCCAATGTCAACCTTCCCACCGGCACTCTGTATGGCCCGAACGTGGCCTACACGGTTCAGGCCGACGGCCAGATCCGACGTGCCGCCGGTTACCTCGACCTGATCGTGGCCTATCGTGACGGCCGCCCGGTCCGGATACAGGACATCGGTATAGCCGTCGACAGCGTGGAAAACAACAAGGTGGCCGCCTGGTTCGGGGAACCGGAAAAGATTCAGCGGGCCATTGTTCTGGCCGTTCAGCGTCAGCCCGGGACCAACACCGTGGAGGTGGCCCGCGATGTCCGCCGGCTGGTGGACAAGCTGGGGGAGCAGCTGCCCGCTTCGGTCACCATGAAGCTTCTTTTCGACCGTTCCGAATCTATCCGCCAGTCGGTGGTCGACGTCAAGCTGACCCTGGTGCTGACCCTGTTTCTGGTGGTGGCGGTCATCTTTGTCTTCCTGCGGAACCTGTCGGCCACCACCATTCCCAGCCTGGCTCTGCCCATGTCGGTCATCGGCACCTTTGCCGTCATGTATCTGCTGGATTACAGCCTGGACAACCTGTCCCTGATGGCCCTGACCTTAAGCGTCGGGTTCGTGGTGGATGACGCTATCGTCATGCTGGAAAACATCGTCCGGCATATGGAAATGGGCAAGGACCCGCACACGGCCGCGGTGGACGGCTCCCGGGAAATCGGCTTCACCATTCTGTCCATGACCTTTTCCCTGGCGGCGGTGTTCCTCCCGGTGCTGTTCATGGGCGGCATCATCGGCCGCCTGTTCAAGGAGTTTTCCGTCACCATCGGCGTTGCCATCCTGATTTCCGGGTTTATCTCCCTGACCCTGACGCCCATGCTGTGCAGCCGTTTTTTGAAGCCGCCGGGGGAGAAACGCCATGGCCGGGCCTACAATGCCTTTGAACGGCTTTTTGAAAAAATGTTGAACGGGTACAGGATCGGCTTGCGCTGGTCCATGGCCCGCCGCCGGCTGGTGATGATTTTTTCGGCCCTGATCCTGATCGGCACCGGGGTGCTGTTTGTGAAAATTCCCAAGGGATTCATCCCCACCGAGGACAATGATCAGATCTTCGCCTTTACCCAGGGCGCTCAGGGCATTTCCTTTCAGTCTATGATGGCCCACCAGCAGGAGCTGGCGGCCATTGTCCGCCAGGATCCGGATGTGGCCGCCTTCATGTCCAGTTCCGGATCCCGGGGAACCTCCAGCAGCAACACCGGGGTGCTGTTTATCCGTCTCAAGCCCCGCGCCGAACGGCAAAGCTCGGCGGATGAAGTTGTCGTTCGGCTGCGGCAAAAGCTTGCCCAGGTGCCGGGCATCATGGCCATGCCCCAGGTGCCCCCACCCATCCGCCTGACGGGCCGCATGACCAAAGGCCTTTACCAGTATACGCTGCAGGGGACCGATACCGATGAGCTTTACCGGTACGCCGCGCGCATGGAGGAAAAGATGCGGGGCCTGCCGGGCCTGACCGACATCAACTCCGACCTGGAGATGAAGAATCCCCAGACCGATATCCGGATCAATCGGGATAAAGCCGCCAGCCTGGGGATATCCGTGGAGCGGATCGAGGACACCCTGTATTACGCCTACGGCTCGCGGCAGATTTCCACTATTTACGCGCCGAACAATACCTATGAAGTCATTTTTGAGGTGGCCGAAGACTTCCAGGAAGAACCGGCCGACCTTACCCTGCTGCATGTGCGATCCGACGCCGGAGAACTGGTTCCCATCACCGCCGTGGCGGAGATCGGCAGCAGCCTGGGCCCCCTGTCCATCAACCACACCGGCCAGCAGATTTCCGTCACCATCTCCTTCAACCTCCATCCGGGTCACCCCCTGGGGACCGCGGTCAGGGACATCGACCGTCTGGCCGCTTCGGTTCTGCCGCCTTCCATCACCACCGCCTTCCAGGGCGCGGCTCAGGCGTTTGCCTCTTCCATGCAGGGACTGGGCCTGCTGCTGATCATGGCCATCCTGGTCATCTACATGGTGCTGGGCATTCTGTACGAAAGCTTTATCCATCCCGTCACCATTCTTTCGGCCCTTCCCTTTGCCGGGTTCGGTGCGCTGGTTACGCTGATGATCTTCCAGGTGGATCTGAGTATTTATGCCTTTGTCGGCGTTATCATGCTCATCGGTCTGGTCAAGAAAAACGGCATCATCATGATCGATTTTGCCATCGAAGCGCGGCGGACCAGGCAGGCCGACCCGGAGGAGGCCATTTTCGAGGCCTGCGTGGTGCGGTTCCGGCCTATCATGATGACCACCATGGCCGCCCTGGTGGGCACCATTCCCATCGCCCTTGGCCTGGGCGCCGGCGCCGAATCCCGCCAGCCCCTTGGTCTGGCAGTGGTCGGCGGGCTGATTTTTTCCCAGTTCCTGACCCTGTTTGTCACCCCGGTTTTCTACCTGTACATGGAGCAGTTCCGGGCCTGGATGGGAGAACGATTCAAAAGGCCCGGCGCCATCGCCAAATGATTCCTTACCCTCCTTTTTTTGAGGCAATTCCGGCTTGCATTGCGTATTGCTTGTCTTTGCCGATCGCATACCCTTGATTTGTCCCATAAATTATCTTGCTTTTTGCTTTTTCATTTACTAAAAACAATTTCAGGCAATGACTTACATTTAAAGGGTGGTGGCCGCGTCAGCGGCATCCTGATGCCGGCGGGACGGCGGATTTCTGCTTGAGAGAAACACTGTGTGACTTTATGGCTGCTTCCGGGACCGACATGAATTGCTAATTTTTAACGAGGAGAATGCTCATGGCAAGAAAAGCAAAAGCCGTATCCATGGACGCAGCCTTTAAATCGCTGCTGAGAAACCTCGATATTCCCGGGAAAAAGGACATCGAGAAGCTGAACGCCAAAATTGACCGCCTGGAAAAGATGGTCAAAAAGGCCGCGGCGGCGCAACCCCTGAAGGTGAGAATCGCCGCCGGACCAAAAGGGAAAAAAGGCGGGGCCCGTCGCCTTTCCGCCACCAGCGTTGTCCTGGAAGCGATTACCCGCGCCAAAAAAGGCGCGGATTTTGCCGCGCTTCAGAAAAAAACCGGGTTTGAGGAAAAAAAGCTGCGAAACATCATTTTCCGGCTGAACAAGCTGGAAAAGATCAAGCGCGTCGGACGGGGCCAATATTTTCCAGCCTGACGTCTAACTTCAAGTCCTAATCTGCTTGTTTGCCAACACCGGTGGCGCCCGGTCGCCAATCTCCTGCCGTCCGTATGCCGCCGCCACATGGAGACCTCTATGACCTGTCGCGGGAACGCCCTTACCGTGGGCCGGGAGTGC
This sequence comes from Thermodesulfobacteriota bacterium, assembly GCA_040753795.1. NCBI lineage: Bacteria > Pseudomonadati > Thermodesulfobacteriota > Thermodesulfobacteriota bacterium. The sequence continues at coordinate 30,567 of JBFMDX010000002.1, forward strand.
CACGGCTATATCGTTAGAAAAATTATTCCCTTCAAAGAAATTCACGGCGTTGTTTATGAATTCGAGCATCTGGCCACCGGCGCCCGGCACCTGCATGTCGCCGTCGAGGATCAGGAGAACTGCTTTGCCGTGGGCTTTAAGACCATCCCCCGGGACTCCACCGGCGTGGCCCACATCCTGGAGCACACCATCCTGTGCGGTTCAAAGAAGTATCCCGTCCGGGACCCCTTCTTCTCCATGATCAGGCGAAGCCTGAACTCCTTCATGAACGCCTTTACCGCTTCCGACTGGACCATGTATCCCTTTGCCTCGCCCAATCGCAAGGATTTCTACAACCTCATGGACGTCTACCTGGACGCGGTTTTTTTCCCGGTTCTGTCCGAGCTGAGCTTCAAGCAGGAAGGACACCGGCTCGACACCGCTGGCGGCGGCGACGACGACAACAAGGTCCTGTCTTACCAGGGCGTGGTCTACAATGAAATGAAAGGCGCCATGTCCTCCCCGGACCAGGTGCTGTCCCACGCGCTCCTGGAACACCTTTATCCGGACACCACCTATCATTTCAATTCCGGCGGCGATCCCGGCGTCATCCCGTCCCTGTCCCACGAACAGCTGGTGGCCTTTCATCGCCGGCACTACCATCCCAGCAACGCCTTTTTCTACACCTACGGCGACATCCCGGCGGCCGACCACCTGGAATATATCAGCCGCCGGGTGCTGGACGGCGTCGGCCGCATCGACCCCGGCACGGAGGTGCCTTCCCAGCCGAGATGGCAGGCGCCCCGTCAGGCTGCCTGCGCTTATGCCATTTCTGAGGACGAGGAGGACATTGACCGGAAGCACCAGGTCTGCGTGGCCTGGCTGACGTCCGACATCCGCGACAGCTTCACGGTCCTGGCCCTGCTGGTGTTAGAAGAGGTGCTGCTGGGCAACCCGGCGTCCCCCCTCTACAAGGCCCTGATCGATTCCGGAATGGGATCTTCCCTGTCCGACGGCACCGGGTTTTCCGCCGACATCCGGGACACCATGTTCGCCTGCGGCCTGAAGGACGTGAAGAAAGAGGACGCGCCGGCTGTCGAAGCCCTCATCATCAAGACCCTGGCCGGACTGGCCGATAACGGCATCGACCGCGACCTGGTCGACGCGGCCGTACACCAGATCGAATTCCACCGCAAGGAGATCACCAACTCGCCCTACCCATACGGCCTGAAACTGTTTTTAAGCCTGGCCTCCGGCTGGTTCCACGGCGCCCCGCCCGAGGAGATGATCAACATCGATCCGGATATCAAACGCCTTTACGATGAAATGGCGGCCGGGCCGTTTCTGGAAAACATGATCCGGACCTGCTTCTTGGACAACCCCCACCGGGTGACCCTGACCCTTTCCCCGGACACGGAACTGGCCGAGCGGGAGAACCGGCAGGTGGCCGAAACCCTGGAGAAAACCCGGCAGGCACTGTCCGAAGCGGACATGAAAAAAATCGAGGAAGACAACGCGCTTCTGCTCCGTCTTCAGGAGGCCGAGGAGGATTTATCGGTGCTGCCGACCCTGGAGTTGTCCGACATCCCGCCGGAGGTCGCCAGGATCAGGGAGCAGGCCGGGCCGCCATCCGTCGTCTGCTTCCCCCAGCCGACCTCGGGCATCTTCTATTTCTCGGCCGCGGCCGGGACCGCCGAGTTGCCGGAGGACCTGACGCTGCTGGCCCCGTTTTTCTGCGCCGCCCTGCCGCGCATGGGCACCAAGAAAAGGGATTATCTGGAGGTGGCCCGGTTTATCGATCGCTATACCGGCGGCATCGGCCTGTCCGCCCAGTCCCATACCCGCTACACCCCGGCTGGAGAATGCGTGGCCTATGTTTCCTTTACCGGCAAGTGCCTGGAGAGAAACCAGGAGCGGCTGTTTGAAATCATCCGGGAACTTTTCTGCGAGTTTGATTTCTCCAACCTCGAACGCCTCCGGCAGCTGCTGATGGAATACCGGGCCTCCCTGGAATCGGCGGTGGTGCACAACGGCCACCGCCTGGCCATGTCCCTGGCCTCGCGCAACTTCTCGCCTGCCAGCGCCCTGTCCGAGCAGTGGTACGGCGTCCGGCAACTGCAATACATTAAAGCCATCACCGCCGACCTGAATGAGACGGCGCTTGCGGCCATCGCAACTGACCTGCGCCGGGCAGCGGTTGCCCTGCTGCGGCAGGGGAACTTGAGAACCGGTCTGACCGGCGATGACCCCATGCTGGGCCCGGCCGTTTCTTTTGCCGAGTCCCTGGCGGCCGCGCTGCCCGAAGCAGCCGGCAGTGATGCTTTCGCCCCGCCGGTCATCGCCCCGCCGGCGGACATTCCCCTGGAGGGGTGGAGCACGGCCACGGCCGTCTCTTTTGTGGCCTCGGTTTTCAACACCATCCGCCTGGGTCACCCGGACGCGCCGGCCCTGGCCGTCATCGCCCGGCTGCTCAAATCCTCCTTTCTGCACCGGGAGATCCGCGAAAAAGGCGGGGCCTATGGCGGATACGCCCTCTACAATTCCGAGGACGGCCAATTCTGTTTTGCCTCTTACCGGGATCCCCACATCGTCAATACCCTGGAGGTTTACCGCCGGGCGGCGGCGTTCATCCAGGAGGACAACTTTTCCGACGAGGAGATCAAGGAGTCCATCCTGCAGGTCTGCTCGGACATTGACCGGCCCCTGACGCCGGCGGAAAAGGGGTTGCGGGCCTTTCAGCGCAAACTGATGGCCCTGTCCGACGATCAGCGGCAGTCCTTCAAGGAGGGGGTGCTGGCCGTCACCAAAGCCAGGGTCGTCGCGGCCGCCCGCGCCTGTTTCCCGGGCGATACGCGTCAATACGGCATCGCCGTCATCTCGGATAAAGACAAGCTGGAGGCGGCCAACCACGAACTCGTCCCGCCGCTGGCGTTAAACAAGATTTGATGCAGGGGCGGCCTTCAGGCCGCCCCTGGAATCCTGCGGTCCTGCAAAAAGCATGCTTGTTCGCGCCCCGACCCTTTTGGGGCCGGCTGTCCTCATCCGCGGCGTTTCTCGAACTCGGGCTGTTCTGAATATTTCTGAAACATCTGCCTACACCCTCAAACAACGAGATACGCTTTTTGCGGATGAAGGCACCCGGCTTTCTCCCAAAAGGCTCAAAGGCGCTCACACTCACGCTTTTTGCAACGGCCGGGATTTGCCGCGAGGGAACCGAGTCGCCGTGAGCCTTAATCCTTTTTATTTTTGAAATAAATCAGCGTGCGTGCCGGTCCGCTCGAAAATAACGAGATCTGAATCAACCACATAAATCAACAGCCAGTCAGATTCAATGTGGCATTCCCGTCGTCCCTTCCAGTTGCCAAGCAACTTATGGTCGCGATGAATGGCATCAAGCGGTTCTTCCGTCATTATGGAGCAGATGATTATTTTCAGCTTATCAAGATTTTTCCCTTGCTTTCTCATCCGCTTGATGTCGCGCTCAAACTGCTTTGTATAGGAAGGGGTAAGCATCAGAGGCCTAACTTTTTAAACATATCGTCAGTATCTGTGCAAACAATCAAATCGCGACCGGCATCCGTATCGGAAAACGTTTTACGGGTGATCTTATTCGGAATGGCTACATCAAAAGGGAGCCCCTTTTTTAATTCAACCTGCTTATAGAACAGGGTTATTGCCTGAGTTGTCGTCAATCCAAGCTTTTGAAATATGTTCTCAGCTTTCCCTTTTAAGGCTGGTTCAATTCGCGCTCTGATGGTGGATGTTTTACCCATGAGTAACCTCCATTTATTTTCTTGTATTTGTACCTCAAATGGGGTGCATTGTCAAGAGTTGCAAAAGGCTTCTGTCGGGATGAATTAAGGTGCCCAAACCCCTTTTCGTATGTGACCCACTATTTGTGAATAAATTTTTGCTGGTGGAAAATATAACATGCGGTCCCGCAAAACGCATGATTGTTCGCGCCGTGACCCTTTTGGGGCCGGCTGTCCTTATCCGCGGCGTTTCTCGAACTCGGGCTGTTCAAAAATATTCCTGAATTATCTGCCTGCACCCTCAAACAGCGAGAAACGCTTTTCGCGGATGACGCCACCCGGCTATTTTCCAAAAGCTCAAAGGCGCTCACCCTCACGCTTTTTGCAACGCTCAAGGGCTCACCTGTCAATGGCCCGTCCAAGAGAGTGTGAAATTGGTTTTATGTATGATTACATTTATGATATATTTTATTCAGAAATGGGGGAGAAAAAACAACCAATATCGATCAGCGGCGCGCATGGATGACGCCATGATCAAGCGCTGTTATTTCGAATATGTTTAAAACAGACCAGCCCAGTTACGAAGCTTTGAAAAATCGGGTCAGAGAACTCGAAAAAACCGAAAAAGAACTCAAGCAGTCCCTCCAGGCCCTTTCCCATAATCAGGAGATGCTGTCCCGGACGGAAAGCGTGGCCGAGGTCGGCAGTTGGGAATGGGATATCGCCACGGACAAGGTTATCTGGTCGGAGGGACTTTACCGTCTTTTTCGGCTGGATCCAGCCGAAAAGCCCGGCCGCTGGTCCGAGCATGGCGGTTACACCCATCCGGAGGACATGGCCCGGCTGCGGCAGGCCGGCCTGACGGCCAAAGAAGGCGGCACGCCCTATGAAATGGAGATCCGGACTTATCGCAAGGACGGCGAGCCCCGCTGGTGCCTGGCCCGTGGGTTTCCGGAAAAAGACGCGGACGGCCGGATCTTCCGGCTTTACGGGACGGTACAGGATATTACTGCGCGCAAAAGAGCCGAGGCGGAAAAAGCGCGCCTGGAGGAGCAGTTTTATCAATCCCAGAAACTGGAATCCATCGGTCGCCTGGCCGGCGGTGCCGCTCACGATTTGAATAACCTCCTGACGCCGATTCTCGGTTATGGAGAACTGCTTCGGGATCAGATGGAGTCCGATGATCGCCGCCGGCAGGCAATCGAGGTCATCCTTCAAGCAGGTCGGCGGGCGAGCGATCTGGTCCGGCAATTGCTGGCTTTCAGCCGCAGGCAGCCCTTGGAATTCCGGCCGGTGGATGTGAACGTTCTGCTGACCGGATTTGAAAAGCTGCTGCGACGGACGATCCGGGAGGACATTATCATCCGCATGAATCTGGCCGATCGTCTACCCTGCATTAAAGGAGACCATGGCCAGCTGGAACAGGTCGTCATGAATATGGTTCTTAATGCCCAGGACGCCATGAACGGGGGTGGAGAGTTAACCATAACAACTGCGACCGACGAACTGAAAGGCGGAGAGGCCGACCGGTGCCCGGACATTCTTCCCGGCACATACGTCAAGCTGATGATTCAAGATACCGGTTGCGGTATGGACGACACGGTCCGGTCGCATCTTTTCGAGCCGTTTTATACAACCAAAGGGGTGGGCCGGGGAACCGGCCTGGGCCTTTCCTCCGCCTATGGCATTGTCAAGCAGCACGGCGGTGATATCCAGGTGGACAGCCATGTCGGTCGGGGCACCACCTTTAGCGTTTTTTTGCCCGTCACCCATGAGACGGCCGGCGTTTCCGCGGCTCTGGTCGAGGCGTTGGGCGCTGAAGCGTTGCCGGCCCCGGGCGGTTCGGAAACAATCCTGCTGGTGGAGGATGAAGAGCATTTGCGCCAGATGTCGCGGCAATTGCTCGAAGCCTGGGGCTACCATGTTCTGGCGGCAGCCGGGGGCGAGGAGGCCCTGTCGGTGATGGACCGCCATGACGGCCGGATCCACCTGCTGCTGACTGATATCATCATGCCGGGAATAAGTGGAAAAGAACTTTCCTTTCAGGCGCTTTCGCGGCGGCCCGAAGTGAAGGTGCTGTTTATGACCGGATATGCCGACGACGTCATCGCTCCCCACGGGATGCAGGCGGAAGGCGTCCGGATCCTGCGCAAGCCCTTCAATGCCCGTGCTCTGGCCGCCAAGGTCCGGGAAACCCTGGACGGTTGATTCGCCTGGGCCGTCTTGCCCCTGCCGCCCTGGTTGCCGGATCCGGCCTTTCTGGTTTGACCGGGCTATCCTTATTCATATTCAGAACTGTCAGGAGAGATGGAGTACTTCAGCGAATTCGGCTACGCCGGCCTTTTTATGGCCGCGTTTCTGGCGGCTACTGTTTTACCGTTAAGTTCAGAGGTGGTGTTGACCGCCCTGCTGCTGAACGGCTTATCGCCGGTCGGGCTGTGCTGGTCGCGACCACTGGAAACGTGCTGGGCTCTTTGACGAACTACGCGCTGGGATATTGGGCCAGTCTGGGCGTGATAAAAAAATGGCTGAAAATGTCCGAGGAGGATTTTGTAGCGGCCGAGCGGCGTTTTGAAAAATACGGGCTGGTTTCCCTTTGTTTTGCCTGGGTCCCGGTCATCGGTGATCCCCTGACTGTTGTCGCCGGCGTATTGCGCATCCGCATGCTGTGGTTTGCGCCACTGGTTACCGCCGGCAAACTGATCCGGTATGTCGTCATCGCTTATCTGACACTGAAAATTTCCTGACCGGGTATGTCGCCAGTCGATTGGGCCGCGGAATTGCAAAAAGCATGTTTTTTCGCGCCGTGACCCTTTTGGGGCCGGCTGTCCTCATCCGCGGCGTTTCTCGAACTCGGGCTGCACGGGATGTTTTAAAAAGACCTGCCTTACACCCTCAGGCAGCGAGAAACGTATTTCGCGGATGATGCCACCCGGCTATTTTCCAAAAGGCTCAAAGGCGCTCACAACCACACTTTTTGCCACTTATTGAATCGCTCGGTTTTTTCCCAAAAACAGAACGGTTACATCATCTCCGGCTTGGAAGGCCGCATAAAGCAGGTAAGGGGCGAGAAACATCATGCCACCGAAGAACGCTATGACGCCTAAGATAATACCACCGGCGGAAAACTGATGGCGCCAGGCCACCCAGATTCCGGAAAGGCTTAGAAACGTCATAAAATCAAAATTGAACTGACCGGACCATGACATTTCGAAAATATTGGAAAAGAAAATCGGAAGAAGGTTCCACCCATGTTTGTTCGCGACCATGAGCGTGTAAGCGGTTAAGACAATCAGAAGAATGACAAGATACACACGAAAAATCTTCATGGTGTTAATCCTCCCTGTCTTTTATTGAGGCACAATTATATCGCCCAACCTTGGGCCCGCCCAAAAAGCCCGGGGAGCGAGCCAAAACCCCTTGCCGAATGCGACCCCCTATTTGTGAATAAATTCTGCTGGTGAAAAATATAGCCTGCGGTCCTGCAAAAAACATGCTTGCTCGCGCCGTGACCCTTTTGGGGCCGGCTGCCCTCATCCGCGGCGTTTCTCGAACTCGGGCTGTCCGGAATATTCCTGAATTATCTGCCTGCACCCTCGGACGGTAGGGGCACGGCGCGCCGTGCCCCTACGACTTTTAGCGGATGACGCCATCCGGCTATTCCCCAAAAGGCTCAGAAGCGCTCACAACCACACTTTTTGCAACGGCGGCAACCAAAGGAGCTAGTGTTACTGCCTTAAAGACGGTTAATGTTCAAAATTCTCCCCGGTTAATCAATACGCGCCCACCCTGGCTGTCCTTAATGCGTTTCCTGGTTTTATTAACTGTTACTTATTCTTATCTTCAATTGGTACAAATATTCCGAGAACCATAATAATATCAACAAGCGCGGCAAAGATCGGTACTAGAATGTAACCAGCTACTAACCCTATAAAACCTATTATAAATAGGAGTACATGAATCTTTTTGCTTACAAATTTTTTATCTCCCGTTTTTTTAACACTTAGTTCTTGAAGTGAGTTATTGCTTAATTCATTTAATCCTCGACCACATGCGCATGTTCTTTGAGAATCATCTGAATTTTCAAGCCCGCAAGAAGGGCATATCCAAGCCACTAATTTCTTCTAAATATCTTTATGCTTAACATTGAAAATTTATAGAACTTTTTCCACCTATTCTCATAATAAAACCGCCGCATTCGGGAAAGGGGTTTTGGTGAGCGACCTGCGGGCATTTTGGGAGCCAAGGGCTCAAGGTTTCCGGCGTAAAGAATTTCTCGCTGCCTGAGGGTGAAGCCCGGACATTTCATGACCAGTTGAACAGCCCGAGTTCGAGAAATTCAGCCGGAATCCTTGAGCCCGCCCAAAAGCCCGGGGAGCGAACAAAATCCCCTTCCGAATGCTACCCCCTATTTGTGAATAATTTTTGCTGGTGGAGAATATAGCATGCTGTCCTGCAAAAAGCATGCTTGCTCGCGCCGTGACCCTTTTGGGGCCGGCTGCCCTCATCCGCGGCGTTTCTCGAACTCGGACTGCACGGGATGTTTTAAAAAGACCTGCCTTACACCCTCAGACAGCGAGAAACGCATTTCGCGGATGACGCCACCCGGCTATTTCCCAAAAGGCTCAAAGGCGCTCATAATCACACTTTTTGCAAGGTCAGCAGTCATAAGTAGCCGGGGCTCCCATCGGATTGATTAAAGATGGTTTAAGCGTTATGGGTTAATTCCCCGTAGCTTGCGGCTGGGTCATTCCTTTTTATCTTGCACAATAACAACCTTTTGGCCTTTCTCTATGATGCCAAAGCCTTCTTTTTTCAATTCCTCTATAAAAATATTGTAAAGCTCATCTTTGGTTACACTTTTTTGGGTCTTAAGCGTTAAATTTCCTTTCACGCCGTTATCCAGCTCAAACTTCTTTCTAGTCCATTCGCTCATTGTTGTTGCCAATACTGCGAGATCGACATCTTGAAGATCAAGATTATAAAGTTCTTCGGCGTTTGTTGAAAGCGTCTCTTCTGCATAACAATAGTTTTTACCTATAAAACCAGAAGCGAGGAGCATATAACAGATTAAGATCACAATTCGTTTTGCCAATTTAATTCTCCATTTTATTTTAGCAAGTTGGACTTAATATTGTAATCAAGCAGAAAGGTTCCCACCTGTTAGAATCAAAAACCCGCCGCATTCGGGAAAGGGGTTTGGTGAGCGACCTGCGGGTATTTTGGAAGACAAGGGCTCAAGGTTTCCGGCGTAAAGAATTTCTCGCTGTCTGAGGGTGGATTCCGGACACTCATGACCAGTTGAACAGCCCGAGTTCGAGAAATTCAGCCGGAATCCTTGAGCCCGCCCAAAATGCCCTGGGAGCGAACCCAAACCCCTTCTGAATGCGCCCCGTAAAAGCATTTCCATTCCAATCCCATTAGTATAATTTGTTAATTGAATTTACAGTTTATGCGCCAAGGGTCAGGCTGCGGGCTGTTCTTTTGTATCCCAACCAGGAAATACGAGTACCGCAGGATGGCATTTCAGCGCTCTGGCAAGAACTTTTGCCCGTTCAACACCAAGCTGGATGCGGTCGTTTTCTATAGCAGAAATGGTAGATTGAGGAATGCCGGTCAATTCAGCCAGCCCATTCTGGCTTAATTCCTGAAGCTCTCGGATAATCCGTACGGATTCTCCTACGGAAACATTTATGTTTTTTTTTGCAAGGCTGTAATCTTTCATATCACTTTCTCCTGTAATCGTGGGCGGTGATGTCAATCACCTCCACGAAAATTTTGTCGCTCTCAACCCGATAAATTATACGATACTGAAGTCCGAGGCGCGATGACCGGTGCCCAACCCACTGTCCACTCAACGCCTCATCATGAAAGCCTTTAATCAAGCGTAATCCGTCAGGCCCGGAAATGGCAACGATGTCTTTCCATTTTTCGTATCGTTTCAACGTCTCTTGAGGCAGGCGGGGTAATTTTCGAGACGCGTTTCGGTGTTCATAAATAATCCACATACTAAATATATACTATACGATATATGATATGTCAATAAACATTTAACAGGCTAACAATGTAGCTGGATAGAAGGGCTTTCGCCTATACAGACCGCCGCACTCGAAAAGGGGTTTTGTGAGCGTCCAAAATGGCCGGGGAGCGAACCCAAACCCTTTGCCGAATGCGATCCCCTATTTGTGAATAAACTTTGCTGGTGGAGAATATAGCCTGCGGTCCCGCAAAAGGTATGTTTGCTCGCGCCGTGACCCTTTTGGGGCCGGCTGACCTCATCCGCGGCGTTTCTCGAACTCGGGCTGCACCGAATATTTTTGAAAGACCTGCCTGCACCCTCGGACAGCGATAAACGCATTTCGCGGATGACGCCACCCGGCTGTTTCCCAAAAGGCTCAAAGGCGCTCACAACCACACTTTTTGCAACGCAAAGATTACCGGCTGGTACTCAGCGGCAGCGTATCACCAGTCCGCGTATAGCGACAGGTTATATGCTTTTTTAGCACCCACAGTCGCCAAAAAGGTCCATTGTTTCAACTTTTCCTGCCTTATCAATTGTCAGTTTTGTCTTGAATCTTGTGACTTCACATCCACCCTCAGATCCATTAGGGCAGACAAAAGTAATCGTATTAAAAAAATGAAGGTTTATATCTTTGTATCTAAATTGTTGGGAAAAGGTATCACCAATTTTGGGTTTATCAGGGATTTGTTCAATTTTGATGGGTTCAAGCTTAATAAGTTCGCCTGAAATGTATACTTTTGGATTTTCATAATTTGGTTCTGATTGAAAAACAAATTTATAAGGAGCTGAATCGTTGAGTCGGTAACTACAACCACAACCATATTCGATTTGAGTATTTGGGATAGGGAGAATAATGCTCTCTGCGAATGAAGTCGTAGCAGATAACCATAACAACGTAAATTGGAGTATTGTGACTAATTTCATATTCTTTTGCATATAACATAATAATTGGGCAGAAGGGTCTCCACCTGTTTGTATATTAAAACCGCCGCATTCGGGAAAGGGGTTTTGTGAGCGACCTGCGGGCATTTTGGGAGACAAGGGCTCAAGGATTCCGGCGTCAAGAATTTCTCGCTGTCTGAGGGTGAAGCCCGGACACTTCATGACCTGTTGAACAGCCCGAGTTCGAGAAATTCAGCCGGAATCATTGAACCCGCCCAAAATGCCCGGGGAGCGAACCCAAACCCCTTCCGAATGCAACCATTTTTAATTGCTCTGGATCACCCGGTCAAGCCGGGTGATGACGAAATTTCTATTCACCCTCCTCCAGCGGATACCCGTCGATATACTTGAGCTCGGCCGAAGCCGGCACCTCGCCCATGCCGTGCTCGGCATAGATGGGCACCTCGGCCAGGTCCAGGGCCTGCGCGGCGACGATGTTCAGGTTGCCGGGGTCCGTGGTCTCGGTCAGGTACAGGCTGACCTCCAGGGGCTTGATGAGATAGGACTTGCCGGTGCCGGTCTCCTGGACGGTGGTCCCGGGCGGAATGTTGATGATCTTTTCCTTGATGTCATCGGTCATTACCCAGTCGGACGCCATGAGCATGTCCTCGGCGTAGGGCACCCCGTTCAGCCAGCCGTCATAGGACAGGGCCAGCCGCCGGGAAGCGCCGTCGGGTCTGTTGACGGATATGGGATTGAACATGATCGGGTCATCGATGAGTTTGTACGCGCCGTCCTTCATGAGGTAAGTCACACTCCCCCAGCCGCCTTCGCCTTCAGGCCGCTCCCAGTTGAAAGAAACGGTTTCCCTGTTGATGACGGCTTCCAGCCCCCAGAAGCTTCCGGCCGGTTTGCCCACTTCAACGCCTTCCCTGGTCCCGGCCATATCCCGGTCATTGTCCCCGATGGTCTTGTACACCAGCATGAGATAGTACTCGCTGGAGGGATCGGTGATAAATTCATAGGTGGAGTTGTATTCCGGGTTCCAGGGATCGTAAAAGACCGTGCCGTCCGGCACGATGTCTTGGGCGTTGCCCGGGTTGCAGACGGTCTGAAGTTCCATGTGGACGTTATATTCATCCCCGGTCCTCTGGACAATATAGTTGACCCCCTGGAAATTGATATAAAACTCCCTGTCCTCCGGCATGACGAAGGGCTGGTCGCCGTCTTTTACAAACACCGGCCGCCAGGTTCGATCATCGAAATAATCCACCTGCTTTTCCACCCATCCGGTGTCGGCTCCCCTGTACTCGATATAGATGCTGCCGCCGATGTAAACAAACAGGTGCCGGATCGATTCCGTGTCCAGCGGTACCCTGGGGATTACAGGCCGCTTAACCGGCTCACCGTTGTCACCGGTGACGATTTCAGCCTCGTAGAACCCGGCGGTCATGCCGTTGGCCGCATTCGCGTTTTCATAAATGAACTGGACGTCTCTTTCTGTCGTCTCATCCCAGCCGAAAATTTCCACCATTTTTCTGGTGTTGTTTTCTCCCACGATCAGGGTTTCAAACCCCACGATTTCGTCAAAGGGCTTGGCGCCGGTTACGCAAGTGGGTGGATCCGTGGACCAGTCTGTCTGAGGACAGTAAAACCATTGCCCTCTTTCCGGATCGTAATTCAGGTTGCACTCCTGCTCCACCCAGCACTCCAGCGGGATCTTCTGGATGTCATCAAGATGGGCCTGCTGGTAGGTCCGTTTGACCAGAACGCCGCTGAAGGTTTTCCCTACGGTATAGGTTTCCGGCTCCTGGTCCGGCGGAGTGTCTTCCCGGGTGACGACAGTGCCTTCGTTCAGGGGCGTTCCGTCCTGGTCCCTGAGTTCATGGCGGCCCTCATATGAACCATAGTAAGCATAACGGATCATGTTGCCCGCGGTATACCGGACCGGGAAGCCGAAGGATTTTGTCTTCAGTACATCTTCGCCTGTTTCCCCGTCAAAGACGCCGTAAAACAGGCAGACCGGAACCATATCGTTTCTGTCCTTGTAAGTAATGCTTCCGCCCTCGGTTTGAACCGCCAGCGTGTTCCGGTCGTAGGCATAGACTGATAACGCATGGGGAATCTCGCTTCCGCCCTCGCAATCCGGGCAGAAATAGGCATCATAATCGGGGTAAGAGACCTTGCCGTATCCGGTTGAAGCCGAACGGTACATGATGGCTTTTACCTTGGTGGGAAGTCCTTCTACGCCCTCGCTTAGATCACCGGAAAATTTTTCATAAAGCCTGATCAGGGACAACCCCTCTTCACTGGTCGTGCAGGAAGCGGCAACGTAATCCTCCTCGCCGGTGTCATCAAACTTCAGGTTCATGATCCATTCGCCGTAATTTTCATACGAACCGTCATCGTTTCGCGTCGGTGGAGAAAACACTTTGAATTCCGCCTTTAAATGAAAATCCTCTTCGTCCATCCAGACCTGGATCCTCAAGGCGTCCCGGCCGTCCTCCCGGATCGAGTCCGACTGCACCACCCATTCATGGGGAATGACCTGGGTATAACCGTTTACCGTTTCCCGGGAGGACACGATGGCCCGGTAGGGGCCCTGATCGATTTCTTGGGTATAATTGGTCTGGGCCAGCAGGTCCAGGATGGAATCCAGGTGCTCATAGTGATGCAGGCTTTTCTCCTGGATATATTTTTGCGTCACCGCGCTGGAATAATCCGTTCCCGGATCCGCGGCGGCCCGGGCGATGACGTTGTTGCCCGCGGCCGCATCGGCTCCGGCCGGGATGGCGGAAATTTCATTGGGCAGGGTGAAACGGGAAAGGGTGATGGACCCGCCCCCGCCCTGCGTATCCTGTCCGCTGTTGCTTTGGGCATTGAATGAGGGCGTGCTGTTGCAGCCGGTCAGCAGGCCGACGACACACCAGATGATGATGCCGATGACGGCGGCTTTTCCACCGGACAATTTCATATTTTCTGTAATAACCATCATGTTTGCACCTTTGATAAAAAGGGTTGGGGCTATCAATATTTATAGGCGGCCGACAGATACACGGAGATATTTTCGATGACCGCGTCCTGGATCAGGGTGCTGTCGGTAATCATCTGGGCCTCACCTTCGCCGTATCCGTAGGAGAACCCCAGGGTGATGTTGGACAGTTTGTGAAACAGGGTCAGGCTGGTGTTGAACCCGTAAATATCGATGTTCTCGTCCTGGTTGACGGCCCCCCTGGACAAACTGTCCGTATTGGCGAAATCGGTATAGGCGCCGCACCGCCAGGCCAGGCGGGGGGTGACATAGTACTCGCATCCCAGGGCGAAGTTGATCACGGACTCGATATCCTTTTCCGAATCGTGGAAGGTCACATCCCCGGTAAAAAGGAGGCTGGGAGAAACAAACCAGGCCGAACTGAAGGTCCCGGACCAGGGATAATCTTCCTCGTCATCCAGGCCGCGGCTCTGAAAATAAATGGCGTCGGTATCGCTGAAATCGTACTCCTGCCCGTCAATCACCACGGGGTCGTCCGACAGGGTCTCCCGGAAGATGTCGGTGGTGTGGGTGTCATTGTCCATGATGTGGGTCTGGGACACGGACAGGCCGATGGCGACGGTATCGGCCGGTTCCCAGATAAGGCCCAGGATCGGACGGACTCCCTCGTCCTCGCGGGTTTCATAATAATTGATCAGAAAGTGCTCGCCCTGCTCAAACTGCAGGAGCTGGTTGCGGATGATCTCCGCGTCCCGGTAATAATAGTACAGGGTCGCGCCGATGGACAACGAGTCGGACAAGGGCAACGCGTAGGACGGCCCGAACAGATATTCCTTGTCGTCGTCGTTGATGTAAATCAGGTAGGATTCGACGGGATTGTCCGGGTGGGAGGAGGCGATGTTTTTAAAATAGTCCTTCTGCCTCCGGTTGGTGGAATCCGGAACCGCGTAGGACAGGCCGAGCCGGCCCGGGCCGAGCTTTCTGACAATGCCGAAGTAGTTGGGCAGCAGGCTGGAGGATTCCTGTACCCAGTCCAGGGTATGACCGCTGGCGGTGGTGAGGACATCCTCATAGGTCTTGTCCGACGTGCCGAAAACATTGACGCTGGCCGACAGGCTCATCTCCGGCGCGAAAGCGATACCGGCCGGGTTGTAATAGCACCCGGAAGGATCGTCGGCCACGGCGCCATAGGCCCCGCCTAGACCCGAAGCCCTGTCTCCCACGATCATGTTGACATAATGAAAGTCGTCGGCCAGAACAGGGCCGGGGATGATAACGGCCACTATTATCAACAGCCAGTTACGGATGAATGTTTTCATCAAACCTTCCTTTCATCAAGGCGTTGTCGTTTCCGGTCATTCCGTTGGTTTTGAGGGTGTCGCCAATTTTCGCCAGGCGCACGGCCGACAGGGGGTGCTCTTTGTCGGTATAGGTGGCGTCTTCGGGCTCAAAGCGCCGGGCTTTGGCCAGAAAGCTCCCCAGGGCCGCGGGGTTGTAGCCGGCCAGGGAGGCCATAAGCAGGCCGATCTGGTCCGCCGCCAGTTCGTCTTCCATTTTATAGCCCCGGTTAAAAAGAATATCCGCGGCCGACTCCATGGCCTGCTCCAGTGTTTTCCGGAACGTGTCGGTGGACCCGCCGATGAGGTTGCCCAGAGCGCCGGCGACCGAATCGTCTTGGCCCCGGATTTTAAGCTCCTTTATGATGTGCTTTTCGTTGATATGGGCGATTTCGTGGCCCAGCACGCCCGCCAGCTGGGCTTCATTTTCCATCAGGTCCAGGGCTCCCCGGGTGATAAAGACATAGCCGCCGGGGGCGGCGAAAGCATTGCATTCGGCCGAATCTAAAACCGCGAAGTGGAATTTGATTTCCGGCCGGCCCGCGTACAGGGCCACCGCGTTGCCGACCAGGTTGACATAACGGTTGACGCGGTCATTATCCAGCAACTGGTAATTGCCGAGGATCCTGGCGGCCAGGTCCCGGCCGAAAACGATTTCCGCTTCCAGGTCGCTCTGATCATAATAGGTTTCATTCAGAGTGGAAATCCGCGCTCTTCCTTCCCGCGCCAAAAGGCCGTCAGCGGCGGCCAGAAAGAAGATTAGAAAAAGCGGAAGCAGGACGTTAATCCTTTTTTTCATTTTCAATCCCCTCTTTAATAAATGACGTCACTTCCTCCCGGGAAACCGCCATGGCCTCTATCCTGGCCAGGGCCTCATAGTCAAGATGGTACTTTTCGGCGAAGCGCTGACGTTTTTCCCGGAGCCCCCGGGCCGCGGCCGCGGCCGTGTAGGATGACGGCCGCCGCCTGGCCTTGCTTTCCTGCTCCGCATATTGACCGGCCAGGGAACCGTCCCCGGTGTCCGCAAGCGGTTTGTCACCCACCAGAAAGCGGTATACCCAGCCGGTGTGGTCGCCCGCTTTGACCATGTGCCAGTTGCCTTTGTTTTCAATGCCGGCCAGTTTTGTCCCCTGCCCGACCGTGGTCACGACCCCCGAGGCGGTATCCGGCATCGCATACACCGGCGCGTTGACGCTGCGGACATAAAGATCGTAGGCCGGCGACGTCGCGGGCAGGAAAAGAACGCCGAGCAGAATCATTAGTGATTTTCTTGTCATACGGACCTCCTTAGAAAGGCGCCCTTAAATAGTAAACGAAAAACGGTTTTTCCGCTACTTGCTGGTCAGCACATGGGCGCCGTTCCAGTCTGCCGGCGGCGGCGCGGTCATGTGCCCGTTTATTCTTTCCATGAACATGGCCGCCAGAAAGTCATCGGGCCGGATTTTCCGTATCTCCCGGTACACGGCCATGGCCTCCTCAAACCGCCGTTCACGATAAAGGTCAAAAGCCTTTTCGGACAGGGCCGCGATTTCCAGTGCATCCCGGTCCGCCGAAGCCAGGTGCCCCAGTACCGAATAAATCATGACGGGTTTATTTTTCCCTTTGACGATCACATAATCGACCAGCCGGCACAGCACCCTGTCCCGGACATGCTGACAGGTGTCGCCGGAAATTATTATCCCGCAGTGATAGGCCTTGGTCAGCCCTTCCAGGCGCGAGGTGAGGTTGACGTTATCGCCGATGATGGTGTAGTCCAGTTTTTTCTCGGAACCGATATTGCCCAGGATAACGCTGCCGGTATTGATGCCGATGCCGATGGCCAGTTCGGGCAGGTCGCTTCTCCGGTTGTGCTGGTTGATTTCCTTTACGGCCTCCATCATGGCCAGGGCGGATTTTACCGCCCGGTAGGGGTCGTCATCGTGCCGCAGGGGCGCCCCCCAGAAAGCGACCACGGCGTCGCCGATGAATTTATCCAGGGTCCCTTCATTATCGAAAATGATGTTCACCATTCGTGACAGGTAGGTGTTCAGGATTTCCACGACCTGTTCTTCTCTGAGCTGCTCGGAAAGGGTGGTGAACCCCCGGATATCAGAAAAGAAGATGGTCAGCTCTTCCCGGGTGCCCACTTCGGCCTTGAAATAGTCCTCCTTGTGGTTTTTCAGCACGTCGTTGAGCATGGCGGGAGAGACATACTGGCCCAGGATGTTCTTGATCTTGCGCCGGTCCCGCCCGGCGGTGAGGCCGACATAGGTAAAGCTGAGAATATAGGCCCCGGCAAACGAGAGAAACGGATTGGCCGCCGGCAGGACGGTATTGCCCTCAAACATCTTGTACGCCGCGAAAAGGTAAAGGGAAACGGCGGAAATGGGGATGAGCACCTGGGCAAAAATATTCTTCAGATAGAAAATCGGCAGGACGGTTAGTATAACAAGGATGAAGATGACAACCAGGGAAACGGACCGCGGCGCGAACCTCAGAAAATCCCGGGTGATCATATTGCCGAAGATGGACGCGTGCAGGTACACCGCCGGTGTCTTGGTGGCGACGGCGGTGTGCTTGAGGTCCCCCGCCCCCACGGCGGCGCCGCCGACAAACACGGTCTTGCCATCAAACTCTTCGGGCTTGACCGGCAGATCATCCAGAATCCCTTCGTTAAGCTTTCCGATGGTAACCAGGACACCGCCATAAGAATAGACGCTGTCCTCATAGCGGCCGTACATGTTGACATAGTATTTCCCCTGACGCAGCGGGATGGTCAGGCCGGGAAGGGCCAGGGCATCGTCCGTCAGGGCGCACGCCTTGGCGTTGAGCCGGCTCAACAGCGGTGAAAGGGAAAGGCCGGGAAGATATTGGCCCTTGTAATTAAACAGGAGCCGTTCCTCCCGGAAAACGCCGTCCTGGTCGTTGTCAAAGGTGACGACCCCGACTCCCGCAGCCGCCTGATAGAGTTCCGCAAGGGGCAGATAGTAATTGTTGTACGCGGAGTAGGCGGCGTCCGCTTTAAGCCTGACCGCGTGGCTTTCCAGAAAGTCTTCCGGCATGTCCCGGTTGAGCAGGGTCTTGTTGACTTCGTCTTCATCGTCACACACCAGTTGCACGGCATGAAAGACATTGCCGGAAGAAGCGGTGACGGCGGCCAGCCGGGAATCGTCGGCTCCGGTCACGACCCCGGTATTCTGGTTTTCGGTAAACAGAACATCCAGGACAATGTCTTTTGCCCCCCATTGCTTCAGGGCGTCGATCAGGTCGGCGTGAATGGCCCTCGGCCAGGGCCATCGCCCGGCAATATTATTGACATAATTCAGGGAGGCTTCATCGATAATAATGACGGCGATGTCCGGCGGCAGGGGGAGGTTCTTTCTGATCAGGCGGGTTCGCCAGTCAATGGTCTGCCGTTCCGGGATGTCATACAAACCGGACAGGTCGGCATACACGGCCAACAGGCAAATGACGGTAATGATGAGTAAGCAGGGTCTGGTTCTGTTTTGCCATGATGTCATCATCGCTGTTTGCTTATGCCAAAAGGAATAACGGACCCCGTAAAAAGAAGGGCGAAAAACGGCTTTAATGACTGTATGTTATAGCAAACCGGGCCTGCCTGTCAATGGCCGGATCAGGAGAAACGGAACCGCAGGGGCGACCCGCGGCCGCCCGTATGTTTTACTAACGTTCTCGACAGACCCGTGTTTTCATACCATACTGTTTCCTTATTATATATTCATATCTGGCGTCAGGAGAGATGGAATACTTCAGCGAATTTGGCTACACCGGCCTATTTATGGCCGCTTTTCTGGCGGCTACTGTCTTGCCCTTAAGTTCGGAGGTGGTGCTGACCGCCTTGCTGGTTACCGGCTTATCTCCGGTCGGGCTGGTGCTGGTCGCAACCGTTGGAAACGTGCTGGGCTCTTTGACGAACTACGCGCTGGGATATTGGGCCAGTCTGGGCGTGATAAAAAAATGGCTGAAAATGTCCGAGGAAGATTTCGTAACGGCCGAGCGGCGCTTTGAAAAATACGGCCTGGTTTCTCTGTGTTTTGCCTGGGTGCCGGTCATCGGCGATTCCTTGACCGTTGTCGCCGGCGTGTTGCGGATCCGCATGCTGTGGTTTGCGCCCTTGGTTACTGCCGGCAAGATGCTCCGGTATGTCGTCATCGCTTACCTGACACTGAAAATTTCCTGACGCTGGTATGTCGCCAGTCGATTGGGCCGCGGCGGCAATGCCCGGCTTGACATTCGTCGCAGGGGCGACCCGGCGGTCGCCCTTCGGCAACGGTGTGGGGGCGGCCTTCAGGCCGCCTTATATATTCCGATAAAGGATATTGCCTGCGGTCTTGCAAAAAGCATGGTTGTTCGCGCCCTGACCCTTTTGGGGCCGGCTGCCCTCATCCGCGGCGTTTCTCGAACTCGGGCTGATCTGGATATTTTTGAAAGACCTGCCTGCACCCTCGGACAGCGAGAAACGCTTTTCGCGGATGACGGCATCCGGCTTTTCCCCAAAAGTCTCAAAGGCGTTCACAACCACGCTTTTTGCAACGGCGATAGCCAAAGAGGGTTGAGGTTCCACTGACTTGCTTAAATTCAATTCCTCCGATTCTTCAAGACCCGAAAGCCATGGCAGTCAATATTGCGTCTAGTCAAGACCCTTGTATTTTTTCTTCGAGCTCTATAGCTAGCCGATCTATAGTATTAAATGAATTTTTAATGTCAGATTCGCTTACTGAATTTAAGGGAGCATAGCCACTATTTTTTTGGTATCTTGGAATAAGATCCGTATATTCCAAAGGGCCTGGAAACTTTCCAGCCCATATTACAAACTGCTCTAAGACTTCCATCAAATATTGTTCTTCCTCAGAAAGACTAAGATCAATCTTCTCGCAAAGTACAAGTAACTTGTGCGTAGTAAACTTAAACTTATTGTTTTTGTTGAAGGCTCCGAATTTTGAAACACAAAGACCTTTTAAAAGATTTTCGATAGATAAGCCCAATAACATTAAGCAATGATGAGAAATAGACCGTTGAATTTCTTCTAACTCATCATTAAGAAATTTATCATTGTCTTTTTTAACATCTTCCCACAAAACTGCAGCAGCCCTTCTTAGTGATAGCGCGACACTTAACCAAGACATTGGCCATGATAGTCTTCGGCTATATTGCTCTATCCATTTTTCATGGTTTGCGTGTCCAATCTGTTTTGAACGTTTCATCATTTCAATTCCAGAAAAAATTGTAATTAGGCAGAAAGGGCACCACCTCTTCACATATTAAACCAGCCGCATTCGGAAAAGGGGTTTTGTGAGCGACTTGCGGGCATTTTGGGAGACAAGGGATTAAAAGCCTTCGCGTAAAGAATTTCTCGCTGTCTGAGGGAGAAAGCCGGCCATTTCATGAAATATTGAACAGCCCGAGTTCGAGAAATTCAGCGAAGGACTTTAATCCCGCCCAAAATGACCGGGGAGCGAACCAAAACCCCTTCCGAATGCTACCTTCTACTGCCTGGCCGTTCCTACTTTAAAAACACGATGCCCGCGTACCCCACGAAGCTTTCGCCCGGACTCTTGTCATAGCTGGTGGCGTATTCGGTCAGGGCCGCTTCCGTGGCGCCGAGTGCTTTGGCGGCGGATATGGCCGCGGCGGCCGCGCCGGAACAACAGGCATTGCTGCTGGCCAGCGCCTCGCGGATGACCGGCAGCGGATCCATGGCCAGCATGCGCTCGATGATGCGGCGGTCTTCCCGGTCGCGCACTTTTTCGTGGGCTTCCTGGCCGAAGCCGTAATGGGTCATGCTGAAATTGGCGCCGTAATGGGTCAGGTCGGTGGACCCGACCACCGCGATGTTCCGGCCAATCTCATTGGCGATTGCGACCACGGCCGCGCCGATCTCGACGGCCGCCGGGTTCGGCGGTACGCCGATGGGAACGATTTGCGCGTCCCGGAAAAAGTGCTTGATGAACGGCAACTGCAGCTCGATGGTGTTGTCCTGGGAAAAACGCCGGGTGGTTTCTTCCTGAAAAGAAAACCGCTCCAGAAGAGGACGGGTGATGGCCTCATCCACCTCAAGGGCGCCCAGCGGGGTTTCGATCCCCCCGGCCGCCATGATGCGCGGCTGGGCGCCCGGCGGCAGATGCATGCCGAAAACGACGATCGTCTCGGGCAGCGGCTTCCGGGCCAGCAGAGATATGGCCCGGCAGGCGATACCGCCGGAATAAACCCAGCCGGCATGAGGCACGATCACCCCGACCGCCTGCTTTTCCGGTTTTACCTTGACGCCTTCCTTGAGAAAACCGAGAATCTGCCGCTCACATTCGGCGATCGTACCCGGATACCAGCTGCCCGCGAACACAGCTCTCCTGACATCCATGATGCCCCCCCACAAATCGTTAATGACGGCAAAAATTTTTCCTCATTAAAACGATTGAACCTTTTTTTCCCCGAATGATCAACCGTAAAAGCACATAGTGATGCCTTGACATCACTCAAAATGATGCTATGATGACATCATGAGAACCACCATTACCATAGAAAATGATGTGTTGGAACGGGCGAGAGCGATTGCGGCCAAACGGCGGACCCCGTTCAAAAGGGTCATCAATGAAGCGTTGAGGGCCGGCCTGGACCAGGTGGAGCGGCCTGTCAAAAGCGGACGCTATAAAACAAAACCGCATGCCATGGGTCTTAAAGCCGGTCGAAACCTGGATAACATCCAGGAGTTGCTGACGCAGATTGAAGGAGAGGATTCCCGTTGATCCTGGTGGACGCCAACATTCTATTGTATGCGGAAGACGCGCTGTCCCCGTTTCATCGTCAGGCGCTCGGCTGGTGGGATGATCAGCTTTCCGGGAGCGATCCCGTCGGCCTGTGCTGGCCGGTTCTGTCCGCCTTTATCCGGATAGGAACCAATCCGCGGGTATTCGAGCATCCGCTCTCTCTGGATCAGGCGATTGCGCGGGTCCAGAGCTGGCTGAATCAGCCCTGCGCGCGAATCATCCGGCCGACGGAACAGCACTGGACGGTATTTGAAAGGATGCTCAAGGGAGGGCAGGCGGTCGCCAACCTGGTGGCCGACGCGCACATCGCCGCCCTGGCCGCGGAACACGGCTGCGACCTGGCCTCAACCGATGCTGATTTTTCCCGGTTTCCCGGCCTGAAATGGTTTAACCCGCTGGCTTTAAACCCGTGATAAAAGTTTCCCGCCTACCCCTTCTTTTTGGCGGCGACCTTCTTTCGGATCCAGTCCAGCCACTGGTCCAGGCCTTCCCCCGTTTTGGACGAGGTCTTGAATATCGGCATTTCCGGATTGATGCGGTGAATGTTCTCAACCGTCAGGTTGATGTCGTAGTCCAGATAGGCCAGCAGGTCGATCTTGTTAAGCAGGGCCACGTCGCAGACGCGGAACATGAGCGGGTACTTGACCGGCTTGTCCTCGCCCTCGGTGACGCTCAGCACCACGGCCCGGGCGTCTTCGCCGATGTCGAACTCCGCCGGGCAGACCAGGTTGCCGATATTCTCCACGATGAGCAGGTCGATCTTGTCCAGGTCGAAATTGGCCGCGGCGGTTTCGATGACATGGGCCGCCAGGTGGCAGTCGCCGCCGAACTCGTCGGTGTTGACCTGGACCACCTCGGCGCCGGTCACGGCCAGGCGGTCGGCGTCATTGGAGGTGCAGATGTCGCCCACGATGACGGCGCTGGTCATCTCCGGCATCAGACGCGTCAGGGTTTTCTGCAGCAAGGTCGTTTTGCCGGAACCGGGCGAACTCATGACGTTTAAGACAAACACTTTTTTATCCGCGAACTGCTTGCGGTTCTTGGCCGCCATGGTTTCGTTGACGTCCAGGACCCGGCGCACGACTTTGACTTTTTCCATGATTTTCTGCCTCCTTATTTCTATTAATCCGCAAGCTCCAGGGAGACGATATCCAGTTCCCGGCCGGAAATAATGTCCACCTGGCCACCCTGACATTTGCCGCAAATGAAATTCGGGGTCGTGACCGTCCATTCATTTCCGCATGATTTGCAGCGGACGACCACGGGAATTTCTTCGATGGAGAGCGTGGCGCCGGCCAGGGGCGTGCCCTGAGTGGCGATATCAAAGCAGAAGGTCAGGCTGGCCGGGACAATGGCGGTCAGTTTGCCGGCTCTCAAGTTGACTTTGGCGACCTTGGGGTTCTTGGCCCCGGCGGGGATGGACGAGACCGCGATATCCACGATCTGCATGGCGATTCCCATTTCGTGCATGAGCTGGCTCCTTTATCGATCATCCGCGCCGGATATGAAACAACACCCGCCGCATTAAGGCCGCGGCTGACATTCACAACTTAAGGGCGTCTCTAAAATTAGAATTTTGGTTCGAGGTCAAGGCTTGCGAAAATTTTAACCGCAGGAATACTTGCAGTATTTCGAGGATTAAAATTTGAGCATAACGCCGACATCGAGCCAAAAGGCAATTTTAGAGATGCCCTTACGAAAACACCCTGGCGCAAAGTTCGCCCAGAGTCCCCAGGTCGCGGCAGACATGAATGCCGGCTTCCTTCATGGCGGCGATTTTGCCTTCGGCCCCGCCGCTCTTGCCGCTGATGATGGCGCCGGCATGGCCCATGCGCCTGCCCGGAGGCGCCGTCAGCCCGGCAATAAAACCCACCACCGGCTTGGACACCTTTTCTTTGATGAAGGCGGCGGCCTTTTCTTCGGCGTTGCCGCCGATCTCGCCGACCATGACAATGCCCCGGGTGTCCGGGTCCTTCTGAAAAGCGTCCAGGCAGTCGATGAAATTGGTGCCGTTGACCGGATCGCCGCCGATGCCCACGCAGGTGGTCTGGCCGATATTCTGGCCGGTAAGCTGGTGGACCACTTCATAGGTCAGGGTCCCGGAACGGGAAACGACACCGACGGGTCCGCCGGGCTTGTGAATGCTGCCGGGCATAATGCCGATCTTGGCCTCGCCCGGCGTGATGATGCCGGGGCAGTTGGGACCAATCAGGCGGGAGCCCGAGCCGTCCAGGATCTTTTTGACGCGCATCATGTCCATCACGGGAATGCCTTCGGTAATGGCCACGACCAGCGGGATGCCGGCGTCGACCGCTTCCCGGATACCATCGGCCGCGAAGGGCGGGGGTACGAACACCATGCTGCAGTTGGCTCCGGTCGCCTGGACGGCCTCGGCCACGGTGTTGAACACCGGTACGCCGTCCATCTCCTGGCCGCCTTTGCCCGGTGTCACCCCGGCCACCACTTTGGTGCCGTAAGCCAGGCATTGCCGGGTATGAAACTGTCCTTCCTTGCCGGTGATTCCCTGCACCAGCAGACGGGTGTCTTTATTTACGAATATGCTCATCTGAATACCTTTTTGTTGAAATAGACCTTTGATGTTTGAAAATGCTGCTTACGCGGCCTTTACTGCCTGGGCCACCTTGCGGGCGGCGTCGCTCAGGTTTTCCGCGGCCAGCAGGTTCAGTCCGGAATCGGCCAGAATTTTTTTGCCGGCCTCCACGTTGGTCCCTTCCATGCGGACCACCAGCGGCACGTGAACGTCAATATTCCGGGCCGCCTGCACGATGCCCTGGGCAAGGATGTCGCAGCGCAGAATGCCGCCGAAAATATTGATCAGGAGGCACTTGACCTTTTTGTCGCTTAAGATGATGCGGAAGCCGTTCTCAACCATTTCGGCGTTGGCGCCGCCGCCGACATCCAGGAAGTTGGCGGGTTCGGCTCCGGCCAGCTTGATGATGTCCATGGTGGCCATGGCCAGGCCGGCGCCGTTGACCATGTTGCCGACGTTGCCGTCCATGTTGATGTAATTCAGGTTGTACTTGGACGCCTCCACCTCCAGGGGATCCTCTTCTCCGGTATCCCGGTAGGCCAGGATGTCCTTGTGCCGGAACAGGGCGTTATCGTCAAAGTTGATTTTGGCGTCCAGGGCGACCACCGCGTCCTCGGCCGTGATCACCAGGGGATTGATCTCCACCAGGGAGGCGTCCAGGTCGACAAACAGGCGGAACAGGTCGCTGACCACCTGGGTGAATTGCTTGACGGCGGCCGCCGGCAGGTTCAGGCCGTAAGCCACCCGGCGGCAGTGAAAGGCGGAAAGCCCGGACAGGGGATTGACAAAAACCTTGATAATCTTCTCCGGCGTCTTTTCCGCCACCTCCTCGATATCCATGCCCCCGGCCTCGCTGGCCATGATGACGATGCTGGCCGTTTCCCGGTCGGTGATGATGGACAGGTAAAGCTCCCGGGCGATGTTGACGCCCTGCTCCACCAGCACCTTGCGGACCAGGGTGCCGCCGGGGCCGGTCTGGGGCGTTACCAGTTGCGAACCGATCAGTTTGCCGGCAAAGGCCTCGGCTTCGTCCGCGGAACGGACCACCTTGACGCCGCCGCCCTTGCCGCGGCCGCCGGCATGGACCTGGGCTTTGACCACCACCGGAAACCCGCCCAGGGTCCCGGCCGCTTTCCCGGCGTCGGCCGCGTTTTCCGCCATGACCCCGGAAGGCGTGGGGATGTTGTATTTACGAAACAACTCTTTGGTCTGATACTCATGAATTTTCATATAAACCTCATTCTGGCGGCATGGCGACAACCTCTCGCCCGGTTTTAAGCCACCGTTTTATTCGAATTTTCGCGAGCGGATTAACCGATCACGCACAGCACCGCATCTTTTTTGACGGTATCCCCGGCTGAAAAATTGATCGCCTTGACCGTTCCGGCGGCCGGTGAGGGCAGGGCGTTTTCCATTTTCATGGCTTCAAGGACCACCACCGTTTCACCTTCGGCAACGGAATCGCCCACATTTTTTGCGTACCGGACGATCATTCCCGGCATGGGCGCGGTCAGGGGCGTTCCCTTGGCGCCGTCGGCAGCCTTCGCCGGAGCCTTTTTCTCCTCCGCTTTGACCGGTGCCGGTGACGCCTTGGGCGAAGCAGCCGGAGCCGCAGGCGCGGCCGCAGTCGGGGCCGACGCGGGAGCCGGCCTGGAAACCGCCGGCGCCGCCATAACCGGACCGGAACCGATGCGGGCGGCGGCCTGCTGGATGTAGGCAATGGCCGGAGAATCGCCGGTTTCATCCACGCCGACTTCGTAGTACTCGTTGTCCACAAACACGTTGAAGGTGCGCAAGTGTTCGCTCTTTTTGGGCATGTCCGCCTTTTCCGGCTTGACCACCAGCTTGCCGGCTCTGGCCTTTGCCATCAGCGTCTCTTCCGTCTTGGCCTCGTCCAGGGTCTTGGCCCGCACGGACTCGGGCGGATTCTCGAATCCGTACTTCCATTTTAAGAATTTTCGACCGGTCACGGGATAAAGGGCGTAAATCAGGGTGTCGTCGATGTCCACCGCCAGATCGCTGATCTCGGTCTTGGCTTTTTCCATTTCCGGCTCCAGGATCTCAGCCGGCCGGCCGGCGAACGGTTCTTCACCCCGGGCGTATCCCTTCAGGGCCTTTTTCTGGACGTCCGGATTGATGGGCACGGCTGTCTTGCCGTACAATCCGAAACACAGGTCCTTGACCTGATCGGTGATCCGCTGATACCGCTCGCCGCCCTTGTCGAACAGCACGTTGTTGACCGTCTGAACGCCGACGATCTGACTGGTCGGCGTGACCAGGGGAATCTGTCCCAGGTCTTTCCGGACCTTGGGCAATTCCTTGTACACTTCGTCCAGTTTGTCCAGGGCGTCCATTTCTTTGAGCTGGTTAAAAAGATTGGAGAGCATGCCGCCGGGGGTCTGGTGCAGGAGCACGTCGATATCGATGATGGACATTTTGGGCTCGTTGAGCAGATGCCGGTACTTGGGCATGATGTCCCTTTCCAGCACGGTGTTGATGGCCACCAGGTGTTTGATGTCAAAACCCGTGTCGCGGTTGGTGCCCAGCAGCGCCATGACCAGGGGTTCGATGGCCGGATGGGAGGTGCGGTAGGCATAGGGAGAAAGACAGGTGTCGACGATATCCACGCCGGCTTCCACCGCCTTGAGATGGGACATGGGCGCCAGCCCGGAGGTGAAATGACTGTGAAAATGGATCGGCGGTTTAACCGTTTCCTTCAGTGCCTTGACGATCTGATAAATGTCGTAGGGCGCCACCAGTCCGGCCATGTCCTTGATGCAGATGGTGTCCGCGCCCATGGCCTCAAGCTCCTTAGCCTTGGTGACGAAATAATCGACGTTGTAAACAGGCCCGCCCAGGCGCGGTTCGGTCAGGCTGTAGCAGATGGTGCCCTGAAAATGCTTGCCCATTTTTTTGATCACGGAGACCACGGTCTCAAAGTTGCGGAAATCGTTTAAGGCGTCGAAGGTCCGGAAAATATCCATGCCGTTTTCAGCGGCCCTTTCCACAAAAACGCGGGCCACGTCATCGGCATAGTTGCGGTAACCCACCAGGTTCTGCCCGCGCAGCAGCATGGAAAAGGCGGTCTTCTTAAAATAACGCTTCAGGGTCCGGATCCGCTCCCAGGGGTCTTCATTCAGGAAACGGTGCATGGTGTCAAAAGTGGCGCCGCCCCACATCTCCACGGCCCAGAAACCCACTTCATCCATCATTTCCGCCACCGGGATCATGTCTTCGGTTCTTCCCCGGGTGGCAAACAGCGATTGATGGCCGTCCCGCAGGGACAGGTCCATTACCTTCAGGGGGTTCTCCGCCTTGGGACGGTCTTTGTCATAGTTCATCTTGGTCATTTTTACCTGGCTGTGGTCACTCATATCTTCTCCTTCTATTAAAAATAGACATTTTCCTATCGATGAAACGCCTTTAACTGCATCATGACGCGGTTCTGCATCTGCGCCTGCCGGCCCTGGATGCCCCAGTTGTTCCGGAACGTGAACGGGCCCTGCTCCAGGGCGGAGGTGCCCCGGGCCGACTCGGCCATTTCCGAAATCACGGCCATCTCTTCCTGACCGGCGATGTAGGTCATCACCGCCGCGCAGATGGCGGCCCTGACTTTGTTGTTGTTTTCTTTCATCATCCGACTCTCCTGGCTGGTTATACCGGAATATTGCCGTGTTTCTTGGGTGGCCGGGTTTCCCGCTTGGTACACATCAACTCCAGGGCCTCACACAGGCGCTGCCGGGTGTGCCGGGGCTGGATGACCGCGTCCACGTACCCCCGCTGGGCCGCGCAATAGGGATTGGAGAACTGCTGCTTGTATTCCTCGATTTTTTCCTTTCGTCTGGCTGCGGGGTCTTCGGCTTCCTTGATCTCTTTTCGGTGAATGACATTGGCTGCGCCTTCGGCCCCCATGACCGCGATCTCCGCCGTGGGCCAGGCATAAACCATGTCGGCGCCGAGATGGCGGGAGCTCATGGCGATATAGGCGCCGCCGTAATCCTTACGGGTGATCAGCAGGAGTTGCGGCACGGACACCTCCGAATAGCACCAGAGCAGCTTGGCGCCGTGCCGGATGATGCCGCCCCATTCCTGGTCGCTGCCGGGAAGGTAGCCGGGCACGTCGGCGATGGTCAGCAGCGGGATGTTGAAGGCGTCGCAAAAACGGATGAACCGGGTGGCTTTGTCCGAGGCGTTGATATCCAGGCACCCGGCCAGTACCTGGGGCTGATTGGCGATGACGCCGATGGTCCGGTTGTTGAGCCGCGCGAAGCAGACGATCATGTTTTTGGCGAAATAAGCGTGAGGCTCGAAGATTTCACCATTGTCCACGATGGCCCGGATGACCGCCTTCATGTCGTAGGACTGGTTGACGTCATCGGGAATGAGAGTGTCCAGTTCCGGCGCTTCCCGAAAGGGGTCGTCGCCGGTGGCCACGACCGGCGGGTCTTCCATATTATTGGAGGGGATATAGGACAGCAGCCGCTTGATCTGCTCGATGGCGTCAAGATCGCTCTCGCAGGCGAACTGGGCCACGCCGCTTTTTTCATTGTGGGTCATGGCGCCGCCCAGGTCCTCGAAGCTGATCTCTTCGCCGGTCACGGACTTGATGACTTCCGGGCCGGTGATGAACATGTAGCTGGTGTTCTTGACCATGAAGACCCAGTCGGTCATGGCCGGGGAATATACGGCTCCGCCGGCGGTGGGCCCCATGATGGCTGAAATTTGCGGGATGACGCCGGAGCACATGGAGTTGCGGTAAAAAATTTCGCCGTATCCGGAAAGGGCGTCGACGCCTTCCTGAATCCGGGCGCCGCCGGAGTCATTCATGCCGACCATGGGAACCCCGGCTTTCAGAGCCATATCCATGACCTTGGTAATTTTTCTGGCGTGCATCTCCCCCAGACTGCCGGCCCGGGAGGTAAAATCCTGGGCATAGGCGCAGACCGGACGGCCGTTGACCAGGCCGTGCCCGGTGATGACGCCTTCGGCCGGTATATCCACCTTTTCCATGCCGAAATTGGTGCAGCGGTGGGTGACGAACATGTCCAGTTCCCGGAACGTGCCCATGTCGAACAGTGCCTCCAGCCGCTGCCGGGCGGTCAGGCGACCTTTTTCCACCTGTTTGGCCACGGCCTTGTCGCCACCCATGGCCCGGACGGCTTCTTCCTTCTGTTTTAATCCCTTGAGCTTGTCAGCAGTACCCATTTTACAAACTCCTTCCATATAATACCGGTCAACAAATATTTTTACCAAAACTCCCCAAAAACGGTCAGGCCATGACGAAAGACCCGATGCCGGCGGTGATCGCCGCGGGACGGTTCAAATCGTTAAAAATTCTTATGTTTTTGAACGCTTGTCAAGATAAAAGAGCAACCGTCCGGCGCCCCCGGCGGCCGTAATTTCACCGTCGGCCACCTGCCGGGTGATCTTCTGCAGCTGGTCTCTCACTTCCGGCAGATCCAGAAAATGAGCCCTGATGCCTTCTTCGATCAGATTCCACATCCAGCGCGTGTTCTGTTCCGAACGTTTCTTTTCGAACTCGCCGGTCCGCATCATGGCGGCCTGGTGATCGCGGATCACCTGCCAGATTTGGTCAATACCGATACCGGTCAGGGCGCTGCACGTCAGCACCGGCGGATGCCAGGCCGACCCGGTCGGCGCCAGCATGTGCAGGGCCGTTTCATAATTTTTCGCGGCCCGTTCGGCATTGGCGACATTCTCTCCGTCGGCCTTGGTGACGACAACGGCGTCGGCCAGTTCCAGGATGCCCTTCTTGATGCCCTGAAGTTCATCGCCGGCGCCGGCCAGCATGAGCACCAGAAAAAAATCGACCATGCCGGCCACGGCGGTTTCCGACTGGCCCACGCCCACGGTCTCGACGATGACGATCTCGTATCCGGCGGCTTCGCAGACCAGGATGTCTTCCCGGGTCTTGGCGGCGATCCCGCCCAGGGTTTTTCCCGAAGGCGATGGCCGTATATAGGCCCGGGGGTCGGCGGCCAGCTTTTCCATCCGGGTCTTGTCCCCCAGCACGCTGCCGCCGCTGCGGACGCTGCTGGGGTCTACGGCCAGCACCGCCACGGTGGATCCCCCGGCCGTCAGATGGGTACCCAGCGCTTCAATAAAAACGCTCTTGCCTACGCCGGGCACGCCGGTCACGCCCACCCGGATCGACTTTCCGGAATGGGGCAGCAGCCCTTCCAGTACCTGACCGGCTGCTTTTTTATGTTCCGGCAGGGAGCTTTCCACCAGGGTGATGGCCTTGGCGATCATCCGCCGGTTGCCGGCCAGCACCCCGTTGATGTACTCCTCTGGCTGGATGCCCTTCATCAGGCCCCTTTTTCAAGGACGTTCAACACCTGGTTGGCTGAATCCGTGATGACCGTGCCGGGACCGAACACGCCGGCCACGCCCTGCTGATAGAGAAAATCATAGTCCCGGGGCGGAATGATGCCGCCGACCACGACCTTGATGTTCTCGCCGCCCTCGGCCTTCAGGGCCGCGATCAGCTGCGGCACCAGCGTCTTGTGACCGGCCGCCAGGCTGGAGACGCCGACCACGTGGACGTCGTTTTCCACGGCCATGCGGGCCGCTTCTTCCGGCGTCTGGAACATGGGTCCGATATCCACGTCAAAGCCCAGGTCGGCGTATCCGGTGGCCACCACCTTGATGCCCCGGTCATGGCCGTCCTGTCCCATCTTGACTACCAGGATTCTCGGCTTGCGCCCGTTTTTGGCGGCAAAGTTGTCGGTCCGTTTGCGCAAGGAGGCGATGATTTCGCTGTTGCCGTACTCCCCGGCATAGATCCCGGAGATGCACTGGGTGGTGGCCACGTAGCGGCCGAAGACCTTTTCAATGGCGTCGCTGACCTCGCCCACGGTGGCCCTGGCCCGGATGGCGGGGATACAGGCCTCCAGCAGGTTGCCGCCCTGTTCGGCGCAGCGGGTGACGGCTTCCAGGGCCTTTTTGACCTGGGCGTTGTCCCGTTTCTGCCGGAGCTCTTTAAGCCGGGCGACCTGCTCGTCGCGCACCGCTTCGGACACTTCCAGGGTTTCCAGGGGCGTCTCATCCTTGAGCAGGTACTTGTTGACGCCGACAATGGTCTCTTTGCCCTGGTCGATCCGGGCCTGGCGCCGGGCGGCCGACTCTTCGATCCGCATCTTGGGCATGCCGGACTCGATGGCCTTGGCCATGCCGCCCAGGTCCTCCACCTCTTTCATGATGGCCCGGGCCGCGTTGGCGATTTCAGCGGTCAGGGATTCGATGTAGTAGGAACCGCCCAGGGGATCGACCACCCGGGTGATCTGGGACTCTTCCTGGACGATGATCTGGGTGTTGCGGGCGATGCGGGCGGAAAACTCGGTCGGCAGGCTGACGGCTTCGTCAAAGGAGTTGGTGTGCAGGGACTGGGTGCCGCCCAGCACCGCCGACAGGCATTCTAAAGTGGTGCGGATGATATTGTTGTAGGGATCCTGCTGGGTCAGGCTCCAGCCCGAGGTCTGGCAGTGGGTTCTCAACATCCGGGAAGTGGGTTTCTTAGGATTGAAACGGCCGACGATTTCCGACCAGAGCAGCCGAGCCGCCCGCAGCATGGCGATATCCATGAAAAAATTCATGCCGATGCCGAAGAAGAAGGAGAGCCGCGGGGCAAAATCGTCGATGGCCAGGCCGGCGTTAAGGGCCGCTTTGATGTATTCCAGGCCGTCGGCCAGGGTGAAGGCGGTCTGCAGCACCGAGTCGGCGCCGGCCTCCATCATGTGGTACCCGCTGATGCTGACGGTGTTGTACTTGGGGATGTTGTCGGAGCAGTACTTGATGATGTCGGACACGATCCGCATGGACGGTACCGGCGGATAGATGTAGGTGTTGCGGGTCAGGTATTCCTTTAATATGTCGTTCTGGATGGTTCCCTGAAGCTGGGCCTGGGCTACGCCCTGTTCTTCGGCGGTGACGATGTAGGCGGCCAGGATGGGCAGGACCGCGCCATTCATGGTCATGGAAACGGTCATCTTGTCCAGCGGGATGCCGTCAAACAGGATCTTCATGTCCTCGACCGAGTCGATGGCCACGCCGGCTTTGCCCACGTCGCCGGCCACCCGGGGATGGTCGGAATCGTAGCCGCGGTGGGTGGCCAGGTCAAAGGCGACCGACAGGCCCATCTGACCGGCGGCCAGGTTTTTCTTGTAAAACTCATTGGACGCCCTGGCGGTGGAAAACCCGGCATACTGCCGGATGGTCCATGGCCGGTAAGCGTACATGGTGGCCCGGACGCCGCGGGTAAACGGGTCAAGGCCGGGGGTCGTATCCGTGCCCTCCAGCCTGTCCAGGTCTTCCCGGGTGTACAGCGGTTTGATGGTGATGCCTTCCGGCGTCAGCCAGTTCAGGGTCTCCAGGGGCTTGTCTTTCAGGTCTTTCTGGGCGAGTTCGCTCCATTTTTTCACGTCAGCCATTTTCTTTTCTCCTTACGGCCTTATCGTTCACACAATTCCACCAGCACGCCGCTGGTCGCCTTGGGATGCAGGAAGGCGATCTTCGCTCCACCGGCGCCCATGCGGGGCTTTTCATCAATCAATTGGATCCCCTTGGCCTTCAATTCCGCCAGGGCCGCCTCGATATTATCGACCCGGAAGGCCACATGCTGGATGCCTTCGCCCTTTTTTTCGATGAACTTGGCGACGGGCCCGTCCGGAGCGGTTGACTCCAGCAGCTCCACTTCGCTTTCCCCCACCGGCAGAAAAGCCGTGGTGACCTTCTGCGCTTCCACGGTTTCGGTGCCTTCAAAGGAAAGCCCCAGTACATCCGACCAGAAATTTTTCCCTTTTTCGATGCTGTTGACCGCGATGCCGAGATGATCGATCTTTAACAGTTTCATATTCAGCTCCTTGAAAGTGGTTTTTATTTTACCGCCTCAATGGCTTTCTTAAAGCCGGGCGCGGCGTTTTCAATGGTCCGGTCATCCACGCAGTAGGCCAGCCGGAAGTAGCCGGGGCCGCCAAACCCGCTTCCCGGAACGGCCAGGACCAGTTCCTGTTGGAGTCGGCGCACAAAGGCCACGTCATCGGCCAGGGGCGATTTCGGGAAAAGGTAGAAGGCGCCGGCCGGTTTGATAAAATCATAACCGCAGTCCGAGAGAATGGCGCACAGTCGTTCCCGTTTCCGGGCGTATTCATTAATATTGACATGCTCTCCCGGCATCCGGGCGATGACGCGCTGCATCAGGGCCGGGGCGTTGACAAATCCCAGGACCCGGTTGGTGAACACCATGGCGGCCAGCAGGTCCTGCTTGTGGGCCATGGCCGGATTGACGGCGACAAAGCCAATGCGTTCCCCGGGCAGGGAAAGGGTCTTGGAATAGGAGGTGACCACCAGGCTGTCGGCGTATTTGTCGAAGATCGCGGGCACGACCGCGTTGTCATAAACAATATCCCGGTAAGGTTCGTCGGCGATCAGGTAGATGTTCCGGCCCATGCCCCGGGACTTTTCCGCCAGCATTTTCCCCAGGCGGTCGAGGGTGTCGGCGGAATAGACTACGCCGGTGGGATTGTTGGGCGAGTTGATCAGCACGGCCCGGGTGTTTTCGTCGATGGACCGGGAGAGGGCCTCCAAATCCAGGTCGAAGCCGGGCAGGGAAGGGGCGGTGATCAGGCGGCCGCCGTGATTTTGGACGTAAAACCGGTATTCCACGAAAAAGGGTGTCGGGGTCACCACGGTTTCGCCGGGATTGAGAATGGCCTTGAGGATGACGTTCAGGCCGCCGGCCGCGCCGCAGGTCATGATGATGTCGTCGCCGGTGACGGGACTGTTCTGCTCCCGGGCCACCTGTCCGGCTACGGCCTGCCGGGTCTCCGGATATCCGGCGTTGGACATGTAGGCATGGTCGATGGCAGCATTCCCGGCCACGTCCCTCAGCGCTTTTTTGAAACTTTCCGGGGGCGGAACATTGGGGTTGCCCAGGGTGAAATCACAGACCCGGTCGGCGCCGTGTTGCGCCTTCAGGGTCGTGCCCTCTTCGAACATCTTCCGGATCCAGGAGGAGGCTTGAAGTGATTCGGCGATGTGCCTGGCGATTGTCATGGATTCATCCTAACCATTTAATTTTAATGTTTTATGAAATAAATCCGTGTTTGCCCAGCTTTTGTTTCCATCATTTGATGGATAGCGTAAGAAAACTTTTTGTCCTTGTCAAATACTTTTTTTAATCATCATTTTTGTTTCCTTCCAACTGGCTGTAAAACTGCTTGCGAAACGAATCAAAGGCGCCGCTGGCGATGGCGGTCCGGATGCTGTTGAGCAGTTGCACAAAATAATAGACATTGTGGATGGTTGCCAGGCGGTAGGCCAGCAGCTCCCGGGACATGAACAGATGCCGCAGGTAGGCCCGGGAAAACCGGCGGCAGGCATAACAGCCGCACCGGCCGTCAACCGGCCCGTCATCAGCGGCGTAACGGGCGTTGCGGATATTCAGCGTGCCGCCGGCGGTAAAAAACTGGCCGTTGCGGGCGTTGCGGGTTGGCATGACGCAGTCGAACATGTCCGCACCCAGGGACACCAGCTCCACCAGTTCCGCCGGCGTGCCCACGCCCATGATATAGCGCGGTTTGTCGGCCGGCAGCAGGGGCAGGGACAGACCGGCGATTTCAAGCCGCGTTTCCACGGATTCACCTACGCTCAAACCGCCCAGGGCATACCCGGGAAAATCCAGGGCCGTCAGTTCCGCCGCCGATTGTTGCCGCAGATCCGGAAACATGCCGCCCTGGACGATGCCGAACAGGGCGCTTCGTTTGTCGGCGCCGGTCTGCCGCCATCTGTCCAGGCAGCGGCGGGCCCAGCGGGTGGTCAGGTCGGCGGCCTGCCGGGCGGCCTGCCTTTCGGCCGGAAAGGAAATGCACTGATCCAGGCACATGCGGATATCCGAATCCAGGCTGGCCTGGATGTCCATGACGCTTTCCGGGGTGAGCAGGTGGGCGGAACCGTCGATGTGAGACTGAAAGGCGGCTCCCTCCTCGGTCACTTTGGACAGTTTGGCCAGGGAAAACACCTGAAAGCCGCCGCTGTCGGTCAGCACCGGCCGGTCCCAGCCCATGAACCGGTGAACGCCGGAAAACCGGTCGATTACGTCGCAGCCGGGCCGTAAATATAAATGATAGGTATTGGCCAGAATGATCTGGGCGCCGCATTCCTCCAGGTCCTCCGGCGACAGGGACTTGACCGTGGCCAGGGTGCCGACGGGCATGAACACCGGCGTATGCACCGCTCCCCGACCTGTTTCCATGACGCCGGCCCGGGCCCGGGTGGCGGTGTCTTCGACTGATTTTATAAAACTGAACATGACGTTTCCGTAAGTTAAGATGATCCGGGGCCAGGCGGATATTACGCTATCAGCATGGCGTCTCCATAACTGTAAAACCGGTATGCTTCGGCTATGGCGGCGCGGTAGGCCGCGAGAACGTTTTCCCGGCCGGCAAAGGCCGAAACCAGCATGAGCAGGGTGGACCGGGGCAGATGAAAATTGGTGACCATGGCATCCACCAGTCCGAAGGAAAAGCCCGGGTAGATGAACAGGTCGCACTCCCCGTCAGCAGCCGCCAGGCCGCCGCCGTTTTTGTGCAGATACTCCAGCACCCGCACCACGGTGGTGCCCACCGCCACGACCCGGCCACCTTCGGCTTTTGTCCGGTTGATGGCGGCGACCGTGTCCGGGGAGATGGAAAACCGCTCCCGGTGCATGCGATGCTGGCGAATGTCCTCCACCCGCACCGGCAGAAACGTGCCGTGGCCCACATGCAGGGTCAGGGGGGCGACGGCCACGCCCTTGGCGCGGATCATGTCCAGCAGTTCCCGGGTAAAATGCAGGCCGGCGGTAGGCGCGGCCACGGCTCCTTTTTCAACGGCGTAGACCGTCTGGTAGCAGACACTGTCGTCGCACGGTGTCCGGCGGTCATCACGCTGGATATACGGCGGCAGCGGCACCCGGCCTTTCTGATACAGGAATTCCGTCAGGTCGCCGTCAAACCGGATACGATAGAGGCCCTCCTTGCCGTCCACGACGGTTGCCCGGCAGGACTCTTCAAAAACAAGTGACTGGCCGGGCTTAAGCCGTTTGGATGATTTGACCATGCACTGACAGACCGTCCCGTCCGGCGCCTGTTGTCCGGGATAATCAAGGACCAGGGCCTCGACGGCGCCGCCGGTCTCTTTTTTTCCGATAATCCGGGCCGGCACCACTTCGGTATTGTTGATCACCATAACATCCAACGGCGACAGGAAATCGGCCAGTTCATGGAAGCGGTGGTGAGCGATCCCGCCCGTGCGGCGGTCCAGCCGCAGCAGGCGGCTGGCATCCTTCCGGCGGACCGGCTGCTGGGCCACCAGTTCCGGCGGCAGATCATAGTCATAGTCATGGATGGCAAACATCAGCCCAACTTATTGTCGAACAAATAAAAAGATTACAAGGGATATTACAGCTGCAGGGACAGGCGGACGACGACCCGGGTCGCTGCCGTGTCAGCTCCGGCCGAGATACACCAGGCACAGACCCAGAACCATCAAGATCAGCCCGAAACCTCTCAATACCGCCGGATTCATCTCCAGCATCTGCGCCAGCCAGAATTTTATTTTTTCCGGAAAGGCGAAATAGGGCAGGCCCTCAATGATCATCACCATGCCGATCACACACAAGAAGAATTTCATGGTTCTCTCCGTCCGGGCACCTTCTGTCCGGGGTCTCGCCGGTAAGGCGACGCCCCCTTCCGGGTCCACAGCCGTATATACCTTGCCGCGCCGCTCTTTGTCAAAGCCAAACCCCCTGGAACAACTCCAAAAAAATCTTGACTATTAATCCTCCCTGATAGAGCATAACGGCGAAAAAACCGTTGCAACCGTAATTCTTAAAAGGCTTATTTTCATGGACTTTGAACCGGTAATCGGGCTGGAGGTCCACGCCCAGCTCAAGACCGCCACCAAAATATTCTGCGGCTGCTCCACGACGTTCGGGGCAACGCCCAACTCCCAGACCTGTCCGGTTTGCACCGGTATGCCGGGATCGCTACCGGTATTGAATCGAACGGCCGTGACCTTTGCCCTGACCATGGCGGCGGCCACGGATTGCAAGACCGCTGAAGTCAGCCGCTTTGCCCGGAAAAACTATTTTTACCCGGACCTGCCCAAGGGGTATCAGATCTCTCAATATGAACAGCCGCTGGCTGAACACGGCAAGATCGTCATCGACACGCCTGACGGAGAGAAAACCATCCGGCTGACCCGTATCCATATGGAAGAAGACGCCGGCAAACTGATCCATGATGACGGCCGGGGAGTGTCTTACGTAGATCTGAACCGGACCGGGACCCCTCTGATTGAAATCGTCAGCGAACCCGACCTGCGGTCGCCGGAGGAAGCAGGCGCTTATTTGAGGGAACTGCGGGCCATTCTCCGTTATCTGGATATCTCCGACGGCAACATGGAGGAAGGAAGTTTCCGCTGCGACGCCAATGTCT
Organism: Thermodesulfobacteriota bacterium; assembly: GCA_040753795.1. Lineage (NCBI taxonomy): Bacteria > Pseudomonadati > Thermodesulfobacteriota > Thermodesulfobacteriota bacterium. The sequence goes on from JBFMDX010000002.1 coordinate 68,342, forward strand.
CGGTCCGCCGCCGGGGGGAAACGGCTTACGGAACCCGGACCGAACTGAAAAACCTCAACTCCTTCCGGCATGTGGAACAGGCTCTGGCTTATGAAATCAAACGTCACATCAATATTATTATGGAAAACGGCCGGGTGGTCCAGGAGACCCGGCTGTGGGACGCGGGCAGGATGATGTCCTTCTCCATGCGGGGCAAGGAAGACGCCCATGACTATCGGTACTTCCCCGATCCCGATCTGGTCCCGCTGGTGGTGGATACGGCCTGGATGAAAACCGTCCGGGAAGGCCTGCCCGAGCTTCCCAGGCCGAAACGGGAACGGTTCATGGCCGATTACGGCCTGTCATCAACCGACGCGGAGGTGCTGACCGCGTCGACCGCGCTGGCCGATTATTTTGAAGCCTGCGCGGCAACGGCAGGAAATCCCAAGCAGGCCGCCAACTGGGTGATGGTGGAACTGCTCGGCCTGCTGAACGCGCAAAACCGCACCCTGGCCGATGTGCCCATTTCCGCGGCGTACCTGGGCGCCCTGGTCCGGTTGATCAACGAAGGAACCATCAGCGGTAAAATCGCCAAGACCGTGTTTGAAAAAATGGCGGCCACCGGTCATTCCCCGGAAACCATCATCCGGGAGGAAGGGCTGGTGCAGATGACCGATTTGGATGAAATCACGGCCGTGGTGGACGCGGTCCTGGGGGAAAATCCCGGAGAGGTCGAAAAATACAGAAGCGGCAAGACCAAGGTGATGGGATTTCTGGTGGGACAGGTGATGAAGAAAACCGGTGGCAAGGCCAATCCCCAGTCCGTCAATGAGCTGCTGGCCAGAAGACTGACAAATCAATAGCAAGGGATGATGATGCGTATTAAACTCATTCGAGTCTCCGCGCTGCTGGGACTGCTGGGCGGGGTCTGGTTGTGCGTAACCGGCGCCGCTGCTCCGGCCCGGACCCTGGCGATCTTGCCCCTGACGGTGCATGCGGAAAAAGACATGGGCTATCTTTCCCGCGGAGCGGCCGACATACTGGCTTCCCGGATTTCAGCCGGAACCGGGATGACCGTTCTGGATATGCGTCAGGTGGAGGCCGCCGTGACCGAGTCGGGACAACCCGTCAGCCGGGTTACGGCCGGGAAAATCGGCCAATCCCTGAAGGCGGACTATATTGTTTATGGCAGCATCACCCGGCTGGGCGACAGGTTCAGCCTGGACGTTACCGTATTGGATATCGCCGGGGAAAAAGCGCCGTCTTCGTTTTTCGGGCAGGCGGCCGACGACAACGACCTGATCCCGGCGATCGGTGGCCTGGCTGAAAAGATTAACCAGGATTTTTTCGCTGGTTCGCCGTCGGATCAGGCGGTTTCTTCCCCAGGGATAAAGGCTGGCCCGTCTGTTTTGCAACCGCCACCGGCCGATGCTTCCCCGGTGGCCCCGGCCGCGCAGGCGTCTGGCCCGCGACTGTCGAACCCGACCCCGGCCTCCGGCAGCACGGCCGCGGCATCTCCATTGGTGGCCGCCCGTCCCGCCGAAGCGCAAAACGAATTCTGGAAAAGCCCGGACCTGGCCATAGAGGGCTGCGGTCTGGCCGTGGCCGATCTGGACGCAGACGGGAAAAACGAAGTGGTTATCGCTTTCCCGGACGGCTTGCACGTGGGACGAATAGACGGCAGCCGACTGGACAACGTGTCGAAATACCAGGCTAAATCGAATGACCGACTGATAGCGGTTGATGCGGCGGATACAGACCGGGACGGCCGGGCGGAAATTTTTGTCACCTGCACCAAAAACACCACCCAGCGACTTTGTTCCTTTGTCCTTTCTCTTTCCGGAAATCAATTGGAAACAATTGCCGAGAATCAGAACTGGTATTTCCGGTCCCCTGGAAAGGACCGGGTGTTCGGCCAGAAAAGGGGGCTTTCTGAAATTTTTATGCCCGGGGTCTGGCGCCTTGAAAAAAACGGCGCCGATTATGTCGAAAAGGAAGAAGTGTCCCTTCCGGACCCGTTTTCCGTTTTCAGCTTTTATCCCGGCGACATCGACCATGACGGTATTTCCGACCTGGTCATCATGGATAACGACGACAGGATCAGGATATATGACCAGAACAATCGATTGGCCTGGAAAACCGGCGATTATTTCGGCGGCGGCGAAACCCGCCTGACGGACGGGAAGGACCGGAAAGACGATTCTGTAGGGGAACAGGTGTTTCTGCCTCAACGGGTCGTCGTCTGCGACATCAACGCCGACGGGAGGAACGAAATCCTGACCGTTCTGAATAAGACGGTCGGCGGCCGGGTGTTTGAACGCTTTCGCAGATACAACCAGGCTTCCTTTTCATGCCTTTCCTGGGACGGTCTGGGCCTGTCTGAAATATGGCACACCAACCCGGTTTCGGGTTATGCCGCCGACTTTTCCCTGGCGGATATAGACAACGACGGACAAAACGAAATCGCGGCCCTCATGGTTACCTCACGGGGCTCCGTCATCTCAAGTCCCAGATCGGCCCTCATTTTTTACGAAACCGAAAACAGCCCGAAATAAAAGAAAAAACGAGTGGGGACGGAAAAGTATTGACTTTTGCCGGTATTTCGCGGTAAGCAGTTCGGATATTTTTACAGCGGATGGGTTTTTGTCAAATCCATCCACCCTTGCTTTGGAAACCAGGTGTCCAAGGCTTAACAACCAAAAGGAGGTGTACATGAGACATTACGAAACCGTCTTTATTGCCGACCCTGACCTTTCCCCCGACGTTCATCAGAACCTTTTTGAAAAAGCCAGAAACCTGATCAGCGGTAATGCCGGGGAACTGATCGATTTTGATGAGTGGGGGAACAAACGTCTGGCGTATGAAATCCGGAAAAAGCAGCGCGGCCATTATGTCCGTCTGGATTACTGCGGCAGCGGCGCTACGGTCAGCAGCCTGGAAAACGCCCTGCGGATTGATGAACGTGTACTCAAGTTCATGACGGTCCTGGTGGACCCGGAGTCTGACCCCGAACAGCTTAAAGCCGCTCTTGAAGCCAGCCGGCAACCGGCCAAACCCGCTGCCGATGAAGGCGAAAAGGTCGCGGCGGCGGAAGCGAACGAAGATACCGGTGGTGATGACCGGGAGGCACCGGCCGAAGGGGAAAACAACGATCAAGACAACGCCTAACAGCGTTTTTAATCAGCCAGCGAGGTGTAAAAAATGAGAAGCCCACTATCTACTGGGGGAGAACCCACGAGAAAGAAAGTGTTTCACCGGCGGAAATACTGCCGCTTCTGCGCGGACAGCAGCCTGGTGATAAATTATAAAAACACGAAACCGCTGAAAAGCTTTCTGACGGAACGCGGCAAAATAATCCCCAGGCGTATTTCAGGGACCTGTGCCAAGCATCAGCGGTTTCTGGCCCGGGAGATCAAACGGGCAAGAACCATCGCGTTGCTTCCGTACGTCGGTAATCCCAACGGCTAATCCGCCGCCGCCATCCCGGTCATTTCCGGTGGAACAATAGGAGAGGGAGGCATTGATCGGTGCCCCAGACAGTGTTCAACGGCATATCCAGAGACATCATCAGCGGCGTGGCCATATCCAGCCTGATTGTCTTTGTTTCCAGCCGGCTCCCGGTGCTAGGGGCGTTGGGACTGTTATCCCTGCCGCTGCCGATTTTTTACTACCGGGCCAAGCTCGGCAGGAAAAACGGCCTGATCATGCTGGCCGCTGTCATCGGGGTCATCTCCCTGATCATCGGGGGCGCTTCTCCGGATTTGATATTCGTGGCCGGTTTGCTGATGACGGGATTTGTGCTGTGCGAACTGGTGGAAAGGCAAATGAGTATCGAACAGACCCTGATGCTTACCGGCGGACTGGTTTTTTTCGCCGGGGTGTTTGGTCTAATCGTGTACAGCAACATGGCCGGCGCGCATCCGTGGGCGCTGCTGACCGCTTATATTGGAGAGAACCTGGCCTTTTCGCTGAAACTTTACAAAGATGTAGGCATGCCGGCGGAACAGGTGCAGATCATCTCCCAGTCCCTGGAGACCATTCAGTACTATCTGGTTCGCATCCTTCCTTCCCTGTGCGGCGCCTTTTTGCTTCTTGTCGCCTGGATCACGTTCCTGGGCGCGCGGACCGTCCTGATCAAAAGGGGGATGGGGTTTCCGGATTTCGGCCGCTTGAATACCTGGCAGGCGCCGGAACCGTTGGTCTGGGGTGTTATCGCCTCCGGCGGCCTGCTGCTGCTGTCATACAGCCCGGCCCGGCTCATTGCCTTAAACGCCCTGATCCTGCTGATGACGATTTATTTCTTTCAGGGCATTGCCATTGTTTCTTACTGGTTTGAGAAAAAACATCTGCCCGCGGCCATGCGGTTTTTCATTTACAGCCTGATCGCTCTGTGGCATGTGCTGCTGGTGTTTATCGTCGGACTGGGTTTTTTTGACGTTTGGGCGGATTTCCGGCGCCTTAAACAACCCGAAACCGGCGATACTAACCTTGATGAATGACGACGAGAATATTGTGGAGGTTATATTATGCAGGTAATACTAAAAGAAAGCATTGAATCCCTGGGAATGGCGGGTACTGAAGTCAAGGTGTCCGACGGGTACGCGCGCAACTACCTTTTCCCTCAGAACAAGGCGGTAGAAGCAACGCCCGCTAACCGCAAGATCATGGAGCAGAACCGTCAGAAACTGGAACTGCAGATCGCCCGGGAAAAAGAAGCGGCCATGGAAGCGGCTGGAAAGCTTGCCGGTGTGGTCTGCCGGGTGATGGCCAAAGCCGGACCCGAAGGACGGCTTTACGGATCGGTTACCGCCAGCGACATTTCCGCCGCGCTGAAGGACCAGGGTATTGACGTCTCCAAACGAATGCTTTTAATCCGTGAGCCCATCAAGGAAATCGGTACGTTTACGATCGCCATCAACCTGTACAAGGACATTCATCCGGAAATTACGGTTGAGGTGGTGAAAGAGGAAGACGAGGCATAGGCCTTTGTCTGGCGTTCCGGTGTAAGCGCCTGCTGTCTTTCCGGAGACCGGAGACGCAGGCGCAAAGCATATCCGCAATCGTCGATTGTGAAACGGGAAGGAGAGAGGCATGCAGAAACCCGCCCCCAAAAAAGGTCGGGCTGGCTCAAAAACGACCTCAGATCCCTGGATTCACAATCTGCCTCCCCAGAATCTGGAAGCCGAGGAATCCATTTTAAGCTCGATCCTGATTGATCCGGATACGGCCGCCCTGTTTGATACGCTCGAAGTTCTGTCACCGGAAGATTTTTATAAAACCGCTCACCAGAAAATTTTTGCCGCCATTCAGGAACTGGTCGTTAAAAACGAGCCAGTGGACCTGATTACGGTCAAAAATCATCTTCAGGAATCCGGGGCGCTGGAAGACATCGGCGGCGGCGGGTACTTGGCGAATCTGGTCGCGTCCGCGCCCTATGCCATCAACATCAGGCATTACGCGGCCATTATCAAAAACAAATCGATTCTTCGGCGGCTGATTGAGCATTCCAGCGAAATCGTCCGCAAATGCTTTGAAAATCCGTCCGAGATCGAGGCGGTGATCGATTTTGCCGAGCGGTCAGTCTTTGAGGTCGCGGAAAAAAAAACCGCCAAGGCCTATTTCCAGCTCAACCAGATCATCCAGTCCAACATCAGCACCATCGCGGCCAACCAGGGCAAATGGATCACCGGCGTGGCCAGCGGGTTTGAGCGGCTTGACAATCTGACCTCCGGTTTTCAGAATTCCGACCTGATTATTATTGCCGCCCGGCCCAGCATGGGAAAAACCGCCTTTGCCCTGAATATCACCCGCAACGCCGCGGCGTTCTCCGGACTTCCCGTCGCGTTTTTTTCCCTGGAAATGTCCAAGGAGCAGTTGTCCATGCGGCTGCTCACGTCGGAAGCCCGGGTCAACGCCTTTCGCCTGCGAAGCGGCCACATCGGCAAGGATGACTGGATCAGGATTACCGACGCGGCCAGCGTCCTGGACACGGTACCGATCTATATCGATGATTCAGCCGGCCTGACCGTCATGGAAATCAGGGCCAAGGCACGCCGGATGAAAAAAGAAAAAAAGATCGGCCTGATTGTAATTGATTATCTCCAGTTGATGCGCCCGACGGAAACCGGAGAGCGGCGGGATCTGGAAGTGTCCGAAATGTCTCGTTCCCTGAAAAGCCTCGCCAAAGAATTGGACATCCCCATTATTGTCCTTAGCCAGCTCAACCGGGCACCGGAACAGAACCACGACAAGCGCCCCCTGCTTTCCCATCTGCGGGAATCCGGCTCTCTGGAACAGGATGCCGATGTGGTGTTGTTTATTTACCGGGATGAAGTTTATAATAAAAATGAAGACAACCCCAACCGGGGCATTGCCGAAATTATTATTGGCAAACAGCGCAACGGCCCCATCGGGAAAGTGTTTCTGCAGTTTGAGCCTTCCTATACCCGGTTTCAGGATCTGGCTACAGAAAATTATCCGGAAGAAACGTAGTGTGCCCGTGCATCGATGAAGAATAAACTGGAAGGTCATGTTTCCGGACTAAAGGCGGATCAGAACCGCCGCCTGAACAACCTCTTCCGTCGTAAAATCCCCCCTGAATATATCATCACGCCGGAAATCGGCCGGGAACTGATGGACCTGTCCGACGAAATCCGGAGACAGATCGGGCTGCTGGTGGACCGCCACGGCCGGGTGGCAGAAGTCCTGGTCGGCGATCACGCCGGTATCGTCATTCCCGATATCAGCCATTACCGGACCGCTGCCGGCCGGCTGCGGGGGCTGAAATGCGTTCATACCCATCTGGGTCAAGACCCCCTGACCCGGGATGACCTGACGGACCTGTCTCTGCTACGGCTGGATATAATGGCCGCCATTGTAAAAACCGGCGGCAGCGGCCTTTTCCGGGTCTACGCGGCTCACCTTCTGCCGAACGGGCCGGACAGGGCCCCTTATAAAATAATGGAACCCCTCCCGCCTGACCGGTTGAATATCGGTTGTGATAAACTGATCGCCGAGATTGAAGATGAACTCGGCCAGTCGGGCGCTCTTCGCAAAGCCGGAACCGGCAGGGAGAAAGCCATTCTGGTAAGCGTCACCACCGCGTCCAGGACCAGAGCCGATGAGTCTCTCAAGGAGCTGGCGGCCCTGGCGGAATCGGCCGGTATCGAGGTTGTCGATACCGTCCTGCAGCAGAAGAAGGCCGTGGACGCCCGGTTCCTGTTGGGCCGGGGCAAATTGAGCGAACTGGTGGTTTTGGCGTTGCAACAGTCGGTGAATCTGCTGATTTTTGACCAGGAGTTGAATCCTTCCCAGAGTCGTTCCATCGCCGATCAGGTGGAACTCAACGTGATTGACAGAACCCAGCTCATCCTAGATATTTTTTCCCGGAGAGCCCAGTCCCGGGAAGGTAAACTGCAGGTGGAGCACGCTCAGCTTAAATACCTGCTGCCGCGGCTGGCCACGAAAAACACGGCCATGTCGCGTCTGACCGGCGGCATCGGCGGCCGCGGGCCCGGCGAGACAAAACTGGAGATCAACCGCAGACGGGCGCGGGAAAAGATCGTCCGCCTGGAAAGAGAGCTGGAGGCAATCCAGGGCCAGCGCCGGCAGCAGCGTACCCTGAGAAACAAAAAAGGGGTTCCCGTCGTCTCGATTATCGGCTACACCAACGCCGGCAAGTCAACCCTGCTAAACACCCTGACGAAAAGCGCCGTGGCCGCCGAGGACCGTTTGTTCATGACACTGGATCCATCCAGCCGGCGGTTGCGCTTTCCCCGGGACATCGAAGTCATTATCACCGACACGGTGGGCTTTATCCGGGATCTCCCTAAAGAATTGATGGTGGCCTTCCGCGCTACACTCGAAGAGCTGGAGCACGCCGATCTTTTTATCCATGTGGTGGATATCAGTAACGACCAGTATGAAAACCAGATTGCGGTCGTCAAGAAAATCATAACCGACCTGAACCTTGACGATGTTCCGATAATATACGCGTTGAATAAGCAGGATCGGCTGGACTTTGAGGCCGCCGACCGCATCGCCCGTTCCCTCGGAGGGATTCTCATATCCGCCAACGATGAAACCACGTTGATACCGTTTATTCAGGCGGTTCAGGAGCGCGTCGAACAGATTGTTCGCAACAGCGCCGCCTTCCCTTCCTGAGGTTTATCCGTTGACATACCGGCCCCGGCATGCCATATTAATTAATATATGTGCATTGATTTTGAGTATGTGAAACGGGTAGGGATCGGGGCTGCCTGCCAGGGAGCGGCGGTGCTCCGGTCTTATTTCGGCAAGGCCTTCGAAGTGAACCGGAAAGGCGAGAAGGATCTCGTCACAACGGCGGACACCACTTCCGAAAAAGCGATCATTCAGGCCATTCGTTACCGTTTTCCGGATCATGCCATCATGGCTGAAGAAAGCGGCAGGACGGACGGCTCTGCCGCCATGCAGTGGATTATCGATCCCCTGGACGGTACCACCAATTTTGCTCACGGGCTGGGGGTGTATGCTGTCTCCATTGCCTTTGCCTGCGATAATGAAGTGGCGGTCGGTGTGGTGCTGAACCCGGAAACAGGAGAACTGTTCACGGCTGTTCGCGGCAAAACCGCTGAACTGAATGGACAAGTCATCCATGTTTCGGAAACCGCTGCGATATCGGATGCCCTGCTGGTAACCGGTTTTCCATACGGCTGCAGGCAAAGCCTTCCGTCTCTGATGAACCGCTTTGGCAAATGCGTTGAAGCCGCCCAGGGAATCAGAAGGCTGGGCTCGGCCGCCCTGGATCTGTGCTATGTCGCCTGCGGCCGGTTTGACGGGTTCTGGGAGGAGCAGTTGAAGCCGTGGGACACTGCGGCGGGTATGCTGATCGCGCGTCAGGCCGGCGCGGAAATAACCGATTTTTCGGGGTTGCCATATTCCATCGACAAAAAAGAAATACTGGCGACAAATGGTGCCATTCATGAATCCATGCTGGCCATTCTGAAGGGATAAAGAGGTAAACGATGAGTGACCGTCAAGGTTCAACAACTATCAGCGATGAAGTCGGATGCGTTGGAAATTTCGATCCTTATGACCATCTCTGTTGCCGGAAATGTTCATTGGCCTTGCGTTGCATCGTGGAATGCAATCGCAGGGCCCGCCTGGAACAGGTCATGGGGTTGCTGGAATTTGAAGATATCGGGCCGGCCGATCTGCAGTAAGCCGGAGCCCGGTTATTTCCCGGTGGAAAATATCTTGCCGGGATTCAGTATATTGAAGGGATCAAACAGCGCCTTTATTTTTTTCATCAACGCCATCTCCGTCGGGCCGATCTCTTTTCCCATATAAGCCGACTTGGTGATGCCGATCCCATGCTCCCCGGAAATGGTTCCCCCTAAAAGAAGCGTATAGTCAAACAGTTCGTCTACCGCCTTCTCGGCTGCCTGCAGCTGCCGGCTGTCGCTTTTGTCCAGCATGATATTGACGTGAATGTTGCCGTCACCGGCATGGCCGAAACTGGCTGTTACCAGGCCGGTTTCGTCGCCGATCCGTTTGATCATTTCAACCATATCCGGAATACGGTTTCTGGGAACCACGATGTCCTCGTTGATTTTGTCCGGGGCAAAGGCATAAAGTGCCGGAGAAACCGCTTTCCTGGCTCGCCAGAGCCGGTCGGCCGCTTCCCTGTTTTCCGCCGTTTTGATGTCCACCGCACCTTGATCGCGGCAGATTTCCTCAAGGCGGGTCAGGGCCTCACGGTTGGCTGAAGGAGAGCCGTCCACCTCCAGCAGGAGAATGGCGGCGGCGTCAACGGGAAGCCCGGCGTTAAGACTCGTCTCCACGCAACGGATGGAGTTGTTGTCCATGTATTCAATGGTTCGGGGGATGAGGCCCTGCTGAATGATACGGGACACGGTTTGGGCGGCGGATTTCATGCTGGGAAAAACCGCCGTCATGGTTCTGATGTCTTCAGGCAGGGGCAGCAGCCGCAGCGTGATTTCCGCAATAATGCCCAGGGTCCCTTCCGATCCCGTCATCAGTCGCGTCAGGTCATAACCGACTACGCCCTTGGCGGTCGACACTCCGGTGTGAATAATTTCTCCGGTGGGCAGCACCACCTTCAGGCCCAGTACATAATCCCGGGTGACGCCGTATTTGACTGCCCGGGGGCCTCCGGCGCATTCGGCGACATTGCCACCCAGGGTGGAAAATGCCGAGCTCGCCGGATCCGGGGGATAAAAAAGGCCGAGTCGCTCCACGGCGGCGTGAAAATCCCCGGTGATGACACCCGGTTCAACCCGGGCTACCAGGTTATCCCGGTCGATATCCAGGATGCGGTTCAACCGGCTGGTAACCAGCACCACGCCGCCGTTTACGGCCAGTGACCCGCCGGTCATGCCTGATCCGGAGCCGCGGGGGACAATAATGAATTTTTCGCGGCAGGCCAGTTCAAGAATACGCGAAATTTCCTCCGCGCTCGCCGGGAAAACAACGGCATCAGGCGGGTATTTCCGGGCAGTAGCGTCATAGGCGTAACAGACCAGATCTTCTTTCTTCCGGGTACAGTAATTGTGGCCGGTGATCTGCCGCAGTGCCTGAAAAGCCCTTTCGGATAGCGTCATCGCTTATTATGCCTGTAAAGTTCAAGTTATAATTTGCCGTCTTCTATTTTTTTGCTCAGCAGATCGATCTCCTGCATGGCCGATCGCTTGGATTTGATAGCGCTTTCAACGCAATTGACGGAGTGAATGACGGTGGCGTGGTATCGATTGTAACAGCGGCCGATTTCCTTGAGGGACCGGTCCGTAAACCGCCTGGACAGAAAAATGCCTACCTGCCGCGGCCAGGTCAGACGCTGTTTCCGGGAGCGGGACATAATATCTTTTTCCAGGATGCCGTACTCTCTGCAGATGAGTTTTTTTATGGTATCAAGGGTTATCCGGCTGCGGGCGACGCTCATATTCTGGACGACACTGGCGGCCAGGGTGAGATCGACCGGTATCCCCAGCAGCGACGATTTCATGGCCACATTGTTGAGCCCGCTTTCCAGTTGACGCACATCGTCGACGAGGTTGTCTGCCAGATACTCCATGACATCAAAAGGCACCTGATAGCCATAAAGCTGTGATTTTTTCTGTAGGATCCGCACCCGGGTTTTAAAGTTCGGCGGCTCCATGGCGGTGATCAGACCGCATGCCAGCCGGGACTGCAACTGCCGGTTTAACCCGGGGATATCACCGGGAAGGCAGGCGTCGGTAAACAGCACCTTCCGGTCCGCATCCAATAGATAATCGACCACCATGGCCAGTTCAGATTGAGTCCGCTCTCGCCCGGCCAGGGAATGAACATCCTCCAGCAGCAGCATATCGCATCCGGTCCTGTATTTTTCCTTGAAACGGCTGATGGATTTGGTGTTGAAGGCATAGACCATTTCATTGGAAAAGTCATCGGCAGTAATATAGTAGACCCTCGCAGATGTATCCGTCCTCAAGGCGTGATGACCCAGCGCCTGGGTCAGATGGCTTTTGCCCATGCCCGGTTTGGACGTAAGGAACAGGGATTTGTTTAAACTGCTTTTTTTCGTTCCCATGGAGAGAACCGCCGAAAAGGCGAAGTCGTTATTTTCTCCGACAACAAAATTTTCAAAGGTAAAATCTTTTTTCAACATTCGGCCGCCATTAGGCCGGACATGGAGGTCGGGCAACAGAAGCTGTCGCTCCGGCTTTGTTTTTTTTGTCTGTTTTTCAGGGCGGTGCGTCTCGGAAACGGATTCCCCCCGGGGTGGTTGGTCGCCGGCGGTCATAACGCCCAAAGACAGGGCATATGGCTTTCCCGCTGCCTGGCTGATTCTGGACGTCAGCAGTTCGCTGTAATTTCCTTCAACCCATTTTTTTGAAAATCCGTTAGGGCAGTCGAGCGCAATCGTGCCGTTTTCAGAACCACGCCACTTCAACGGCTCTATCCACATCATATAATGACTCGACGGGATGTCTGTTTTTAATTCCGCCTTAACTTTTTCCCAGACAGATTCCATAACCCCAGCAGCAAATGAACTTTCTGTTTGAATGATGACGGCCGCCCCGGAAAGGCCCAGAGGGGCTGGCAGGCGCAAAGACCAGCCAACAATCAACCGGCATCGTATGTTGTTAGAAAACCATTACGAGACGATGAGCAAATCTAAACAAATCAATATTTTCCTAAAATACGACAAGTATGAGGCCCCTTCCCCCAAATTATTCTTTCAGATAAACCGGATCGAAAAGCAGGTCAAGCCGGGAAAAAATCGGTTTTCTGAAAGAGAAACAATGTTTGCGCCAAAATATATATATTTGAAATTATTATATATCTTTTTTCTATTTCGGCAACCTATTCGAATTAGGGCATCTATTTTTGTTTTAATTTTTTGATACTTTTCAGGGCAGTTACCGTGTTTTCAGTTTACCGCCTTCATACTTTACTTCCATTTTCTTTTTTTTTCTTAATTTTTCTTTTATTTTCTTTTTCGAAGAAATAACCGTCGGGAGGCACCATAAAAATTATTTTTGGGCCTTATAAAAATTTATATTGACACCGAAACCTCAGAAAAATATATTATGCAGATTTTAGGGCCGTTAACTCAGGCGGTAGAGTATCTGCCTTTTAAGCAGAGAGTCGTTGGTTCGAGTCCAACACGGCCCACCAGATGGGAATGCGTCCCCATCGTCTAGTCCGGTCCAGGACACCGGCCTTTCACGCCGGCGACAGGGGTTCAAATCCCCTTGGGGACGCCACTCCTTTCCCTTGTTGTCTGTCCCAGCAAACCTTTTGCATCAATCTGACCCGCAAATAATGTTTTCGAAAACAGGTCAAATCGCTTGACCTGTTTTGTTTGATATAATAAATAGAAATGCGCAGTCATCTACTAATGCCCGTCGTTTTTAATTAGGAGCGTCAAGATATGCTTCAGTTCATGCGTCAGAAAGCGTCCTCTTGGATCATCAAGGCATTATTGTCACTTATTGTGCTGGCCTTTATCATCTCAATGGGAGTAGGCAGTTATCGTAATCGCGATGATATTGCAGCGGCGGCAACCGTTAACGGAGAGGAAATCAGCGTTACCCAGTTTCAGGAACGTTATTATGTTCTGCTGGATAATGTCCGGCAGCAATTCGGTAATCAGCTGAATGAGGAACTGCTGAAGATGATGAATCTAAAGGAGCGAGCTCTGGACCAGCTGATATCGGAGACGCTTCTGGTTCAGAAGGCAAAGGAACTGGGGTTTGACGTGTCTGACCGGGAACTGTCCAGGAGCATCAAAGAGATGAGCCTTTTTCAGCGGGACGGTAAGTTCAACAAGGCTCAATACAATGGAATTCTGCAGCGGAACCGGTTGACGCCGGAAATATTCGAGCAGCAACTCCGGCGCGACATGCTGACGCGGAAAGTCAGGGACCTGATTACAGACAACATCAAAGTGTCCGAAGATGAAGCCCGCCGCTGGTATGACTGGCAGCACTCGAAGATAAAAATAAAGGTGGCCGTATTCGGCCCGGAAAACTTTCTCCCGCTCAGTCCGTCGGAAGACGAGATCGGACGTTATTTCACTGAAAACAAGGGAAAATACAAATCCGGAGAAAAACTGGAGGCGACTTATCTCCGCTTCAATCCGGATGATTATATCTCCAGAGCAGCCGTGGATGATGCCGCTATTCAGCAGTATTATGATGATCATCAGGACATCTATCAGAAAGAGAAGACCGTAGACGTCAGCCATATTTTATTTAAGGTGGATGAGAACGCCTCGCAGGAAACAGCAGCGGCCAAAGAGACGGAAGCCACGAAAGTATATGACATGGTTACCTCCGGCCAGGATTTTGCCGCCTGCGCCAAACAATATTCCGAAGATACCAGCAGCTCGGCCGGAGGAAAGCTGGGGACGTTTACCAGGGAGGAACTGGTCGCTCCTTTTGCCGATCAGGCCTTTTCCATGGAAGCAGGTGAAATCAGCCGGCCGGTTCGGACGCTGTTCGGATGGCATATCATCAAGTTGGACAGGGTGACGGAAGCCTCGGTGACGCCGCTGGAGACGGTAAGGGTCAACATCAACAAAACGCTGGCTCAAAAACAGGCCAGGGATCTGGCCCATGAAGAGGCATTAAGGTTGTTTGACGCGGCCATTAATAAAAATAGCGTGAAAGAAGCGGCGGAACAAAATGGGATGACACCTCAAACCACCCCGTTGTTTTCAATGACTGACAGACTGGAGGGAATCCCCGGAGACAGCGAATTCATCCGCCAGGCGTTTGATCTCCAGGAAAACGAGATCAGCGATGTGGTCGAAATAAACGGCAGTTATTATCTGCTCCAGGTCAACCGGCGCCTGGCGCCGGAGGAACCGGAACTGGTGGCGGTGCGGGACAAAGTGGTGGCGGACCTGGCCGCCCGGATGAGAAGGGATGAAGCTGAAAAAGCGGCTAATGCATTTTTAAATAAGCTTCAGGCCGGAACCGGAATGGATCAGGCTGCCGAAGAAGCGCATACCGAGATAATCGCCACCGGCTATTTCGGCCGTGGAGAAAACGTTCCGGAGTTGGGCCGGGAAGCCGAACTATCACAGGAGGCCCAGGCGCTTAACAGTCAGGATCGTTTTGTCAACAAGGTGATCGCCGGTCAGGACGGCAAATATTATGTCGTCTGGCTGGAAGACCGAAAGGGACCGGAGCAGGATGCCTTTTCCAGAGACAAAGAAAGCATAATGTCACAACTGGTGCAGGCTAAGAAACAGGAGATTTTTAATTCCTGGCTGTCATCCATGAAAGCGCAGAGTGAGATTACGCAGGATGATCGCATCCTGAAGCGGTGAGGAGGAATTTGGAATGGGGGATAATGAAATTAAATTGCCGCGGGCGTACAAGCAATGCCCGGATTGTCTTGAAAAACTGCCCGTACACGCAAAGCGTTGTACCCAGTGCGGGCTGCGGGTGGGCAAAATCATGCCCGATGGTAAAGCGCGAAAACCCATCGACTGGAAGGGGTATTTCATCAGCGCCGTTCTCATTGCGGCGCTGGTCTATTATGTTAAATGGGCGTTTTTTTCCGATTGATGGCGGCGCCTGATCAGAAGCTGGCGGTATAGTTGAAAAAAACCTGCGGGCCATTGATATCGACGTCACCCAGCGTGTCATTGAAATCCAGGGAGGCCGTGAACCACCTGAAGCCCATACCCAGCGCCGAGTCCCGGCTGATGCTGAATTCGGCGCCAAATCGCAGATACCCCCCGACACCTAAAGCCGAGTCGTTTTCGCTGATGTCGATCTCATCCGTTTCTTCCGTGCCGTCCTGCTCAAAATCGGCGGAAATGTGCCCGTACATCAATAGCGGTCCCGCGCCGCAATAAAACCTGATCTTGTCGCCGGCACGTGTGTTTATTTGCGGCCCTAAAAAAATATCAAAAAGAAGCAGTGAGCCGTCGGCCGACATTTCCGTCTGACCGTTTGCCGTTGTGGAGTCCACGTCGTCTGCCATCCCGCTGAAAATGGCTCCATACTCAACCCCCAGAGCGGTCTTTTCCCCGGCCAAATTGCTGTAACCGGCGGCGCCGATGGAAATCATATCGGATAAGTTCATCTTATCTTTCAGGTCAAAATTTTCCAGGCCCTCAACCTCCTTAAAATCAATCTCATCTTCATCCAGAGCAGTAAATCCAATTAAAAACTGTGAGCCGGTTTCGCCTGAAAAACCCCATACGGGTACCATCAGGCCAAGACATAATATCACCCCTCCCAGAATGAGCGAATGCCGATATTTCATTTTGGAATCCTCAATTTAATTTTTGTGTAATTGTCCCGGGCGAAGATTTCTTCCCTCCCGGAGTCGGCCTCTAACGGCCCATGTCCCTCGTGCCAGGCGTCGTATCACGTTTTGCAGATAATGAAGGTTTTGTGAAAATATTTTTACAATAAAATTTCTAAAAAACAGATTATCTGCAGCTCCAGAAAGGTTCGTCCCGCCAGTACCCGGGCCGCACTTCCAGGTTGATCCATTGGCCGGGAACCCACCGGCCGCACTCGTAGTGCGCCGGGTTCCAGACCCGTTCACAAACGGGAGGAACCCAGACCCTCCGGGTTTCACAGTAATGGTCGCGGGGCCTTGGCGGAGGGCTCGGGCAGGAATACGTTACATGCCTAACCACCGGCTGTCCTTCGGGCGCGGAACAGTTATTGATGATCGCGCTTCCCAGTATGGCGGCGCCGAGGCCGATGGCAACGCCCTGCCATTGATATCGCTGCTTGCTGCCGGCGAATACCGGATTCACGGAAAGAGACAGAAGAAAAACGACCGCTAATGATACCAGACAAAGTTTTTTCATGGTTGCCTCCTTGTTGATGTTGCCCGGTCCATTGTTTTCATGGACATTCAATTCGCTTTCTTTGATTCCGCGTAGTTGTTGATTTCGATATTGACCAACTCGACCGCTTTATTGACGATCTGGTTTAACAAATGAATATGCTCGGGGTCTTGTCCTATTGCCGCCGCCAGGGGCAGATAGGATTTTGCCCGCTGGGCTTTTATCTCTTTCACCTTTTTCTTCCCTCTTCCGGACAATTCGATCAGGTGAACCCGCATATCGGTTTTGGAAACGCTCATATCAATCAGGTCCAGATCTGACCTGAGGCGTTTGATGTCCATGGATAGGGCGCTCTGTTTTACACCCGGGAAGAAATGAGACAGTTCCGTCATACTCATGGCTCCCTGGATGTTGAGCAGTTCGAGAATCAAAACCTCCCGCTCTTTTAGATCATCGGCATCATTTTCCGCCATTTGGATGGCGCGATAGATTCTCATCTTGATGCTCAACCGCGCTATGCTGTTAAATAAGTCATTTACCATACTTTCTCCTGTTTGATTTATATTTTAAATTAAAAAATATGTTTGTCAACAAAATTATTTAAAAAAATTTAAATAAAACCAATATGCCTATTATTTAAAAAATACTTACCCTTTTCCGCTGTATTTTTAAACAGCATTTTTATATAATAAAAAAATATGGTTATAATATTAAAATATAACGCTAAAAAGTATTCTGCCGCGCTGATCGTTTTGCATCAGGGAAAAGAAATCCAAAAAAATCGGAGAGAATCGACATGACTACCAACCGGAAAAAAAGAACACGGGACATTGAGAAAACCTACCCGAGGAAGCTGTTTATCGCCAAGCTTCGCCGCCTGGCCGATTGCCTGGAGCAGGGGAAACGGTTCCGCATTCAGATCGCGGATGAAAAAATTACTGTTCCCCTGGATGCCGTCGTTACCATCGAGCACGAACGGGAAGGCAGAAACGAGGAAATCGAGTTCCAGCTGAAGTGGCACAACGAGCCGCGATAAAGGGACCACCAATGAAAAAACCCAGGGTTATACTCCGCTCTTGCCCGGAATATGATGCCGACGCTATATCGGGCATCCTGAATGAATCGGTCCGCGATCTGGGCGTGACCTTTACGGGCAATGTCTTCATCAAGCCCAACGTCGTCACTGCCAATAAAAAATATATCCATAACTCCTACACCCATCCGTCTGCGGTGGCTGCCATGGCGGAGATTGTAAAGGGAAATGCCGTCCGTCGCATCACCATCGGCGAGTCCGGCGGCTATGGCATCCCTTCCCGGCTGTTTTTAAAAGAAGCGGGTTATTATGAAATGGCCCGGAAATCAGGCGTGGACCTGGTTGATTTGAACGAGCATCCGGTGGTAAAAAAACCGCTGTCCAGAGCCCGCTGGCACAAGCACATTCTCCTGTCCAGATATATAGCCGAGGCTGATGTCAAGATCTGGATGCCCAAGCTTAAGTACCATATTTTTGCCTCCATCACCAATTGCCTTAAGCTCAATATCGGAATTCTAACCCACCGTGAAAGAATGCTTTACCATGACCACCGCATACATGACAAAATCGTGGATCTGCTGGAGCCGGGTTACCCCGACCTGATTGTGTCGGACGCGATTGACATCACCTATGGGTTTGAGTCCGCTCCCTATCCGGTCCGGCTGGGGCTGCTCATGATCGCCGATCATCCTCTGGCCGTCGATGTGGTCGCCGCTCACATCATGGGATATAATCCCGGTGATGTTTTGCACCTGAAAATAGCCGCCGAACGCGGATACGGTTCGCTGGATCTTAACGACATCGATATCTCCGGTGACATCGGTTTGGAGGACCTCAAGGCCCGTCCGAAAGGGGAAAGACGGCTGTTTCAATCCCTTCAGGCGCTGGACACCCCCATCCGTTTTTTTTCCGGTCAGGCATGGGAGACCGGACAATTGTGCGACGGCGGCTGTGAGGGCGCCGTTAAGGGATGCCTGGGGACCATCGAAAAGCGCCGTTCGGGATCCCTGCGCAGGGCCCGGGAAGGCGCCATCGTCTGCGGGGTGTATGACGGAGATGTCATCCTGCCGGCCGGCCGCCCGGTACTGATGGTGGGAGACTGCACCCGGGTCATGGGCAGGCTGGAAGCAGAAAAAATATATCGCGTCAGGGGCTGCCCTATCGGCGCCCGGGATCTGATGCTGAAAATACCTTTCATCTTTAAACTTCCCAGCCCCATGCTGGATGCGCGGGACGCGGCTCTTTTTGTCTGGAATTCCATTGTTAAGATATTTTATATATTGAAAAATCGTTTGCTGCGTCTTTCCTGAAAAGCGGCGGATGACAGGCGAACGGAGGCACCGATGGGTATCAGCAAAGCCTGGCTGGTTCATATATTATATTTTCAGTCGCTTACCATCCGCTGGAACAACCATGGACGATTGCGGACCATCTTTTGTCGGCCCGTATGATTGATTTTCCGGGAATAAAGCCATATATTAAAAAGAGACGGGTTTCGAAGAACCTGACAACGAAGTATCGGATAGGAGTCTGTAAGTACATGCACAGCAGTAACAGTTCCTTTGATGTGATGGGAGCATGCCATCGGGTTTTGTTTCAGTCGCCGGATATTCCTCAATTATGCCAGGCCGGAACCGTCGTTGACCTTCATTTTCATTCACATTATTCCGACGGCGCCAATTCCCCTCGGAAAATAGCCGAAAAAGCCGAACGGCTAGGCATCGGCATCGCCATTACCGATCACAACGGTATTGAAGGGGCGCTGGCTCTTGACCGGCAGTCAACGATCTTAAATATCCCGGGGATTGAAATCACTTCCCGTGAAGGCGCCCATATCCTTCTTTATTTTTATACCGCCCGGTCTTTGAGGCGGTTTTTCGAGGCTGACGTCAAACCGTTTCTGGGGAAGGAAAGAATGTCCTCTATCGCGCTGTCAATGGAAGACATCATCCGAAAGGCGCGGCCTTATGAGCCCGTGATCATCTTTCCTCATCCGTTCAGCGCCATGTATACCGGAATCTGTAATCCGATGTTTTCGCAGGAGAGGCAAGAAACTCTCCTCTCCTCCGCAGACGGCGTCGAAGTCATTAATTCCGGCAACCTGAAAAAGTGGAATTTACAGTCTGCTCTTCTGGGGTTTAATCTGAACAAAATCATGACCGGCGGCAGCGACGGCCACAGCCTTTACCAGATGGGTAAAGCCCTGACCTGCGCCTCCACCCCTCCGGACCGAACCGCTTTCCTGGATGCGCTCAAAGCCGGGAACACCCGGGTGGTAGGAAAAGAAATCGATTTTATTCACAAAGTCGCCTCCAACGGCGCCAAACTACCTGCCAGCGTGAAAAACTCCGGCGATCTGATGGGGAAAAACGTCCGTTACGGCTACGCGCTGTTCAATCATAAATCCCGCGGAGTGAAAACCAGTATGCGTCGCCTGTTCAACCATCACCTCATGAAAAAGTCCGCCTGATCATTTCCCGGACGTTTCTTTTTTCGGTATAATAAGGTATATTTTATCCTTGATTTCCTGTTTCCCCCTGAATATTATCATAAAAATTTAAGCGTCCGGCCAAAACTTGATTAACCGGACAACGGTTCGCAGTTGAAAAAGGGGGAGGGGAAAGATCGACGATGTCAACGGAATATTACAAAACACGACCGGTGCAGGTCGAAACTACCGTAAAACAGCCGACGGGATTGCGTAGAAGCAACCGTTTTCAGGTTACCAACGCCAGCATCAAGCTGCGCAAATCAGGCATGCTGCAGTATCTTTTGAATTCCAACAACCATGCCTCCCTGGTCAACTTGAGCATCAGCGGTATCCAGTTGATGATTACTCAGGCATTAAAGGCGGAGGACAACTACCAGATAAATCTGTATACCCCTGCTTTCATCAACCCGGTTATCATGAAAGCCAAAGTCGTCTGGTGCCGGCCCTACAAGAAGTTTTTCGACAAAACCTATTACCGGGCCGGGTTTCAATTCGTCAAGATCAGTCAGGAGGTAACCTGCGAATTGAAACGGTTGGAGGATATCGCTACCAAGCGCGTGTCAAGGCCGAAACTGCAAGCGGTCTGAATCCTATCGAAACAAGGCTTATTCCACGCCAATTTCCATGGGGGCGATGATCTCCGGGTCTCCGGAAAAGGAAAAACCGGGCAGATCCAGCTTACCGGCCCTCCAGCCTCTGTGAAGCAGCTTCCCCGAAAAAGGCGGGTCCCCCGTAACATTTCCGCTTAAGCGGTAGGCGCCGGGATCAAAACCAGCCGGTACCGATACTGTCTCCCCCTCACCCTGGCTGGATAAAGGCTGCAGGGTGACATACCGGGCCAGGGCCGCCTTGCAATGCGCATGAATACCCCGGGCCGCCGCTCCGATCTGGCCGTCTTCGTACTGTTCCAGGTCTTCGTTCAGAAAATCCAGCAGACGCCCCTCGGTCTGCAGCACGGAGAGCAGATGAAGGTAAAGCCTCTGGTCGTGGTGCAGGCGCTGCTTCTTCTCATTTGGCGATGGCTCCCGAGGCCCGGGTTTCTCCTGACCGGCGGCAGCGGCTTCTATCTCCTGCTCTTTGGGGCACGCCCGCCGCAGGCCCAGCCACAGCATCAGGCTCCAGAGTATGATCAGGACGGCCACGGCGGCCATCAGAACGGGTTTTGCCAGACCGGCGGGAATCAGGCTGCCCGGCCAGGCAGGTGATCCGTCCGGTATCAGTAAAAAGCACAGGACTTCCGTCACACAGAGGAGCAGCACTGCAAACAGGCCTGTCCACATTGCAAGACGGGCGCTTACGGAGACAGATTTTTTCATGGGAGATTTGTCTTTCTTATCGATTTTTTTCGCTTACTGCTGGCCAGCCGCTTGAGACTGACCACCGGCTTCCGGTCTGGCGGGGACGGGTGTTTCCTTCTTATTCAGTTCAACAAAAAGATCGGCGACACTCCCCTTGGCGAGGATCTCGTCAAACTGGGAGCGGTAGCTTTTAATAAAACTGACGCCTTCGATTTCCACATCGTAGACCTGCCACCGGCCTTCGGCGGAATAAAACCGGTACACCACTTTGATCACATCATTTTTGGTTTTCAAAAGGGTGGGCACAAACACCTTGTCGCCTTCTTCCGTAGCTGCTTCATAGGTTATGGTCAAATCGGAATAAAGCGATGTCTTATCCAGATATGAATTTTTGAGGCGCGTCACAAACAGGTCCACAAACCGGTCCCGTTCTTCCGGCGACAATCGGGCCCAGTTTTCCTTGCCCAGGGAAAGTTTGGCCATGAGCGGGAAATTAATGACCGGGTTGACGACATCCATGATCTGTTTTCTCTTGTCCGTTTCCGCCAGGCCTGTCTGTTCCAGAATGGCCAGAATGGCGTCGGTTCTGGTTTTCAGCAGGGTGACGACTTCGGCGGTACGGTCTCCGGCCTGGGCCGAGTAAGACAGGATGACGAACACCATCGCTATCAAGACGACCGCGACGGCACCATATCGCTTCTTCATTTTACTACTCCCTGATATTTTTGTTCCTGTTGCTCTCATAGGAATCCCGAAGAAGAATATATAGATCCAGGGAGTCCTGGGTCAAGGCCTCGTATTGGCCGATCCGGAGAGAGGTCCCGTTGACCATATTCACCGTGGTTATCGCCGCTCTTGCTTCGGAATCTTCAATATAATGAACCGGGTTCAGGAACCAGTCGGCGACTTTGCCGCAGGCGTCCCGGACATTGGAGGGGCCGAACAGGGGCAGGACGACATGAAATCCGCCGCCCATACCGAAATTGCCCAGGGTCTGCCCGAAATCCTCATCATAAACAGGCAGATCCATCCAATTGGAGGCGGGATCCCAAAACCCGGCGATCCCCGCCGTGGTATTCACAACAAACCGCGCGGTCTCCGCTCCGGCTCTTTGCAATTTAAACTGAAGCAGGTTATTGACCAGCCTGACCGGAAATCCCAGGTTGACAAAAAACCGGCCGATGCTCACCCGGATTGGTTCCGGCAGCACGAATTTGTATCCGCGGGCTATCGGTTTTAGCACCCAGTAATAAAGCCGGTCATTGACCGTGGTCATGACCCGGTTATATCCGGCCAAAGGATCAAAGACCTCTTCCCCGACGGCTTTTTCAAATTCGTCAAAGTCGCTGAATTCATCATCTCCGGCGCTTTCGGCAAAGTCGCTTCCGTCATCGACCGCCGCGGCGGTGGTCTGTCCCTGATCATCCGCCACTGTCAGATTCGAAGAGAACCCGGCGGCCATTCCGGGGGTATCGGCCGCGACCGTCGAAAACGGGCTCATGCCCGCAAGTACTATCGCCATCAGCAGGACCGCCCCGAAACTTTTTGTCTGTCGCCCACTGTTCTGATTTGTATTCATCATTACTGGCTAATATTTTTTTAAAAAGTCATGAGCCGAATTCGCGGTGGCCTTTATCCGGATCAACCCCCATGAGTCGTCCCGTTTCAACCGGAACATCAAAATACACAGTCCGGGATGAAAAATCAAGGCCGCCTGTTTTGTCCTGCTGCGTCTCCATTAAGAAGGCGGGGAAGGCAACTTTTTGATTTACATTCTATTTTTATTTGGGTATAAAAAAAATCTGCGCCTTGAATGTTCTTTGTTTCCCTTAACCGAAACCTTTGATTTCATTAGATTTTAAGGAGCTCCTATGGCAACGATGCAAACGATTGACGGCAATACGGCTGCCGCTTATGTGGCTTACGCCATGAGCGATGTAGCGACACTGTATCCCATTACGCCTTCTTCACCCATCGGTGAAACCGCGGATGAATGGGCCGCCAAAGGCAAAAAGAATATTTTCGGTCAGGCCATGCTGGTTCGTCAGCTTCAATCCGAAGCCGGCGCCGCCGCCGCGGCCCACGGTTCCCTTGCCGGAGGCTCCCTGACCGCCACCTTTACCGCCTCTCAGGGGTTGCTGCTCATGATCCCCAACATGTATAAAATGTCCGGCGAGCTGCTGCCCGGCGTTATTCATGTCACGGCCCGCGCCGTGGCCGGCCACGCCCTGTCCATTTTCGGGGACCATCAGGATGTCATGGCCGTCCGTCAGACCGGCTTCTGCATGATCGCTTCGGCGTCGGTTCAGGAGGTCATGGACCTGGGTCTGGTCACCCACCTGTCGGCCATTGAAGCCAGTCTGCCCTTTGTTCATTTCTTTGACGGATTCCGCACCTCCCATGAAATTCAGAAAATCGCCACTATTGACTATAACGACATGGCCAAACTGGTCAATCAGGAAGCAGTGAAGTCTTTCCGCGCCCGGGGCGCCAGCCCGGAACGGCCGGAACTGCGGGGAACGGCCCAGAATCCGGACATTTATTTCCAGAACATGGAGGCCTCCAACCTTTACTACGAAAAAGTGCCGGCCATTGTAGCCAAATACATGAAGAAGGTCAGCGACCTGACCGGACGAAAATACAATCTGTTTGATTACGTGGGCGCGCCGGATGCCGAACGGATCATCATTTCCATGGCATCCTCCTGCGAAACTATCGAGGAAGCCATCAACTATATGACCGCCCGGGGCGAAAAGGTCGGGCTGGTCAAGGTCCGGCTCTTCCGGCCTTTTTCCGCTGCTCATCTGCTGGCCGCTATTCCTGCCACGGCCAAAATCATTACCGTGCTTGACCGGACCAAGGAGCGCGGGGCCATGGGTGATCCCCTCTTCGAGGATGTCTGCACCGTTTACCTGGAACGTCGCGAAACCCCGACCATTCTCAACGGACGCTATGGGTTGAGCTCCAAGGAGTTCACCCCCAGCATGGTCAAGGCCGTTTATGACAACATGAAGGCCGCTGCCCCGAAAAATCATTTTACCGTTGGCATTAACGATGATGTCTCGCATACCTCCCTGCCCGTGACCGAAACCATTGATACGGCGCCGGCCGGAACGGTGCAATGCAAGTTCTGGGGACTGGGCGCGGACGGCACTGTCGGCGCCAACAAGAGCGCCATCAAGATTATCGGCGACAATACCGACATGTATGCCCAGGCCTATTTCGCCTATGATTCCAAAAAATCCGGCGGGGTGACCATGTCTCACCTGCGTTTCGGCAAGAAACCGATTCAGTCCACCTACCTGATCGATGCCGCCGATTATATCGCCTGCCACAAGGACAGTTATGTCAATGTCTATGATTTGCTGGAGGGGATCAAGGAAGGCGGCACTTTTCTGCTGAATACCAACTGGACCCTGGCGCAGATGGAGGAAAAACTTCCCGCATCCATGCGGCGAACCATTGCCGCCAAAAAACTCAAATTCTATACCATTGACGCCGTGAAGATCGCCGAAGAACTCGGGTTGGGCGGCCGCATCAACATGATCATGCAGACCGTTTTCTTCAAGTTGGCCAACGTCATTCCGGTGGAGGACGCCATTGCTCATCTCAAGGATGAAATTAAAAAGATGTTCGGAAAGAAAGGCGACAATATCGTGGCCATGAACTGCGGGGCCGTGGACCAGAGCCTGGCCAATCTGGTCGAAATCGCCTATCCGGCCTCCTGGGCGACGGCCACGGACGCAGGTGACGCCGGCGCCGGCTTGCCCGATTTCGTGAAGAACGTGATGATGCCCATGCTGGCTCAGCAGGGCGACAAGCTGCCGGTGAGCGCTTTCCGGCCGGACGGCATTTTCCCGACGGGCACGACGAAATATGAAAAACGCGGCATCGCCATCAAGGTTCCGCAGTGGGTTCCGGAAAACTGCATCCAGTGCAACCAGTGTTCCATGGTCTGCCCGCACGCGGCTATCCGGCCGGTCCTGCTGACGGAAGACGAAAAGAAGGGCGCCCCGGAATCCTTTGTCACGATTCCGGCACAGGGCAAGGAACTCAAAGACCATCATTTCCGGATCCAGGTCTATACACAGGACTGTCTGGGTTGCGGCAATTGCGCCGATATCTGCCCGGCCAAAAAGCCCGCCCTGGTCATGCAGCCCCTGGAAACCCAGCTTGACCCGCAGGTGGCCAACCATAAGTTCTCGGAAACCGTATCCATCAAAGACCAGTTGCTCAAACGCGACTCCATCAAGGGCAGCCAGTTCTGCCAGCCCCTGCTGGAGTTCTCCGGTGCCTGCGCCGGTTGCGGGGAAACGCCTTATGCCAAACTGGTGACCCAGCTCTTTGGGGAACGCATGATCATCGGAAACGCCACCGGCTGTACCTCCATCTGGGGCGGTTCGGCTCCGGCCATTCCTTACTGTACCAACAAAGACGGCTTCGGTCCCACCTGGGGCAACTCCCTGTTCGAGGACCCTGCCGAATTCACCTACGGCATGCTCCTGGCCGACAAGCAGCAGCGCGCCCGTCTGGCGGACCTGATGAACCAGGCCATGGCAGCGGATATCGACGCCGCCGTCAAAGAGGCCATGACCGGGTGGCTGGAAAAGAGGAATGACGCCTCCGGTTCACGGGAATACGGCGACAAGCTGAAAGCGTTGCTGCCGAAATTCGCTAACGATCCGCTGCTGGCGGAGATCAATGCCATGTCCAGGCTGTTTACCAAGAAATCCTACTGGGTTTTTCTGGGCGACGGCGCGGCTTATGACATCGCCTTTGGCGGCGTGGATCATGTCCTGGCCTCGGGCGAGGATATCAACGTCATTGTGTACGACACCGAGGTGTATTCCAATACCGGCGGCCAGTCCTCCAAGGCCACGCCCACCGGCTCCATCGCCAAGTTCGCCGCCTCGGGCAAAAAGACCGCCAAGAAGGACATGGGCGGCATGTTCATGACCTACGGTTACGTCTATGTAGCCAGCGTGGCCATGGGCGCCAACAAGCAGCAGCTGATGAAGGCCCTGACCGAGGCGGAGTCCTATCCCGGACCGTCGCTGATCCTGTGCTACGCGCCCTGCATCAACCACGGCATCAAAAAAGGCATGGGCAAGAGCCAGGAGGAGATGAAACTGGCCGTGCAGAGCGGGTACTGGCCGCTGTACCGGTTTAATCCCCTGCTGAAAGAAGAGGGGAAAAATCCCTTTACGCTGGAATCCAAGGAACCGGACGGAACCCTCCAGGAGTTTCTGGCCGGCGAAGTGCGTTACGCCGCCCTGCAGAAGTCCTTCCCGGAAGAGTCCAAACGGCTTACGGTTCAGCTGGAAAAGGAATACCGGGAACGGTACCAGCGACTCAAAGCCATGGCCGGCGGCGGGGAAGCCGGGAAGGCGGAATAAGTCTCGGCCGGCAAAGCGTGGACGGTACCAGCGGATCAACGCCATGGCCGGCAGTGACTTTTTTCGCGACTGATCGCTTTCGGGATTCAGCCAACGCCTCCGCTGAAATCGCATAAACTCGGCCTGACGGCCTTAATCAGTGGCATCCGGGAGCGCAGAAAGTATATTTTGTTCGCTCCCCCGAGCATTTTGGGCGGGAGCAACGTCCTTCGCTGAATTTCTCGAACTCGGGCTTCGCCCTCAAACAGCGAGAAATTCTTGACGCGAAGGACGTTGCTCCCTTGTTTCCCAAAATGCTCGAAGGTCGCTCACAAAAATACTTTTTCCGCCGCCATCTGATATTGACTATTCTTTCTCAAGCCGGACCTGTTCAATCTCTCTATTGCCCTGATTTTCATTGTGCCGGATGCTGGTTGAATTAAATCCACAGGGTTTTAAATGTATTGGAAAAATCAAGAGACGATCGTTTTTTATATTGTTGCGTTCGTGGTATTTATTATTCACCTCTGCTCCACAAATGCTTATTTTGTCGTCAGCAATATCCCGTGGCCTTAGACTTTATTGATGATTGCCTTTAATTTTCTTATGTTTGTCGGGTTAGTCGCTTATACTAAATGGTGCTGGAAGGATAAGGCGGTCGCAACAAGTCTTTACCGGATTTTTAAAATATATTTTGTGCTACTGATTTTTACGGCTGTTTTCATCGTGCGCTTAAAATCAGCAGGTAGACTATAATTAGCGCATAGCCGCCAAGTTCAAAAAAAGGTACTCAGGGCAAGTACGTTTTGAGAAAGTCCTTTGTGAGCGATCTTGATTATTTTGGGGAGAAAGCGCGAGCGACGCTGGCGTTAAAATTTTCTCGCTGTTTGAGGGCGAAGCCCGAGTTCGAGAAAATTAGCCAGGGGAGAGAAGCGCGCCCAAAATAATCAGGGAGCGAACAAACGGCTTTCTCAAAATATTTACCCAAGGGGGATGGTTGATAGCATGCAACCGTTGGATCTACGAAAAACCCTCAACTGGGACGCCTGCGTCGAATGCGGGGAGTGTCTGGTCAATTGCCGGTATATTGACTTTACTCGGGACGAGGCCGTCCGGGAAATCAAAAAGGTCAACCGGGGGGACACCTCCGGCATTCTGGAAAAATGCGTCAGCTGCTACGCCTGCGATGCCTTCTGCCCCAACGACGCCCACCCTTACGAACGGATCATCTCCGGCTGGGACGAACGCAACAAGCAGCAGGGACTGCCCATGCGGGCCGCTTACCTGATGCCCGGCCGCCGACCCAATTTCCGGGAGGACATCCCTTTTTACGCCAGCGAAAAAGAAATCCTCAACAAATGGAACCAACCCGATCCCCCGGCCCAAACCGTTCTTTACCCCGGCTGCAACCTCCTGGCCATGCCTTTTCTGGCGACGGGGAAAATCTTCGACCTGCTGCCGGTCTGGGGAAACTTCGATCTGTGCTGCGGTGAGATGTTCTTCCGCACCGGCAATCTGGACAAAACGCGAGAGATCGCGAAAAAACTGACGGAATTTTACCGGGACAAGCCGGTCCGGGAAATGGTTTTCATCTGCCCGGCCTGCTTCAACATGTTTACCAATGTTCTGCCGAAGCAGTTCGGGGCTGAGTTCGACTTCAAGACCACTTTTCTGACCGACTGGCTGACGGCGGCGCTGGCTGACGGCCGCCTGTCTATCACCCGGCCCCTGACCGGCAGCGTGGTCATGCACGACTCCTGTCATGCCCGGGTTTTAGGCGGCGCATTCATGGAGTCCCAGCGTGCCATCTTAAAGCGCCTGGGGCTGACCGTTCATGAAACACCGCAAAACAGACAGCACGGGCTGTGCTGCGGCATGGCCGCCGGCGCCAACAGGTTTTCCGTGGTCGATCTGGTCAAAAACGCCCTGCGACAGTTGCTGACCCTGGACCGGGCCGAGGGAGATGCCGCCGCCATTTACTGCACCGGCTGTCTGCTCATGCTAAGCTGCGTCCGGCCATTGGCTCCCTTCGGCAAACCGCTGGTTCACCCGCTGGAATACATCCGCCGGGCCATGGGCGAATCTGTTCCCCGGCGAAACATTCCCCGGGCCCTGTCCATCACCGCCGGGATTCTCTCCCACAGCCTGCCATGGTATTTCAGCCGGAAAACATTCCGTCCTTAGAATGACACGTGCTACGGTTTTTCCTTCCAGACCAGCCGCATCTGATTGAGTTTCAAATCCATCGTGTTGTCCATGATATGCAGATTGGGTATCTCTTCCGCCCCGTCCCCCTCCAGAGAGACGTTCGCCAGAACCTGCTCTTTAAACGGAATCGTCAACTCCGTTTTCAGGGGAATCTCTGCGGAAAAAACGGTACTGATCGGAATTTCGAAGGTGTCTTTGATCTCAACGCTTACGGGTGATTTCAGGGCCAGTTGAAAATCCTCCTTGACCACCACCTGCTGATCGACCGGAATGGTCGCTTTAACCGGAATATATCCCTTGATGGGAACAGCGATCGGAACCCCCAGTATCGTGGTTTTAATGACCGTATCCACAAAAACCTCCGTTTCAATGGGAATGTCCGACTTGAAGGGGACGGTCATGTAAACCGGGATGGTGGTATTCAGCTCAACCGGAACATCCAGCGTTTTGTTGAAGGGAATGGAGAAATGCTGCTTAAAAGGGATTGTTACGGAAATAGTATCATTGAGCGGCACGCGCAACAACTGGTCAATCTTGGCGACCACCGGGAAAGAAGCCGCCATCCGGGCTTTCAGGTCCTGCTGCCCCAGGGCTACTCTCAAACTGATCCTGTCTAAAGGGTCATAGGCCAGGAACAGGTACGCCAACCCCGCTACAATCACTACCATGCCGAACGCAAGGCCGCCCAAAGCGACAAGAAGCCCGCGACCTGCCCTGATCGTGATATGATACTCCCGCATGTCGCTGTTCCGATCGACAGGAAAAGGTCGCGTTATTTCTTGGGTGTGGGAATCACCAGAACCGGGATCCGGCTTTTCTTTAAAACGCTTTTGGTCGTGGAACCCATGACCGCCTCCGCCAAGACATTATATTTGCCGTGGCCCATGACGATCAGGTCACAGTCGTATTTTTTTACCGCCGCGAAAATTTCTCCAACCGGGTCGCCTTTTTTGACGATGATTTCATCCGCCGGGATGTCATGCTGCTGGAGTTGCCGCTTGACGTCCTCGATGCCTCCCCCCAGGGTGTCCCGGACGATATCCGCTTCCCGGCGTTTGCCGATAAGAATATCCCGGGCGCTCTGGGCATGTTCGTCATGCTGTTCATCAAGCTCCCTCATTTTTTCGCTGCCGAGAAATACGGACAGCATGTTTCTCGTGTTCTGGGGCGGATCGTCCCCCATGACATGAAGAATGACAATGCCCGCGTTGCAAAAAGCGGCGACGCTGGACGCGTATTGAAAGGAATAACGGGCATGCTCGGAAAGATCGGTGGGGAAAAGGATCTTTTTAAATTTCGTGATCACAGTTGACGCTCCTCACTGTTTTTATTGGTTTAATAAATAACGCTATGACGTTTTTATTTTTTGTGCGCTCTGTACTCTTCCAGCGCTTTCAGCACCTGATCCATGAGTTCCTTGGAAAAGGCCTGGCCGGCAAGTTTTTCACGTGTTTTGATGCCGGCCTTCCGGATCGTCTCCATATCTTCAGGAGACAGGGTCACGGGCTTTATGTTGCATTTTTGTTCAAAGGCCGCCAGGCTCTTTTCCTCATAGGCACGGCTCTGTTTCCTCCACTCATCTTCCAGGGTATTGACCTCATAAACGAGCATTTCCTGAATATTCAGCGCAAATGTTTCGGACACGTTAAACTGCTTGCGCAGCCTGTCTTTCGTATTGATGCTGACCAGCGCGGCGCCGGGGGAATACAGCAGCGGCTGCTTGACATAATAATTCACGTATTGATATGCCTGCATGCCGAGCATCCATGCCGCGGGCGCCAGATTGGTATCGGCCAGCCCGGTGCTCATGGCCGAGACGATTTCAGGGACGGCCACGGGCGTCGCGTCAATTCCGAGTTCGCCCAGAAAAGTGGTTTCCATGGTGCCGAACCAGGTCAGCACCTTCTGCTTTTTAATGTCGGCCAGGCTTGAAATCTTGTTTTTGGAAAACAGATAAAAATTACCGGTATCGATAAGGGATGACAGGATATAGCCCCGTTTCTCGCAGGCGCTGTCGAGTTCTTTTCTGAATTTTTTGGTAATGTAATCCACCTCATCGTAGTTGTTGAAAAGCCCTGGCAGAAGCAGCACGGACGTTTCCGGCGACGCCGCCAGGATACCCAGGGCGGTACAGCCGCAGGAGTCGATCTGGCCGATATCCATCTTTCGCAGAATATCGGTATCTTCACCCATGACACCGCCGCTGTATATTTTCATTACCACCTTGCCCCCGCTCAGCCTGTCGATCTGGGGGATGAGAACTTTTTCCGGCAGATTCAGCCAGGGCGTGCCGGTCGGAGCCAGGGTGGCAATGGTTATCGTCATTTTCTCGCCGTCGGGAATGACCGAGGCGCCCGCCTTCCAGACCATTTCCCTGACCTCTTCCCAGTTCATGTGGGGAGCAAGCAGTGCTTCCACGCGTTTGGGGACTTCCTGTAAAATATACCGTGAAGTCCTGATACTATTCAGGATGGAAAGGAGGGCTTTTTGTGTGGAAGCGTCTTTCAACTCCTCCTTGGTTATGGCGCCTTTGTTCACCATCTCTTTCAGCGTTACCTGCTTCTGTTTCAGGGCCGGGCTGAACTCCTCGCCGGTGAGCAGCGCTTTGATGCTTTCATTTAAGACCCCCCGGGCATCTTCCTTGGAAAGATCCGCACCGAAAGCACTTGCTGCGAGAGCGATTATCATACAGAACGCAACAGCGAGTGATAAGGCTTTTTTTCCGGATGGTTGGCGTGATGCATCACCCATGGTAATCTCCTTTCTGGTATATACTATTTGCGCATCCCTTTTGCGGCGAACGGTGGATATGATCGTTCCGGTTCAGGCCAGCCAGGTGCGTGTTTCATCAATCCCCTGTATTATGGATTTTGTCTGTATCATGTTTGCGGTTTGTTGTCAAAACACCGATTCGGGCAAATTGTGCAGCCATGCGCGGCAGCAATAAAACGCACTGTTTTTATTTATAATACAGGTCTCCGGACCGAAAACACGATAACCGCCGCGATCAAATCAAGGCCGATAAATATACCGTAAGCTCTGTTATAGGAACCGGTCAGGTCAAAGCTCGCTCCGGCAATGATGTAACCTGCCATCTGCATGACCAGAAAAACAGCCATGAACCGGAACACCGCGGTGAACGACTCTCTTCCAAACAGATCCGCTACGATAATGGGATAGGTTGCCATTACCCCTCCCATGGCAAAGCCGAACAGGAGAATAAACACGCCGATCGCCACGGCCGAATGCGCCGCCAGTGCCGCCACCAGACCGACGGCGTTGGCGATCATGATGGCCGAAACCACCCGGGTCGGGTTGATGGAGTCGCACAGGACCCCCCAGATATATTTTCCGACTGCCCCGACAAACGCCGTCACGGTCATTAAAATCATGGCGGTTGAATCGGAGAACCCCACATCCACAAATCTTGGTTTTAACTGGGACATGACGCCGACCACCCCCATCATGGCCATGGCATAGGCCAGTCCCAGCTGCCAGAACGCCGGAACCCGGATCAACCGAGCCAGGGTCCAGTAAGTCTGTCTGTTGCGGCCGCCATCGGCCGGGAGTGGAACCGCGCCGGTTACGCCGACGGCAGATGGCGGCGGATCGGGGTAGCTATACTTACCCGCTGAGGCCGGGTCACTGCTCCCCCCATCCGGGAATAAACCGCGTTTTTCGGGCCAGTCTACCACTACCAGCCAGAACAGGGGGGCCAAGGCGATAACCATCGCTCCAAGACAAACGGATGCACCGGTCATCCCCATCCGGAAAATCAGCGCCATGGCGATAATCGGCAGAACCGCCCCGGAAAAGGAGATGCCCGAGGTGGCAATACCCAGGGCCGCACCTTTTTTTTTGATGAACCAGTTGTTGACGGCTGAATTGGCGACGATGCCGCCATAGGCATAATTACCGAAAAACAGCAGCACATAAAAAAAATAGAACAGCCCCAGGCTGGATGTCTGAAAAAGCAGAATAAAAGCGACACCGCCGAGCAGTGATCCAGCCATCATCAGCTTTTTGATGCCCAGCCGCATGATCAGTGTGCCGTAAATGAACTGTCCCAGAAATCCAAACGGCGTACTGATGACCAGCGCCATGTTCACCTGGGTCCGGGTCCAGCCGTGGGCCTGGCAGAGGGGCTCCAGAAAGGCGTTAAAGGCGTAAAACCCCGTGCCGGTAGACATGAAATTGGCGATAAACGCTACTGCTACAATATACCATCCATAAAATATCGGCTCCGGACCGGATGACTCGCGCATCTATTCCATCCCTTCCGGCAGCGGTGTCATGGCTTCGCCGCCCAGTACATAACCGCCGTCAAGCCTTAACACGCTTCCGGTCATGAAGGGGGCGTCCTCGATGATATACATCACGGCCTTGACCACATCCTCCAGGCACCCGGTCCGTCCCATCAGGGTATGGCCGATAATCGCCTGTCTCTGGTCGTCGGTCAGCAGCCCCCATCCGCGGGTGTCCCGCGCGTGGCGGGTGTCAAAAAACCCCAGCATGATTTCATTGACCCGCACCTCCGGCGCGCCCATGCGGGCCCATGTTTCCGTTAAAATAGATATCCCCCGGCTGGCGGCGGCGTAACCGTCGTTAAAGACAGGTGCGGCCGGCCCGGCCCGGCCGACGATAGCCGCGATGGAGGAAAAATTGATGACTACCCCTTGGCCGGACGTTTTCAGATGCGGCAGGGCCTCTTGGAAAACCCATTGCTTGGCCCGCAGGGTGGTGGCCATTTCCATGTCCCACTGAGTCGCCTTGTAGGGGCCGTGAACCACCGGCCAGCCGCCGCGTTCAATATTATTGATCAGAATATCGAGCCGGCCGAACCGGGCGACGACCCGGTCGATCAGAGCGGGTATCCGGTCGGTTTGATTGAGATCGATCTTCAGGACTTCATAGTCTGTTCCGGTGGCGGCAAAAGCGGCCTTCATCTCCGGCAGGCGCTCTTCCCAGTCATTATAAGTCAGGCCCAGACGGACCCCCCGGCGGGCCAGGGCCAGGCCGATTTCCCTGCCGATTCCTTTTATGGCGCCGAGCACCAGGGCGGTTTTCCCGGTCAGTTCCATCAAGCCCCCGCCTGTTGCGGAAACAGCATACGGCCTGTCCAGGTCAGAGCCAAATGCAGCAGTGCCCGGTCATCCTGTTCCGCCGCCGTCAAGTCAACGCCTGTCATACCGGTCTCGGCCAGCCGGCCGGTTTCAAAGATCTCTTTCCGGAACCGGTCCAGGTCGTAACAGCCGGTATAAAAAATATTGGCTTCCGCCAGGGACAGTGAACGGCCCGGCGCAAGCCGGTTTTTAGCGCTGATCAACTCCATCATCCGGTCATTCATCCGGTTGTACTCCGCCAAGCCCTGTTCTTCTACCCACTGGCGCACCGTCTGAGTCCGGTCCTGATCAAAGCCAAGGCAGTGATCTTCCCGGATCAGGAAAAACCGTTCGCTGATTTGTTCGGTTTCTCTTGACCGGGATGCCAGCCGGATCAGGGGATAAGAGCGGCAGGAGGAAGGACGGTCTTCATAGACGCCGCATCCTTCGGGCGCGACAAACGGGCAGCGGAGATCATCTGGTGAGCCCGTCGTCAGAGAAACGACGACCAGGCCGGTTTCCCCGCCGGTCTGCTGTCGGGTGTAGCGGGAGAGAAACTCGCCCGAGGTCAGGCCCAGGCGGTTTTTAAGGCGCAGAATATCGTACGGCGTCAGGAACTGAACCAGGTCGCCGCAGCACTGGTTGAAGCAGGTCACCTTCCGGTGGCAGGCGAAACGGAACGAATCTCCCGGCGAAAGTTCAATAGGGTTATGATTGTCCATATGGTTTCGGGATAAAGCGGCGGACGCGGCTATTCCCCTTCGAACTCAACCAGAGTAAAGATGGAATACTCCTTGATCTTCTCTTTTCCCTTCAGGTCCGGCAGATCGATGACGAACGCGCACTCCACCACCTCGCCTCCCAGCTTTTCGGCCAGGTCAATAGCGGCCTTGACGGTTCCGCCGGTGGCGATAAGGTCGTCGATGATCACCACCCGGTCGCCCTTTCTGATGGCATCCTCGTGAACCTCAATGCTGTCCTGGCCGTATTCCAGGGCGTAAGACTGGCTCACGGTGCGGTATGGTAATTTTCCTTTCTTCCGGACGGGGATAAAGGGAATTCCCAGAAGGTAGGCCAGCGGTGCTCCGAAAATCAGCCCCCTGGCGTCAATCCCCAGGATGGCGTCAAGATTCATGGCCTTGTACCGGTCATAAAAGCAGTCAATAACCTTCTTGAATGCGGCCGGCTCCTGCAGCAGCGTGGTGATATCCCGGAACATGACTCCCTTGGCCGGCCAGTCAGGCACGGTCCGGATGGCTTTTTTTATATCCGACATGACACTTCCTCCTTGATTTATATTTTAACTATTGCCGCCAGTAGAATCCGCTTCACTTTTTCGGCGTTGCTGTTGAACACGGCCATGATTTCCTTCCAGGTCACCGGCTCCTCATCTTCCTTCCAGCAGTCGTAATCAGTGGACATGGCCACAGCCGCGTAAGGGATGCCCGCTTCATTGGCCAGGGTCACTTCCGTGGCCACGGTCATGTTGATGACATCCGCCCCCCAGATCCGGAACATACGGGATTCCGCCCGGGTGGAAAACCGGGGGCCTTCAATAGTGACCACGGTCCCGCGGTCGTGAACGTTAACCCCCATTTCAACGGCGCAGCCCAGCAGGATCCGGCGCAGATTTTCGTCAAAGGGGTCGGCCATGGGCGTGTGAGCGCTCAAATCCATGCCGACGAATGATTCAAAAAAGGTATTCTTTCTGTTCTTGGTAAAATCGATGAACTGATCCGGGATCACGAAATGCCCCCGGTCGATCTCCTGTCGCAGGCTGCCGCAGGCGGTCGTGGCCAAGATATGGGTGACGCCGTTGTCCTTGAAGGCCTGAATGTTGGCCCGGTAATTGACCCCGGACGGAGAATGCTGATGTTTTTTGCCGTGCCGGGGCAGAAGGACCACTTCCACGCCTTCTACCTTGCCGCACATCAGCGGCGCCGAAGGCTCTCCATACGGGGTGATGACGTCGATTTCATGGGGTTCTTTCAGCAGGTCCGGGTCGTCCAGCCCGGAGCCCCCGATAATGCCGATCTTTTTCATGGTTCCCCCTGATTTGGAAATTGACATGACGATTTTTCTTCAACAGGCCTCGGCATTGAATGCGTCGAGGTCGCCGAGAGCCTGACGCGCAATCCTGTGTTCAATAATATGGAAACAATATATTGTCAAGATATTGTGGCGTTTTGAAGTCGTCGCGCGCAACTGGAACGTTATGAGCCGGTATCCCTGTCCGAATCCCATTCCTTTATATATTTGGCGACGGTGCGCCGGTCGAGGATCGTCCGCCTGGCCACCTCTTCGAAGGTCCCGAGGCGTTCGTACAGCAGTTTGCAATAGCCCGCGATAAGCCGGTTGGCGGGGATGTTGCCCTGTTCGAGGCCGTCGGCCAGCTCATCCTTGATGTCATTGCTGACAAGCTTGTTATCCCCGGTGTAGTCTTTTTTCAGCAGAACCCTGCGGACGCACTGCTCCAGCTCCCGGACATTGCCGGGCCAGGGATAAGTCTTGCCCAGCCGGGTAGCGATCACTTCATGCACCATCTCGACAAATTCAGGGGCGTTCCGGCCGACGGTCCGCTTGACGATAACGGCGATCAGGTGGTCCAGTTCTTCCTCGTCCTGCTGGATGCGCTCCCTGAGGGAGGGGACGTAAATCACGTCCGAGCACAGGCGGTAATAAAAATCATCCCGGAAAGTCCCCTCGCTGCGGAGCTTGTCGATGGAGCCGTTGGTCGCGGCAATGACCCGACCGTAGAAACGTTCCTGTTTACGGCTTCCGACCGGGTAGTAGATCCTCTCCTGGAGAACCTGGAGCAGCTTGATCTGCATGGGCAGCGAGATCTCGCCTATTTCATCAAGAAAGATGGATCCATGCAGGCCGCATCGCGAAAAAACGCCGCTGTAATCCTCGATGGCGCCGGTAAACGCCCCTTTTTTGTGGCCGAAGAGCTCCGATTCAATGATGGACTCGGGAAACTGGGAGAGATTGACGGGGACAAAAAACCGGGTAAAGCTTTCGGCAAAACGGTTTTTTTTCATGTCAAAGGGGATATAACCTGAGTTCCCGATGGCGGCCGCCACGGCGCCTTTTCCGGCGCCTGTCTCTCCCAGGATGATGGTGGAAAAATCCTCCATGCGGTCCCGCAAATACGCCCGGTAAAGTTCAAAGTTGTGGGTAAAGATGTTGTTCCACAGATCCAGGCGCAGCTTCTGCATCACCGCGCTCCGGCCCACCAGGTTGCGGTTGATGAAAAAGAAGGCGCGCCGGAACTGATAGGACTCTTCGACAATCCGCTGGATGCTGTCTTCGTCAAACCCTCTTTTCTGGAGGGATGCCCGGGCGGCGCCGGCAAAGGGAAACTTGATGACCTTGTCGCCGGCGTCCATCTGGTCCTGTATAAGTTGATCAAACTGCTTGCGGAAGCTGTAAAAGAAATCAAAGGCGAAAAGGCCTTCGACCAGCTGCCGGTCCATTCCCGAAAACAGATTGATGTTGCCGCGGTCCGTTGCGTCCAGCACCTGGATGCGCTGCTTGACCGCGTCAACCGCCATTTCAAGGGGTCTGGCTTCCCCGGCGTCGTCGGTTGCGCCCGAGATTTTCCTGTCAATCTCGTCTCGTTGCGGGCTGAAGGGGTTGGCCAGCGTCGCCTGTTTTATAAGAAGGAGGAACTCCCGCTCCTCACCTGCCAGTTCTTTTTTTCCCTGAAGCATGGTCGCGTCTCACCGGAATCGTTTTAGGTGGGTTACCGTACATATTTTGCATAACCAATGTACACGGCATGATGATTGTCTTTTCCGAAACAAAATTCAAGCAAAACCATAAACCTGTTTTTATCTGTAATTCAGGCCAGTTGTTTAATCGCGTAAACCTGGCACGCCTTTTGTAGTCACAACGGACTTCACAAAGCAATAACAATACCAGAGAGACGGAGACTGACAGAAGGAGAGTGCCGGAATGACTGAAATAGAGACAGCGGTTGTTTTCCCCGGACAGGGAACCCAGCGCAAAGGCATGGGCGAAGATTTTTTCAACGCCCTGCCCGAGTGCCGGGAAGTATATGAGGAGGCCTCCGATACGCTTGGCTGGAACGTGGCGGACATGTGCTTTCGGGACGATCTGTTGATGAATTTGACCGAGTACGCCCAGCCGTGCATCTTCACCACGGAAATAGCGATGTACAGGGGGCTTCAGGAGAGATACGGCCTGGCCGCCGATTATTTCGGGGGCCACAGCGTCGGCGAATACGCGGCCCTGGTCGCGGCCGGTGCTTTGTCGTTCTCCGCGGCCCTGCAAATCGTTCAGGTCCGCGGGCGGTTGATGCAGTCCTGTTTCCCGACCGGCGCCGGCGGCATGTCCGCGGTGATCGGAGAAAATTTGGATGCCGATTCTATCCGTCGGGTCATGGCGGATCTGCCCGTAGACGTGGCCAACATCAATTCCGCCGGTCAGGTAGTGATCAGCGGCCGGATCGAAGCCCTGGATGAGGCGGAACAGCGGATTACCCGGGCTGCCGGCGATCCTCCGTCCCTTCGGTTCGTCCGACTGAACGTGAGCGCGCCGTTTCACAGCCGCTTCATGGCCGGCATTGAAGAGCCGTTCCGGGCCTGCCTGAACGCCGCCCGGGAGCAGATTCAGGCCCCACAGGCGGCAAAAGTCACATCTAATTATACCGGTGATTTTCACACACCCGCCCGGGAGGCCGTGATTGATAATCTGGTCCTTCAGATCAGCGGGACCGTGCGCTGGCGGGACAACATGGGCTGCCTGGCGGAAAAGGCGAAAACTTTTTTCGAGGTGGGGCCCCACCGGCCGCTGAAGGCGTTTTTCGCCTCGATCAACGTGGCCTGCCGCGCCGTCACCAGCCTGGCGGCGGCGGAAAAAACATTCGGCGCTGCAGCCGGAAAGGAAAAAGAACATGTTCTCGTTTGATTCGGGCTACTGGGCGCTGATCATCGGCGGCTCCAGCGGTTTCGGTCTGGCCTGCGCCCGGAAGCTCTCCCGGCACGGCATGAACCTGTGCATCGTTCACCGGGACCGCAAAGGCGCCATGTCCCGGATCGAACCCCTGTTCGACGAAATGCGGTCGACCGGAGTGAAGGTGGTGACGTTTAACGCCGACGCGACCGCTGCCGAGACCATCACCCGCGTGCTCGACCGCCTGGAGGAAACGTTCGCGAGAACAGATCGGATCAGACTGGTTTTGCATTCCATCGCCTTCGGAAACCTCCGGCTACTCGCGCCTTATCATCCGGCCGACACGGCGGAAAAGACCCGGGAGCTTCTCGCCCGACGGGTTGCGCTGCCGCCGGAATGGCTGGACAGCGCCGTGGAGGGCCTCTTTGAGGAAGGCGCTGACGCGCTTCATCCGCTGGCGTCGCCTCCCGAATACGCCAACGATCTGCTTCTGGAGGCCGGGGATTTTGCCCGCACCATCCAGGCCATGGGATCAAATATTGTAGAGTGGGTGCAGGAAATAAACCAGCGCGGGCTGTTCGCGGAAGACGCGCGAGTGCTGAGCCTGACCAGCGAGGGCAACACCGTGGCCTGGCGGGGCTACGCCGCCGTTTCCGCGGCCAAGGCCGTCCTGGAATCCGTGTCCCGGTCCCTGGCGGTCGAGTTCGCGCCCTATGGCATCCGCTCCAACGTGATCCAGGCCGGGGTCACGGATACGGCCGCCCTGCGGGCAATTCCGGGCAACCGCCAGATCTCGGCCCGGGCTTGCCTGCGCAATCCCTTCGGCCGGTTGACGCGGCCCGAGGATGTGGCTGATGTCATTTTTCTCCTCTGCCAGGACGAGGCCGCCTGGATTAACGGAGCCCTGATCTGCGTGGATGGGGGGGAGAGAATAGCCTGATTTGAAATCGGTATAAGTGCAGGGGAGGGCTTTAGCCTTCCAGAAGAACAACGCCTTGGAAAGGCTTTTACTGATGACTGAAAATGAAAAAATACCGGTCGCCGTCGTGACCGGCGGCACCCGGGGCATCGGCGCCGCCTGCTGCCGGGCCCTTGCCGGCGCCGGCTTTGCGGTCGGCATCAATTACCGGGGCGACGGCGCCAGGGCCGCGGCGATGCTGTCGGAACTCGGCGGTCGGGGCTTTATCCTGCCGGCGGACATGTCCGATGCGGACCAGGTGGAGCAGATGGTGCAGCGGATCAAACAGACGGCCGGCCGGGTCGACGTGCTGGTGAACAACGCCGGGACCAGCATCAACAAAACGATGATGGAGACGACCCTGGACGATTTCGACGCCCAGCGGTCGCTGATGAGGGGGGTGTGGCACCTGACCCGGCGCGTGCTGCGGCTCTTCATGCTCCGGCAGTCGGGCGGCAAAATCATCAACATTTCCAGCATCACCGGCCACACCGGCAATCCCGGCCAGATCCCCTACACCATGGAAAAAGGGGCCCTGGACGCCATGACCCGGTCCCTGGCCAGGGAAGTCGCCGGCCGGAACATCCTGGTCAATTCCGTGGCCCCGGGCTTCATCGACACGGACATGACCCGGGAGCTTCCGGAAGAAATCAAAACCAGGCTCATCGGGGATATCCCCCTGGGACGCATGGGACTTCCCGAAGAGGTGGCCGAGGTGGTGGCCTTTCTGGCCAGCAGGGGGAGCTATATCAACGGCTCGGTCATTCATGTCAACGGGGGGATCTATGGCGGCTGACCGGCAAATGAGGGAACGGGTGCTGGCGGCCATTCCGCAGCAACCCCCGTTCCGGTTCATCGACGAGATCCTCGAACTGAGCGACGAGACCGTCACTTCCGCCTACCGGTTCCGGGAGGACGAGTTCTTCTACCCGGGTCACTTTCCCGGCCATCCGGTGACGCCGGGCGTCATCCTCATCGAGACCATGGCCCAGGCCGGGCTCACCGCCCTGGGAATATACCAGCTCCTGAAGGAGGCGCCCCCCGGAGAAAAGCCCCCCGCCGTTACACCATACTTCGTCTTTGCCGACCAGGTTGAATTTTCGCGCCTGGTCAGACCCGGGGAGCGGGTGATTATCAAAGGGGAAAAAATTTATTTCCGCCGGGGCAACATCAAATCAACGGTCAGCATCACGGGCGAAGACGGCGCCGCCGTCTGTCACGGCGTGCTGACCGGCACGGGGGTAAACCGTTCATGAAAAACAGAGTCGTCATCACCGGCATCGGGGTTGTCAGCCCCAACGCCAACAACATCGCCGAATTCGAGGAGGCCCTGCGAAACGGGCGGTCGGGGGTCCGCTTCGTCCCCCGGCTGGAGGAATTGAATTTCGGGTGCCGCATTGCGGGAATTCCGCAACACATCGACGCTCTCATGGAAGAGCGGATCGAGAAGA
Organism: Thermodesulfobacteriota bacterium; assembly: GCA_040753795.1. Classification (NCBI taxonomy): domain Bacteria; kingdom Pseudomonadati; phylum Thermodesulfobacteriota; species Thermodesulfobacteriota bacterium. The sequence goes on from JBFMDX010000002.1 coordinate 109,463, forward strand.
AAAAGCTCAAGGATACCAGCTACAACATCGGTTACGCCGCCCTGGCGGCCCTGGAGGCCTGGGAGGACGCGGGCCTTCCGTCCGCCGACGACGGTGGACAAACCGACTGGGACACCGGCGCCGTCATGGGCTGCGGCATCGGCGACATGGAAACCATCGCCGAGCGGGTCATCCCCCTGGTCAACGAGGGCCGGGTCCGCCGGATCGGCAGCCGGGTGGTCGAGCAGGTCATGAACAGCGGCATCAGCGCCAGGATCGGCGGGCTGCTCGGTCTCGGCAACCAGGTGACTTCCAATTCCTCCGCCTGCAATACCGGCTGCGAGGCCATTATCGATGCCATGCTGAGAATCCGGGAAGGCCGCGCCGGGCGCATGGTGGCCGGGGGGTCAGAAGCCCCTTCGCCCTATACCTGGGGAGGATTTGATTCCATGCGGATTCTGTCCAGAAAACACAATGACGAGCCGGAAAAAGGCTCCCGGCCCATGAGCGCCTCGGCCTGCGGGTTTGTGCCGGGGGCGGGGGCCGGCGTGCTGATCCTGGAGGAACTGGAGACCGCCCTGCGGCGGGGAGCCGGGATTTACGCCGAAATCCTGGGCGGGTACGTCAACTCCGGCGGGCAGAGAGGCGGCGGGTCCATGACGGCCCCCAACGCCGACGGCGTGGTCCGCTGCATCCGGGAGGCGGTCCGGGAAGCGGATATCGCGCCCGGGGAAATCGACGCCATCAGCGGCCATCTCTCGGCCACCTTTGCCGATCCCCACGAGGTCGGTAACTGGTCCCGGGCGCTGGAAAGGGGCCCGGCCGATTTTCCCTATATCAACTCCACCAAATCCCTGATCGGCCACTGCCTGGGCGCCGCCGGCGCCATTGAAACGGTAGCAGCCGTCATTGAGCTTCACCGCGGGTTCCTTCATCCCTCCAGGAACTGCGAGGACCTGCATCCGGACATCGCGCCCTTTGCCGAGAAAGTGGTTCAAACCGGCAAAGACTTTCCCGGGATGAAAGTGCTGGCCAAGGCCAGTTTCGGGTTCGGCGATGTCAACGGCTGCCTGATCCTGAAAAAATGGGAGGGGAAAAACGCCAAAGTCATTCAAACCATTCAAAGCGAAGAGGAGAAAACAGATGAACGCCAACGCCATTTTTGATGAACTGATCGACATTATCGGAGAGTTCGTGACCGACAAGGACCTGCTGGCCGGGGCCACCCCGAACACGAACATTATCAAGGGACTCAAGGTCAACTCGGCCCGCCTGGTGGACATCATCATCAAGGTCGAAGACACTTTTGCCATCGAGATCGATGACGACGACGCCGACGCCATCAAGACCATCGGCGACGCGGTCGGCGTGGTGCTCCGCAAGACCGCCGCCGTCGGGGCGGAAGCGTGAACCGGCGCGACCTGTTCCGGCTGCGCCTGCAATACGGCCTGGGGCGGATGGCCGTCTGGCTCACCGCCCCGCTGGCCGCGTCGCTGGTCCGGCTGGCCGGTTACCGTTTCGACAACCTGGAAAAATTCAGGAAACAGATCAACGGCCTGTTCCGGGAGCACCCCGGTCCGTGGATGATCTGCGCCAATCACCTGACCCTGATCGATTCGGTCATCCTGGCCTATGCCATGTTCCCATTCCACCGGTACATGACCGCCTACCGGCTGCTGCCGTGGAACCTTCCGGAAAAGCGGAATTTCCAGCGCAGCGCCGCCGTCGGCCTGCTGTGTTATCTGTTGAAGTGCGTGCCCGTGGTCCGGGGCGGAAGCCGGGAGTCGGTCAGGGCCTGCCTGGACAAATGCGACTACCTCCTGGAGCACGGGGAAAGCATCTTGGTGTTTCCGGAGGGCACGCGTTCCCGGAGCGGTCGCGTCGACACCGAGTCCTTTTCCTACGGCCCGGGCCGGCTGGTCCATAACCATCCGGCCTGCCGCGTGCTGTGCGTTTATCTGCGCGGGCAGAGGCAGAAAACCTGCAGCAACTTTCCCGCGCTGCGTGAAAAATTTTTGATCGCCGCCGAACCCTGCCAGTGCGCTTCCGACCTGTCCGGGCTCAGGGCCCACCGGGAGTGCTCCCGGCAGATCGTCGAAAAACTGGCGCAAATGGAGGGCGCCTGCCTGAATGTCCGTGGGCAATGACATTGTCGACCTGGACTCCCCGCATGTGACCGGGAAAAGCCGGGACGAAAAATTCCTGAATCGTGTTCTGACACCGGAGGAACAGGCAGCCATTCTTCAGTCCGACGAGCCGGACGTCCTGCTCCAGGTATACTGGGCGGCCAGGGAAACGGCCTATAAGGCCATCGCCAGGTCGAATCCCACGGTTTCCTCTGCGCCAAGGCGATACCGGGTCTTTCTGGACGAACCCAGAGAACGAAGCACCTTCACCGGATATGTTCAGACACCCGCGGAAACCGTCCTCATCCGGGGATGTTGCAACCAAGAGTACGTCCACTGTCTGGGCGCGGTTACGGTTTCGGATCTTGAAAAAATTCAAAGCGGGGTTGAAAAAGTAGTCCTCCGGACCGGCCCGGATTACGGCCGGTCGTCCGTCGCCGTTTCCCGCGCGGCCCGGACCCTGGTAAAAAAGACGATCGCCTCTCTTCAATCGGTCCAGCCCGGTCATATCATGATCAAAAAATCACCTCTGCTTAGCGGGGTGTCCTTTCCCGAGATTTTCATCAATAAAAAGAAAACCGATATCCCGATCAGCCTCAGCCATGACGGCCGCTTTGTCGCCTTTGCCCTGATGTCGTAAAATACGATTACTGCATCTTCATTTAGCTGGAAATAATCAATCCGGCACCGTATTATCCATCGCAAAAGAATACAGCGGCGAGCTGGTATCATTACCGTTAGACTAACAAATTATTTAGGAGACATTATGTGTCAGAAAATAGGTGTTGGCAAAGAGCAGTCTGTTTTGATGTCCGGTAAAATCAAACGCACGATAGTAATGGTTATGGCCATTTGCCTGGCCTGCGGCTGTACCGTCACCACGGCCTGGGGCCTGGAACTGGGGGTCATCGGCGCTCTGGCGGATGACGGGACGTTATTGGGAACCAGCACGGAGAATGCCGCTCTGGGACCGTGGGCCACTGCCACCGGTCAGTGGAGTACCGCCGTCGGCGCAGCCAGCTCGGCTCTTGGCCAATACAGCACCGCCACCGGCTATGGCAGCTCCGCCACCGGCATTAGAAGCACCGCCATCGGTACGGACAGCAACGCCACGGGCTGGGACAGCAGCGCCATCGGTGCAGATTGTGTAGCCTCCGGCGATTATTCCGTAGCTCTGGGATACGGCTCATCCGACGATGGACAAAGCTACGTCGTTTCCGTGGGTGAGGCCTCCAGCCCGCGCCGGATCATCCATGTCAGGGACGGCGTCGGCAACAGAGACGCGGTCAATGTCGGTCAGATGAACTCCACCGCGGCCAATACCCTGGCTTCGGCCAACACGTACACGGATACCGCGGCTGCCGCCACGCTGACTTCAGCCAATACTTACGCCGACAATGTCGGCGCTGCCACTCTGGCTTCGGCCAACACGTATACGGACACCGCAGCGGCCAACACATTAACGGCCGCCAACACTTATGCCGACATTGTTGGCGCCAACACACTGGCTTCAGCCAACACGTACGCCGACACTGTCGGCGCCGCCACTCTGGCTTCGGCCAACACGTATACGGACACCGCAGCGGCCAACACATTAACGGCCGCCAATACGTATACCAATACAGTCGGGGCCAACACCCTGACTTCCGCCAATGCCTATACGGACAGTGTCGCCTTTGGAGCCACGACCAACGCCAATCAATATACGGATACGGTCGCGATCCAGATCCTGAATTCCGCCGGCACCTACACGGATGACCGTGTGGCCGATTTCATCGACGCCGACAACAGCGGCGGTTATGCCGATCCCGCGGCCACGGGTAGTAATTCCCTGGCGGTAGGGCCGGGCGCGGTCGCTTCGGCCGGCAACGCCCTGGCGGTCGGCATCAACGCGCAAGCCACCGGCGCTAACGCCATTGCCATCGGCAGCGGTGCCCTGGCTACCGGATCGGTGGCCGTGGGCACTGAAGCCGTGGCCGCTAACGGCGGCGCGGCAGTGGGCGACTTTGCCGCCGCCACGGGCGCGGCCGGCGCTGCCCTGGGCCGGGGAGCGGCCTCCACGGGCGAGAATTCCGTGGCCATCGGCGCCGATTCCACCGACAACGGCGCGGCGAATGTCGTTTCCGTGGGCTCGGCCGGAAACGAACGAAGGGTGGTCAATGTGGCCCTGGCCGTTGATCCCACCGACGCGGTCAATCTCTACCAGAGCCAGCGACTGGACGCGGACACGCTTGCCTCGGCCAATGCCTATGCCGATGACCGGATAGACGATCTGGACGACGAGGCCCACCGGGACATTGCCGGCGCCATTGCCATGTCCCGGGCCTTCCTGCCCCTGGCTCCCGGGGAATCAGGCATAGCCATGGGCGTCGGCAATTCTCATGGACAGAACGCCGTGGCCGTCTCGGTGCAGCATTACACCAGAGGCAACATTCACCTGAACCTCGGCACCAGCATGGCCGGGGGGCGCGTGCAGGCCGGCGGCGGAATGGGGTTCAAATTCTAAACATCTGCGGTCGTAGAGACAAGGCAGGCCTTGTCTCTACCAATTCCCCATAGAACGCGGGATTCTTCCCGCTGACGCCGAACCTGAATGTTATCCGGGGAGCGGTCTGCCGGCCGGTGCGTGATCACATACCGGCCGGTGACAAGTACTGGTCGCGGGTTTCTATGGTTACAAGGAGAATTTCCAGTTTCCGCTGATGGGGTAGAGCTTTTTCTTCCGTTTTGCCATGCCGGCAAAAAACTGACAATCCTGACTCAACGGATGCGGGCCTTTGCGGAAAGTCAGTTCACAGGAGCGGTCAATGACCTGGTAACCCCTGAAACGGGCCCTTGATTTTATTGGCGCGCCCGGCCCGACTCGAACGGGCGGCCTACGGATTCGAAGTCCGGCGCTCTATCCAGCTGAGCTACGGGCGCGAAAGAAAACCGGTGCCCTATGCGCGAATGGGGCACCGGTCGCGATTGGAGATGGGGTGAGTGATGGGACTTGAACCCACGACACCCAGGGCCACAACCTGGTGCTCTGCCAACTGAGCTACACCCACCATAAAAGTGGTTTTATGTAACATTTCGTTTTGACAGTTTCAAGCAATTTGTGCGGTTCTGGTGAAAATGATGCTGTTCTGAAGTTTAGAAGTATTCATCCATGTGATCCAGGAAAAAGCGGGCCTTGAGCTTGGCGATTTTTGTAAACGCTTCGTATCCTTGAAGAATATCGTCGTCCGCGGCCAGAACATGCTCCAGTTTACGGATGTATTCCTCCCGGTTTTTCAGTTGCGTGTCCAGGAAGCGGGCTTCAAAAACATCCACCAGGAGAAGCCGCCCATTTGAAACCGCTCTGGCTTCGGCAAACATTTTCGCCGAGGCTTCGGGGCCGCCGCCGGTTCCGAAAAAATCGGGGATCAGCGCGTAATAGGCGCCGATGAAAACTTTCCCCAGCCCGAAATAATAATTTTCGTCGATCTCCAGGGAACGCTGCACCAGGGCGACCGCGTCAGCGAGTTCAATCAGGGACGACGAATCCTCCATGTTCATGAAGATCCACAAACCGGTATTGACCCCTGTCCAGACCATGGCATCCAGGTCCCGTTTCCCCAGGTGTTGAACCACATCCGGAATATGGTTGCCGTCCTGCAGCCCTTTTTTAAAGCGGCTGTTCATTTTCAGGGCGCGTAGACCGTATCCCTTGCCCATAGCATACAGATCCGAAGCAAAGGCCGGGTCGGTATCTTCTACCATCAGGCCGTAAGCGCAATAAACATAGGCGCTTTTCCTTAACAGCCGACGGTTGGTCGGTGAAATATTGGAGAACCCGGACACCAGCAGGGCGTTGGCGCCGATTCCCTCCCTCACCACGCGGATATTTTTCGAGTTGGCCGCCTGATCCACCAGTTCACAGATCATGGGCGTTACAAAATCAGTCTGAAGTCTCAAGATGGTTGCGCAGCCGGAAAGCGATACTATCATACAAAAGAGCAGAACGGCCGGCCAGCGTATTGTTTTTGCCACGAAGATCAAGTTGTTCATTGCGCCCCTCCCCCCGGAAAATTTTTATACGGAATGATCGGAGTATAGGAAAGGCCGGCTGAAAAGTCAAAAACTTCGGATGAAATTGGGGCTATAGCTGAATTACGGGCAGGCGCTTACCCGATGTCTCCACCAGCCACAGGGAGAGATCGGGAATAGTAGTGATCAGCAGCAGGGCCAGGATCAGCAGGAGCAGGAACGGCAGGACCATCCGGTAAAGCTGGATGATGGGAGTGTGAAATCGCAGGCCGGAAAGAAACAGGTTGACGCCGACGGGCGGGGTCAGGTAGCCGATCTCCAGGTTGGCCAGAAAGATAATGCCCAGATGAACCGGATCCACGTCAAACTGGGCCGCTACAGGGGCAATCAGCGGCACCACAATGATGATGGCGGAAAAAATATCCATCAGGCACCCGACAATCAGCAGAAACCCGTTGAGCATTATCAGAAAAACAAATTTGCTGGATATGTGCGCGGTGATAAAAGTCACCAGCCGCTGGGGCACTTCCATGTCCACCAGGAAGTTGGTCAGCCCCAGGGCCGCGGCCAGAACAATCAGAATGGAACTGACCATGATCATACTGCGTATCATCAGGGATATCAGCTTGTCCGGTGACACTTCACGGTAAATCAGGCATTCCGTGATCAGCGCGTAAACCGCCGTGACCGAGGCGGCTTCGCCCACGGTAATGATGCCGGAATAGATGCCGCCGATAACGATGACCGGCAGGGGAATCAGCCATTTGATGGCCCACAGGCTGACGGCCAGACGCCGGAATGAAAAGGGGGTCACCGGGACCTTGTTCCTCATACCGCAGGTGATGCCGTATGCGGAAAGCATCAGGATGATCAGCAGCCCCGGAAGGATGCCGGCGATAAAGAGCTCGGTAATATCGACATTGGCGACCATCCCGTAAATCAGGATCGGCAGGCTGGGTAAAAACAGTACGCCGGAGCTGCCGGAGGCGGTAATCAGGCCCAGCGAAAATTCACGCCCGTAGCGGTTGGCTGCCATCGCCGGCATCAGAATGCCGCCGACGGCGATGATGGTAATGCCGCTGGCGCCGGTAATGGCTGTGAAAATCGTGCAGACCACCACCGTCACGACGGCCAGGCCGCCGGGCAGCCACCCGATCAGGGCGTCTGACGCCTTGATTAGCCGGGACGACGCATCGCTTTCGGCGAACAGATATCCGGCAAAAATAAACAGCGGGATGGCCACAAAGCCAGGCGCGTTGGCCAGGCGCCACATTTCAATGATCGGGACAACCAGGCGCTCTCCGGCGACCAGAGAAAACAGCAGCACCGACCCCCCCCCCATGATGGCGAACAGGGGCGCCCCCATCAGAATGGCGGCGATGAATACAACGATCAGGCCTGTCCCGATGAGTATGTCCATAAGCAAGCGTTATTCGTCTGGTCGTGAATAGTCTGTTTCAGCCGGTTTGTTTTTAGTCATCAGAGACTGTGCGACGAAAACGGCGCAGCGGATCGCCATGGCGGCAAAGGCGTAAGGAATCACCAGTCGGATCAGCCATTCCTCTACCCCGGGAATCATGATATCCGTTGAATAGGGCTTCATCAGGATGACATATTGAACCGCCGCGACAAACAGCAGGACACTGACACCGGCGGTAAACACATCGGCCAGCATATCGAAGACCCGGACGGCGGGTTTCCGCCTGACCAGGCGGGCGAGGATATCGATGCGGACATGGCTTTTGTACTCCGTGGCCAGGGCCGCGCCGATAAAGGTGATCCAGATGACTTCCGCCCGGAGTATATCTCCGGCCCAGATCCAGCCCGAGGAAAACAGGTTGCGCATGACGACCTGGGAAAAGGACAGCAGGATCATGGAGACCAGGAGTACAACCAGCAGGGTTTTTTCACAGAAAATAAGAGACCGGCGGGCTGCCGCCAGAAGGTTTAAGGGGGTGCTTTGCCGGAAGCTCACCTTTTCTGGCCCCGGAATTCATCAAGAATAACCAGTACCCGGTCAAGCAGATCCCGGGGATAAAGCTGCCCGGCCTGCTCGTCCCATATCTTTACCGCCGCCTGCCGGATGTTTTCAACAGTGGCCGGATCCAGCTCGATCTTTTCGATGCCGTACTTTTCCAGGGCGACCAGCGCTTTTTCATTATCGCTTCGGGTCGCTTCGAGGAAACGCCGCGATACATCCGACGAAGAATCAATAAGACCCTGCCGGCTTTCTTCACTTAACTGATTCCAGGAATCGAGGGTACACAGGACGATTGCCGGGGAATATCGTAACTTGACCGGCACCATGTATTTGACGGCCGGATAGAGTTGAGTGGCGATCATCCACAGGCCGGGGGCGATCAGGGTGTCGGCAACGCCCTGCTTTAAGGACGGCACCAGTTCCGGAATATCCACGGGAATGGGACTGGCGCCCAGACTTTTCAGCAACTGTTCTTCCAGGGGACCGTACCAGGTCATGATTTTGGCTTTTTTGAAATCTTCCATATCCTGAAAGCGCCATTTGACTGAATAGATCTGGTCGAAATCCTGATCCAGCCAGAGCAGCAACTTGAACCCCTGTTTGCGCATCATCTGGTCGAATTCGGGGGCCAGCTTCTGCCGGACGTAGTCGACTTCTTCGTAGTTCCTGAACAGGAAGGGAAGTTCCATCACCGCGAATTCCGGGCAGGCGATAACGGCTCCCTGGCCGGTGATGCCCGCGGCCTGAAGCTGACCGGCGCGCATCTTGGCGATGATGTCCTCATCGTCTCCCATGATGCCGCCCCAGTAAACTTTTACATCCAGTGAATTGCCGGTGGCGGTATGAATGACCGGCAGGATAATTTTTTCAAACTGACGGGCCCAGCCGACGCCTTTGGGCGTCAGGGTGCCCACTTTCCAGACTTTCTTTTCTTCTCCTGCAGAAGGGCTGACCGCTGCGGCCAGAATAAAGGACAGCACGACGACAAGACCGAATCTCCGGGCATTGATATGCATGGCTGCTCCCCGTTATTCGAAATTAATATCGGGCATCCGCGTATTCCACCCAGCCGCCGGCTTCGATCAGGGCCCGGTCAAAAGGGGTCAGGGAAAACAGGATCGTCTCGTTCCTGCCGGCGGCTTCGAAAATCAATTTGGAATTAACTACATCAGCCCTGACCGTGGCGTCACGGCCGGCAAAGGTTGCGAATATCCGGTCAATGGTTTCCGGCGGCAACTGAACGGCCAGCATGCCGCAGTTGAACATGTTCTGCCGGAAAATCCTGGAAAATCCGGAGGCAATCACCAGGTGGATTTGGTTGACTTCAAGTGCCCAGGGGGCATGTTCCCGGGAAGAGCCGCAGCCGAAATTGGTGCGGGTCACCACCGCGGCTTTGCCGCTGATGTCCGTGGGCGGATTGAAGCCCGCCAGGGACAGGTCTTCAAAAAGATAGGGCGCCATGGCCTGCTTGTCCACTTCCGTCAGATACCGGGCGGGAATAATTTCATCGGTGTTGATGTCATCCCGGTCCAGGAACAGGATTTTTCCGCCGAAAGCCTTCATCGTGATTCCTGCCTGTAAAGAATTGAGTTTTCAATATGCCCGGCCAGGGCGCTGGCCGCGGCGGTGGCCGGGCTGGCCAGGTGGACCATGCCGCCTTTGCCCATGCGGCCGTTGAAATTCCGATTGGTGGTGGAGACGCAAACCTCTCCCGGGGCCAGGACGCCGTTGCTCATGCCCAGGCAGGCGCCGCAGGTCGGATTGGTGACACAGAAGCCGGCCTCCATGAAAACCTGAATAATGCCTTCCTGGAGGGCCTGCCGGTAGATGGTCGGCGTGGCCGGGGAAACAATGCCGCGGACGGAATCGCTGATGGTTTTCCCTTTCAGCACGTCGGCGGCCAGGCGCAGGTCTTCCAGTCTGCCGTTGGTACAGGAACCGATATATACCTGATCAACGGGCCGGCCGGTCATTTCACTGACCGGTTTGACGCAGTCCGGCTTATAACCGTCGGTGATCTGCGGAACCAGGCGGCTGACATCCATTTCCAGAACCCGGTCATAGGCCGCGTCCGGGTCGGACACCCAGCGGCGGTAGGCCGTGACGGCCGCTTCCGGCGAGGCGAATTCGTTTTTGATAAACGGCCAGAGATAGGCCACGGTGGTCGCGTCCGGATAGCAGATGCCGCAGGTGGCCCCGGCTTCCACGGCCATGTTGCACAAGGTCATCCGGGCATCCATGCTCAGCGCGTCCACTACTTCGCCGGTGAATTCCATCACCCGGTTGGTGGCCCCGTTGACGGTCAGTTCGGCGATGACCGCTAGAATGACATCCTTGGCAAATACGCCGGCGGGCAACCGGCCGTTTAATACGATTTTGATCGTCCGGGGGTATTCCAGGGCGCAGACGCCTTTTAAAATACCGACCTCCAGGTCGGTGGTGCCCACGCCGGCGGCAAAGGCCCCGAACGCCCCATGGGTGCAGGTGTGAGAATCCCCCATGATAATGGTTTCCCCGGGCCGGACAAAGCCCTGCTCGGGAAAGAGCGCGTGGCAGACTCCGTTGCGGCCGATATCAAAGAAATCGGCTATTTCCCGGCGCCTGGCCCAGTCTCTTAAAATTTTTCCCTGTTCGGCGGTTTTGGAGTCCTTGGCCGGCGTGACGTGGTCGATCACGACTTTAATCCGGTCCGGGTCAAAAACCCGGTCCTTGCCGCGCCTGACCAGATCGTTGATGGCCACGGGAGTGGTGATCTCGTGACAGAAAACCTTGTCCAGCCGGATAACGTGGACGCCGTCACAGGGGCTGTCCACCTTATGGGCGTCGAATATTTTTTCCGCTGTGGTTTTTCCCATTATGCCTGTTTTTCGATTTCGGGTGAATAGGAGTCAAACATTTCCGGTCGGATGACGCCTTCCGCGATCGGCGTTACCGGCCCGGTTAATATTACTGAATAATCTTTATTGACGATGATGTCAAGCCGGCCTCCGGGCATGAGGACGGCGATTTCCGGGTCGCAAAGATTCAGCCGCCGGGCGGTCGCGGCCGCCACACTGGCGGCGCTGCCGCAGGCCAGGGTGTATCCGGCGCCCCTTTCCCAGACTTCAAGGGCGATAGTGTTGCGGTTGATGATTTTGATGAATTGCACATTGGCCCGGTTGGGGAAGTCCCGGTCGTTTTCCAGCAGCGGGCCCGACGTTACCGCCAGATCCCGGGAGATGTCGTCGCACAGGACAACGCAGTGCGGGTTGCCGATGGTGGCCGCGCAATAGGTGATATCCTGCCCGGCCACGGTTTTGGATTTGTTGATTACCTCCCCTGATGCACCCTGGAACGGAATGTCCTCGGCTCTGAAGCTGACCCGGCCCATTTCGACGGAGACGGGGTTGCCGCCGGGCCGGACGGTTGCCCGGGCGCTGCTGCCGGTAGTGATGATCGTGAAAGGAGATGCGTCTACCAGGCCCTGTTCCCACAGGTGCCGGGCGAAGATGCGCAGACCGTTGCCGCTTTTTTCCGCTTCGCTGCCGTCGGGATTGAAGATTCGCACGCCGTACGTCAGGTTCTCCAGCTCGACCGGCCCCAGGAGAATGCCGTCCGAACCGACGCCGTAATGCCGGTCGCAGATGGCTTGAACGCGATCGGTCGTCAAGGGGATGGTCACTTCTTCCGGATGGATCACCAGGTAATCATTTCCAAGCCCGTGGTACTTGTAAAATTTCACTGTCTTCCTCAATCATCAGGCACAGAAACAGCGGCGCGGGAGCCCGTTTATTTTCCTTGACAGGAACCGGCCCCCGACTGATAGTGGACAAAACCGTATCGTTTCATCGTTACTATCCGGAAGCTGGACGGATTGAACCATAACTCGGCGGTAAAAACAATTATAAAATAATGAACGACTGCGGCATTGACGTCGGAAGCCTCTCCCGTGACAGGGCGATCATCAACACGGAATATGGTTGCCTCGCACAGGCGCGCGCGGCGCGTTTCCCGGTATTTTTGATTTGCAAATCATCGGATATTTTCGATAGAATGAATTTTTGAAATATAACCTACAAGGATCCGGTGTATGATAATCGGACTGGATGTCGGCGGAACGCATACGGATGTTGTCCTTCTGGACAAGGACGGACTTTTAAGAGAGATAAAAGTCCACACCGACGAACTGGATCTTTTTCACACCGTACTCTCCGGGATCGAGCAGATATCCAGGGGCATCAAGCCCAAAGCCATTGAACGACTTGTCTTAAGCACCACCCTGACCACCAACCTGATCGTCCAGGGCATCAATCCGGATTTCGGCATGATTGTCTTAAGCGGTCCCGGAATTGATCCCGAGTTTTTCAGGACGCATGAACATTACTATGTGATCGGCGGCGCCCTGGATCACCGGGGCCGGGAGGTGACGCCGGTTGACCTGGGCGGCCTGAAAAAGATCGTTAAAAAGTTAAGACGGGCCGACATCCGCCATGTCGGGGTGGTGGGCAAGTTTTCCTCGCGGAATCCGGTTCATGAGTTGCAGGTCCGGGACGCGCTGAAAAAGTACTTCCGCAAGATTTTTCTGGGGCACTGGATTTCAGGCAGCCTCAACTATCCCCGCCGTATCGCCACGACATTTTTAAACGCCTCCGTTTATCCGATTCATAAAAATTTTTTTGAAGCCGTGCAGAAAACCCTGGAAAAACACGGCCTGCAGGTGCCGATTCACATTCTCAAGGCTGATGGCGGTACCATGAGCTTTGAGGCCTCCATCAATTATCCCGGTCAGACCATTCTTTCCGGACCGGCGGCCAGCGTCATGGGCGCCATCCCCTTTTCCGGGGATCAGGAGGAGGCGCTGGTCCTGGATATCGGCGGCACCACCACGGATATGGCGGTGATATTAAAAAGAGTACCGGTACTGGAACCGGTCGGCATCGAAATCGCCGGATTCAAAACCCTGATCCGCGCCCTGAAAACCCGATCCGTCGGGCTTGGCGGGGACAGTGTCGTGAAAATAATGAACGGCAAAATCACCATCGGCCCCGAACGAAAGGGCCACGCTATGGCCTTCGGCGGTCCGGTACCGACGACGACGGATGCCCTGTGCGTGCTGAACATGATGCCTGAAGGGGATGCCGCCAAAGCGGCGGCCGGCATGAAGATGCTGGCGGACGAGCTGGACAGGCCGGTGGTGGAAACCGCCCGGGCGGTCTTTGAGCACTTCTGCGCCGAAGTCGTTCGGCATGCGCGATCGCTGGTGGATGATATTAACAGCAAGCCGGTCTATACGGTTTATGAATACTGGGAAGGAAGGCAGATCAAGCCGGACAAGATCCTGCTGCTGGGGGGGCCGGCCGCCTGTTTTGTGGACCAGATCGAAAAGGTGTCCGGCGTGAAAACCATGGCGGTCCCCAAGTGCGCCATGGCCAATGCCCTGGGCGCGGCTTTTGCCCGGACCACCTGCGAAGTCTCCCTGTTTGCCGATACCGAGCGGGGTATTATAACGGCTCCCGAGGAGAACTATTTTGAAAAAATCAGCAGCGCCTTTACCCGGGAGGATGCCCAGAAGAAAGCACTGGAGTTGCTGGAACAAAAAGCCAGGAGAAGCGGGGCGTCCAGGGATGATCTGGAAATGGATATTCTGGAGAACCAGCAGTTTAATATGGTGCGGGGCTTTTCCGCCGCCGGACGGAACATCCGCATCAAAGCCCAGGTACGGCCGGGGCTGGTCAGCGGATACCAGGTGATTTCGGAGAAGCTGTCAAAAGAAATGGCGATGATGAATGGAGCGCGGCAAATATGCTCAAAGCCAGACGGAAAACAGGACTGATTTTTTTCCCGGCCTTTGACTGGGCCATTGATCCGACTCACCCGGAACGGGAAGAACGGCTCCTGTACACCCAGGATCAGGCCATGGAGGAAGGCCTGTTCGATATAGAAGGGCTGATCGAATTCAAGTCTCAACTGGTTCTGGAAAAAGATGTCCAGCGGACGCATTTCTGCGTTCCGGACGTTTCCGCGATGATGACGGAGTCTCATTTTATCAGCGCCGGCAGCGCCAAACGCATCGGTATCGCCGTGATGGAAAAGGAGATCGAAAGCGGTTTCGCCCTGGTCCGCCCGCCCGGGCATCATGCCAAACGGGTAGTCCACGGTGCCCGCGGGTTCTGCAATGTCAACATCGAAGCCATGATGATCGAATACCTCCGGTTTGCCTATGGGGTCCGGAAGGTCGCCATCGTGGACACGGACTGCCACCATGGCGACGGCACCCAGGACATTTACTGGCATGACCCCGACACCCTGTTTATTTCCCTGCATCAGGACGGTCGGACCCTTTACCCGGGGACGGGATTCCCGGAGGACATGGGCGGCCCCAATGCCGCCGGCCGGACCCTGAACATTCCCCTGCCTCCCCGGACATCGGCGGAAGGATTCCTCCATATCATCAAGAACGTCGTGAGGCCGATTCTGGATGAATTCCAGCCGGACATCGTTGTCAATTCCGCCGGCCAGGACAACCACTATACTGATCCCCTGACGGATATGAATTTTTCCGCCCAGGGTTACGCCCAGCTGACGGAAATTTTGAGGCCCGACATCGCCGTTCTGGAAGGCGGATATTCCATAGAGGGCGCGCTGCCGTATGTGAATCTCGGCATTATTCTGGCCATGGCCGGAATGGATTACAGCAAGATCAGCGAACCGGGCTTTGATCCGGACAAAATCCGTCAGACCGAGCAGGTTACCCGCCAGGTGGAGAGAATCGGAGAAACCGTCTTGAAAATCTGGAAACAGCGGGATGAACTGACGGAAAAGCGCCGGGCGGGAAAGGCGTTCGAGGAGCGGACCAACCAGATTTATTACGATACGGATGGAATCTATGAAACGCAGCAGGAGAAGGTGCGGATCTGCTCCGACTGCGCCGGGGCCCTGCGCATTGATTCTTCCTCCGACCGGGGTGCACGGATTCTGGCCGTTCATATTCCCCTTCATGCCTGCGAAAAATGCAGAGAAATCGGCCGGCAGTGGTACGATGAGGCCGATCCCCGGAGTTATTTGAGAGTGTTCCTGCAGAACCGGCCGGACGATGAGTATCTGACAAAGGGACTTCCATAAATATTCGCTCCCGGCCATTTTGCCGGGTTTTCAACAGGGAAGTCCGGAACAGCCGGGTCACAGTGATGTCCTTATCCAAACTCGCCAATCTGACCACCCGGGCACGAATGATGGAAGCCATTCGTGCTTTTTTTTCCGGACGAGGTTATCTGGAGGTGGAAACACCCTGCCGGATTCCGGCGCCGATTCCCGAGGCCACCATCGTTCCTTTCTCTTCGGACTCCTGGTTTCTTCAGACATCACCGGAGGTTTGCATGAAGCGGCTTCTGGCCCGTGGTCTCCCGAAAATTTTTCAGATATGCAAGGCTTTCCGCCGGGGTGAACGCGGTCAAAAACATCTGCCGGAATTTACCATTCTGGAATGGTACCGGGCGGGTGCCGATTATATCGACCTGATGATCGAAACCGAAGAAATGATCCGGTTCGTGGCAACCGATCTGGGTTCCGGCGGAACCCTTCGTTATCAGGGCCGCGTCATTGATTTGAACGCCGGCTGGCCGCGGATAAGCGTCAGCGAAGCGCTGGCGCGTTATGCCGGGGTCCGGCTGGAAGAGGGCCTTTCCCAGGACCGGTTTGACGAACTGGTCGTCGACGTCATTGAGCCGGCCCTGGCCGCACTGGGCCGTGTTTTTCTGTACGATTATCCGGCCGCCATCGGCGCTTCCCTGGCGAGACTGAAGTCGGCCGACCCCCGCTTCGCGGAACGGTTTGAATTGTATATAGCCGGCATGGAGTTGTGTAACGGGTTTTCGGAGCTGACCGGCGAACAAGATTACCGTCAGCGTTTTGAACACGCCCGCAGCCAACAGAAGACAACGGCCAGTGATTATCCTGTTCCCGGCGCTTTTCTTTCTGAAATCAACGAAATGCCGCCGGCCGCGGGAAACGCCCTGGGGCTTGACAGGCTGGCCATGATATTCTGTGACGAGGATGATATTACCGCCGTGACCACCTTTTCCCCCGAAGATTTATAGCTGAAGCGCTTATTTTTTCACGGCAACCGTTTTTGTTTTCCCCCGGTAGCCGCAGGAGTTAAAAAGATTGACATTTATACGGGGAAAAGAAATATTGATTATTTTTTATCCAGGGATAAACGGTAGTTCAAAAAGGAGATAAGTTATGGATCAGGATCATCGGATCAGTTTTGAAGTGGACTGCGGGAATTTGTATCGGGAGGAATCATTGACGGATCTGAAGGTGGCCGTTATCCGCAAGCTGGTGCCAATTAAAACGGACGGATCCGATGATACAGCCAGAGCATCTGTTTTTGTCGGACATTCCCAGGTCATGTCTCCGGAAGGCCCGATTCCTCTTCAGGCGGAATTGCCCGGCAATACCCTGGAGGAGGCCATGAAGGCATTTCCCCGGGCGATGGAACAGGCCATGGAGGAAATGGTTGAACACATCCGGCAGCTGCAGCGGGAGCAGCAGCGCCAGGAATCCCGGATTATTACCCCGGGCAGGTAATATGTGGAATCGGCTTGCAATTTTTTTATGACCTGTTATTATATGATAATTTGACAAAGTCTAAATTTGTGTTTAAATTATTCCTTTAAAAAGTTTGTAAAATATTTTCGGCCGGTATTTTGCATAAGAAAAACAGCAAGAAACGCTCAGCGTTAATCGGGGAGGGGTTTAATGGCGGTTATTAACAGCCTTCTGGATACGGATTTATCAAAGCTGACGACGGCTCAAATCGTTTTGCATATGCACCCCGATGCAAATGTCCGTTATACATTCGAATGCAAAAATAAAAAGAAAATAGGCCATATTCAGGAAATCAATCAGGAGATCGATAACCTCTGCCGGCTTCGTTTTACGGACAAGGAACTGGCGTTTCTAAATACCTTCTCCTGCTTCAAAAAAGATTTTGTGGAATATCTGCGGCTTTTCCAGCTGAATCGAAAATATATCAATGCTTATCTGGATAATGACCGGCGCCTTCAGATTGACATCGAGGGGCCATGGATTTCAGCGGTCTTGTTTACGGTCCCCGTGCTGGCCATCGTCAACGAAATCTATTCGAAATATCAAAGCATCAACGCCATGGGCTTCCACAGCGTCGAAGACACGCTGGACGCGGGCGAGGGGAGGTTGGCCAAGAAGGTGGAGCACCTGACCACTTTGTTAAAGACAGGTCAGTTGTCCAACTTCAAATTCGCCGATTTCGGCACCTGCCATCGCTATTCCCACTATTGGCACAACACGGTTATCGAGACACTGAAAAAATCACTGCGTTCCTACCTGTTTATCGGTACCAGCAATGTGTATTTCGCCATGAAGCACAAGCTCAATCCGATCGGAACGATGGGACATGAGTGGCTACAGGCGTACCAACAGCTGGGACCGAGGCTTGAACAGTGCCAGAAGGCGGCTTTAAAGGACTGGATACAGGAATTTAACGGCGAGCCGGGCATCGCGGTTTCCGACGTGCTGGGGTTTAATACCTTTCTGAAAGATTTTGACCTTTATCTGGCGAAACTGTTTGACGGCTGCCAGCATGACAGCGGGGATCCCACTTCATGGTGCGTAAAACTGATTGAGCATTACGATAAACTCGGCATTGATCCCAAGACAAAATCCGTCATGTTCTGTGATAATCTTGATTTTGAAACCGCCATTGATCTGCATGAAACTCTCAGCGATATGATCAATATCACCTTTGGTATCGGCAGAGACCTGACCCATGACGTGGGAATTGTCCCGCTGCAGATGCGGTTTAATATGGTCGAGTGCAATGGCGGGCCGGTCGCCAGGATTTCCGATGACGTCAACCAGTTGTCCTGCCCGGATTCAAGATATTTAACTACTCTGAAAGAAGTGTTCGGCATTGAAGACTGATCCTGGTTGCGCCGAAACACCGCGGGTCCCGGAACACCCCTTTCCGGGTCACCTGTCTCTTTAATCATGTGGCCGAAAAATTTTCTTTATTGCTTATGTTAAAACATTGCCTTGCCCAGCGCCTGTCCCGATGGACAAAAATCAATTTTCTGTGCGTCTTGATGACGGTGCTTTTTCCCCCGCTGCTGTTTTCATGCCTTCAGGCCGCGGAGCAACCACCCGATGCTTTTGCCGCGCTGCGTCAGCATCTTGTAAAAGACGGCTTTACCCGGGAGGCGCTCAATCAGTGTTATGAAAATCCCCGCGTTGTATTTGAAACAACGGCTGTCGGCCGGTTTTTTCTCCACCAGGAATCAACGCTGAATTACGGTCAATTCCTCACCCCGGAGTCAATCCAGAAAGCCCGGCAGTACATGGCCCAGCAGAGAGAATGGCTGGACAAGGCCGAAGCGGAGTATCAGGTTGACAAAGAGATCATCACGGCGATTCTGCTGGTTGAAACCAAGCTGGGCACGTTTGTCGGCAGGATTTCCACCCTGAATATCCTTTCATCGATGGCGGCGCTTTCCGACCCGGATGTCCGTGAAATGCTGTGGCAGTCTTTGTCTGACAAGACGAACATGACCCGGGAGGACTACCAGAAAAAGGCCGATCAGAAATCCAGATGGGCTTACGCGGAGCTGACGGCATTCCTCACCTATGTGGATCGGGAGAAGATCGCTGATCCGGTAGATGTCCCCGGTTCCTATGCCGGCGCCATGGGGATTTCACAGTTTATGCCGAGCAACATTCTGAAGCTGGGAGTTGACGGGGATAAGGATGGGCGGATCAATCTGTTTACCCATGCCGATGCCATTTTCAGCGTGGCCAATTATCTACGCCATTATGGCTGGAAGCCGGGCATTTCCCCGGCGGACGCCCGGAAAGCCCTGTTTGCTTACAATCACAGCACCTATTACGTTGATACGCTCATGCAAATATTCAACGCGCTGAAACCGCAACCATGACCTCAACCGCTGTTCTCATTGTCGTCGGATCGGTCATCGCGTCCTATCTCATGACCTGCTGGGCGCTGGTGGACGTGGCCGGGAGGGACTTCGGCGCGGTGGAAAAAAAGGCCGCCTGGGGGGCGGTAGCATTTGTCCCGTTTATCGGCTGGGCGGTTTATCTGGTGTGGGGGCGGAAAAGAGGAAAGCGCCGTGAGGACGCGGAGGCGGGGCGTTAAAACGGTCCGGCTTTCCTGTTGACATTGTCCCGTTTTTTACGTAATCATAACCTTCCTTTTTATAACGCATATACCATAAAGGAGTTTTTTTATGAGCAGACGCTACTTCTTCACTTCCGAATCCGTCACTTCAGGCCATCCCGACAAGCTGGCCGATTGCATTTCAGACGCCATTCTGGACGCCCTGCTGACTCAGGACAAGGATTCCCGGGTGGCGTGTGAGACGCTGGTGACCACCGGAATGGCGGTGGTGGCCGGTGAAATCACGACCAAGGCCTCTATTAATTACGCCGATATCGTCCGGGAGACTATCCGGAACATCGGCTACAATTCTTCCGCCATGGGATTTGACTGGCAGTCCTGTGCCGTCTTGACCAGTATCGACAGACAGTCCCCTGATATCGCCCAGGGCGTCAATGAAGGGGACGGCCTTTTTAAGGAGCAGGGCGCCGGTGATCAGGGGTTGATGTTCGGATATGCCTGTGACGAGACGCCCGAACTGATGCCGACGCCAATCATGTACGCCCACAAACTCGCCCGCCAGCTCAATATTGTCCGTGACAGCGGCGTTCTGAATTTTTTGCGACCTGATGGAAAATCCCAGGTGACCGTTGAATATGATGAAACCGGCCGACCCCGGCGCATTGATACCGTGGTTATATCCAGCCAGCACTCGCCGGACGTCAGCTATGACGACTTAAGGGGCGCGATTATCGAGAAGATTATTACCCCTGTTCTCCCGGCTGAACTGCTGGACGCGAAAACCCGGTATTTTATCAATCCCACCGGAAAATTCGTGGTGGGCGGGCCCATGGGGGATTGCGGTCTTACCGGCCGGAAAATTATTGTCGATACCTACGGCGGTCGGGGAAGACACGGCGGCGGCTGTTTTTCGGGCAAGGATCCGTCAAAAGTGGACCGGAGCGCTGCTTACATGGGACGGCATGTGGCCAAAAATCTTGTGGCCGCGGGCCTGGCCAGGGAGTGTGAAGTTCAAATCGCCTATGCCATCGGCGTGGCGGAACCCGTTTCCATCATGGTTGATTTCAAGGGGACCGGTGTGGTCGATGAGGTGAAGGCGGAGGAAATCGTCAGGGAGGTGTTTGACTTAAGACCGGCAGCCATCATCAGTTATCTTGACTTGAAGCGCCCGATTTACCGCGCCACAGCCGCATACGGCCATTTCGGCCGCACGGATGGCGCTGGCTTCTCCTGGGAGGCGACCAGCCGGACCGATGAGATTAGAAAGAAAGCGGGCATATAAACCGTTTTTATATCGAACAGCCATAAAACCCGGGTGAAAATTGCTCCCCGGGTTTTTTGTTCCGCCCAAATACTGAGAAGGGGGGAGGGCCGGTCCGTGATGAAGAAATCTCTGCTGGAAGGGATTCCCGAGACGCTGTCACAAGAGCTTTGTGATGTATTATGTTCGTCGGACAATATCAGGATAGAAAGAATCGTTTCCCGGGGCCAGGCATCCCCGGAAGGTTACTGGTACGATCAGGAGAAAAATGAGTTTGTACTGGTTGTGAAAGGGTGTGCCGGCCTTATGTTTGAAAACGAGGGGGGTATTCTTGTTTTGAACCCGGGCGACTATATCAACATCGGCGCCCATGTGAAGCATCGGGTGGAGTGGACGGACCCTGCCAGCGAAACCATCTGGCTCACCGTTTATTATTAGCGCCTCACCATTTAATCTGCTGATCGGGCAGCTGGTTTTGATATGGCTCCTGAATAGGATAAAATGAAACCGATGAATACACGTGCGTCCGCACTGATTGACTTGCTGGAATTGAAGCCCCATCCGGAAGGCGGATACTTTCGGGAGGTTTTCCGTTCTTCCCGACTTGTGCGGGAGATTGACAGCGGCAAGGAGAGAAACGCCGTCACCGAAATATACTTTCTGCTGACGGCTGATAACCACAGCCGCTGGCACCGGGTAGACTGGGATGAAACCTTCCATTACTACGAAGGGGCGGCGATGGAGCTTTTCTGGATCGAGAAAAACGGGGGCGAGTGCAGGCAACGTCTGTTGGGAGAAGCCGCGGACATGCGCAGGCCGCTGGAGGTGGTGCCCGCCGGCTGCTGGCAGGCTGCCAGAACGACGGGAGTGTATACGCTGGTCGGCTGCACGGTAGCCCCCGGTTTTGACTTTGCCGACTTCCGTCTGCTCAAGGGCCACCCTGAAGAGGCGGGAAAAATAAGCACCCGCTTCCCCGAATTGGCGGCGCTGATATAAGGATGCCCTTTTTTCGGCTTTCGGCGGGCCTCTTTTGTCAATCCCATTCGTACAGGGTGGAAGGGTCGATCTTTTTTGCGGCGGGGGGAGTTTTTGCGTCCGGCTTTTGCTCTTTTGTGACCGGCTTTGGTTTGGGTGCTTCTTTTTCCTCTTTTTTCGCGGCCTGTTTCTCATCCATCCGGCGTGATGCTTCCATCAGGATATTCATCAGCGGTTTCTTTATCTCTTTTTCTTTTTGCTTGTTGAATTTTAAGATTTCGATAACCGCCGCATCCCAGGTAATCATTTCGATTACCGCTTCTTCCCCCTTGAGATTTCCCGTCTCGGCCGCAATCAGTTGCCCCTGTAAACAGTATAGCTCCCCGATCAGTTTTCCCGATTTGATCCGCAGGGTGCAGCTTTTGTTTTCCATACCGACCAGTTGAAGAAAAGAAGCCAGGCTGATTCCGTTCACCTTGCCTTGAGCGCTGGAGTCCAGTGTTTCCCGGATGGAAGCCACCAATGCCTCCAGATCCATGGGCTTTTCAAAGTATTTGAGGGAGCCCAGGGCATCGATCCGTTGTTCTATTTCCGGGGAGCCCTTGGCCGTCATGACAAAAACCGGTATCTGGGGGTATTTGTTGTTCAGGTTGGCCAGCAGTTCGAAACCATCCATTACCGGCATTTCAATATCCGTTATCACCAGATCGATCTTGACGGTCTGGGCCAGATCCAGTGCCTCCTGACCGTTCCCGGCCGTAAGAACGGAAAATTCATCCGCGAACGGCTCCAGTTTTTTGGCTATGAAGCTGCGCGCCAGTTTTGTGTCGTCGACGATCAATATCGTTTTCATGAAGCTATCCAGACTGATTCCAAAAGGTTAGCACGTGCCCTCCGACACACTCCGGTCACGTGACGGCAATTACAGTCGAGCATGGCGTATATGTTCGATTTCCTTCAAATTGTTTTTAAAATAACATTCTTTATAAAAAAAATCAAATCCGATGTCACCCAACATCCACTATTTCTGAAATTCGCTCAATGGCGTGAATGATATATTTTTCATCATCGATCACCACCCGGATGGCCTTTTGCGGACAAACCGACTCACAGCGGCCGCACCCCCGGCATTCCTCCTGGTCGATTACCGCCCGGCCACCCTCCATGGTAATGGCCTTCACGAAACAGATGTCCCGCGCGCAGGCACCGCACCCGACGCACCGGTCGGTCACTTCCAGGTGCAGGCCCGGTATTCGGGATACTTTGGAACTGATGGCCGGTGTAATGACCGGCAGAATCTTCCACAGGCAGCAGCAGGGGCAGCAGTTGCAGATGGTCATCAACTTGTCGGGAGGACCGATATTCAGCCAGACGGTGTCCAGTTTGTTGCGCCCGATCAAATGGATCAGTCCGGCCTCCCGGCACCGACGAGCATGAGCCAGGGCCTCTTCCATGGTTACCAGGCGGCCAAAAGCGGGGTTGATGCCTCTGGCCGCTTCTCCCAGGAAAATACATCCGTAATTAATGGGATAGCTCTGGCACCGGGATGAATCCCGGCAGATGCAGAAGTCCATGATCCAGTGGGTGCCGGCTTTACGGATAAAATATTCCACCACCTGAGACGGCAGGGCCAGGCTTTCCGATTCATTGACCGTCTTGTCGACGGGGACGATCTGGTCACCGGGCAGATAAATTATATCATCGTTTTTAAAAAGCAGATGATCCACGATCCGGCCAATTGCTCGAAAACGGGTCAGTCGGGCGAGAAGATAGCGCGAGGAAAATGTCTTGTTGATCAGCGTTCTGATCCAGTAAGGACTGCCCATGGGCACCACCGGTTATGGGTAAAAGGGTTTTGCTCGGGCTAAAACTCGATATTCCCGGGTGTCCGGGGAAAGGGGATGACGTCCCGGATATTGGTTATGCCGGTCAGCAGCATCAGCAGGCGCTCGAAACCAAGGCCGAAGCCGCTGTGGGGAACGCTGCCGAAACGGCGTGAATCCAGATACCACCAGTAGTCTTCCGGAGAAAGTCCCATGGACGTCATTCGTGACTTCAGGACATCCAGCCGTTCTTCCCGCTGGCTGCCGCCGATAATTTCTCCGATGCGGGGTGCCAGAACGTCCATGGCCGCCACGGTCCGGCCGTCATCGTTGACGCGCATGTAAAACGGTTTTAGCCGCGCGGGATAGTTAAAGACGATCACCGGTTTTTTAAAGTGGCGCTCCGTCAGGTATCGCTCATGTTCGGACTGGAGATCATGCCCCCAGACGGGAGGGAACTCGAATGTCGTACCCGATGTTGTCAATATGTCGACGGCCTCGTCGTAAGGAATCCGGACAAAATCATGATTCACTATATTATCCAGGGTCTCCCCCAAATTTTTGTCCACAAAATTTTTAAACAGCTCAATATCTTCAGCGCAGTTCCGGGCCACTGTCGATATCAGGTGCTTGAGAAAAGACTCGGCCAGATCCATGTTCGCGGTCAGGTCGCAGAAAGCCATCTCCGGCTCCACCATCCAGAATTCAGCCGCGTGCCGGGAAGTGTTGGAATTTTCCGCCCGGAAGGTGGGGCCGAAGGTATAGACCCGGCCCAGGGCCAGGGCGAACATTTCCGCCTCCAACTGCCCGGAAACCGTCATCCCGGCGGCTTTTCCGAAAAAATCCCCCGTGTAGTCCGGTTGACCGCTGGCGCGGGGGAGGTTGGCCATGTCCAGGGTGGTGACCTGGAACAGCTTACCCGCTCCTTCGCAGTCCGAGGCGGTCAGAATGGGCGTATGAATATAATAGAAACCGCTATCCCTGAAAAACTGATGGATGGCGTAAGACAACTCGGAACGGACGCGGAAGACGGCGCCGTACTTGTTGGTCCGGGGCCGGAGATGGGCGATGGTCCGCAGGAACTCGTCCGTGTGGCGTTTTTTCTGAAGAGGGTAATCTTCCGGGGCTGGACTGACGATGTCGATTCGCCCGGCCTGGAGTTCCCATTTCTGGCCTTTGCCGGGGGACGCCTGCAGCGAACCGGATACGGTTATCGCTGACCCGGTGTTCAGACGGTTCACCTCATCGTAATTAGGCAGAGACCGGTCGGCGATCACCTGGAGATTTTTCAGGCAGGATCCATCGTTTATTTCCAGAAAGGAAAAATCCTTTGCGTCCCGCCGGGTGCGCACCCAGCCGCTGACAACGATATCGTCTTCCGGCCGGTTGCTGCTCAATATCTGCTGAATCCGTAATCGTTCCGTCATGGTCAGTTCCCCAGTTTTTTGGCGGGATCATAGCACAAGAAAAAGCCGTTCTCAAATCCGCGGAACGACAACCCGCGCCGCGGATTTGAAACGGTATTGGCTTATCTGACGGATATGGGGAAACCGCGGAAAAAGGAGGTCACGGTTTACAGAAACTGCCTGACGTAATCCTGAAACATGCTTTTGATTTCCGGGTTTGCCTCCCGGTTGTATAAGCGCTCAAACACGCCGACAAATCCTGTCTGTTTGTTGGAATAGGCCATGGAGGCGACATGATCCAGGTGGGCACTGACACCGAGGTGAGCGCCGGTAGCCGACATCCAGTCCGTGAACCGTTCCTTGAGACTGCTTTCGCCGTTCCGGGAGGGTTTTTTCAAGGCTTTCCAGCCGGCGGCCAGGCCGATGCGAAGGGCCGTTTGTGTGGAGCAGACCCGTTGAAGCGTGTCGAACATCATGAAAAAGGTTACCAGCGGGCTGCTTTTCAGCGATTCCGGAATGGCCCGGTTGGATTCCATCAAGTCCGAGGTGGTCAGGGAGCAGAAGTAGGGAGTCGTTCCTTTGCGCCCGTAAAGATAGGTGCCGTTTTCCTGTGAGTCGGTAAAGTTTTTCGAACCCGGCAAATCATTGAGAACAGTGGCCTGCAGGGTAATTTTGTTCTCCAGGCAGAATCTGGCCACCTCTACTCCGGAATGATCGTCCAGGGAATGAAAATAATCGTGCGGCAGTCCGGTAATAAAAGCGCCATGAAGCGAGATCCCCTGATCCTGGATTTTTTTTATCTGGCGGGAGTAATATTCCGGAACGGTCAGATGCTGTTCTTCAATGGCCCTGGCGGCCGGTTTGCAGATGGCTTTCAGGTTGTCGAGGTTGAGCGATTCCAGACCCACAAAAAAATGGGCGCAGCCGGAACGCCTCATCTTTTCCATCAGGCGTGGATCGTCGGCAATCTCTATGGAAATCTGGGTCAGATAATTGATTTTGATGTTTCTCCTGACCAGTTCCTCGATAATCTCTTCCAGATTTTTCCGGCTGAGCAGCATGTTGTCAGGAAGGAAGACATAAAACCGGTTTTTATAGCTGGGCCCTTCTTTTTGCATAAATTCGATTTCATTCACAAAGTCGCTGGGGGTGCGGCACATGAATTTGCGCTGGTGCCTGGGCAGGGCCGCGATGGAACAGAAACTGCAGGAGTATGGGCAGCCCAGATAGGGGGCAGCCACTTTGGCCCGGCAGGTGTGATAAAAAAAGTGGCCGATAACCGGTATTTTTTTGATGTAAGGCGCTTTCATTTCCGGCAGGAGGCGGATGTTTTCGCTTCCCCAGACGCCGTCTTCAAGGGTGATTTGGCCGACATATTCGGGTTTCAAGGTGTTGCTTTTCAGATCGGATATGATCTCGCTGATAACGATCGAATCACCCGGTCCGAGGACACGCGCCACCAGTTCCGGATGGGGAAGATGCGGCTTGAGTAGAATATCAATGTCTTCCGGAACGGAAGAAACATGAATCCCGCCGATGATAACCGGGATTTTCGCCTGGTTCAGGGCCAGGGTAACCATGGCCGCCACCGGAAAGTTGGCGCTGATGGAGGTGATCAGCACGGCCAGAGGTTTGCGGCCCTCTTTTTTTATGATGTCGGCGATTTTTCTCCGGCGGCCGTCAGCGATGTGAATAAAAACGTCTTTTTCGATTCTGGCCACCTGGTTGGCGATGTAGTAAGTGGCATAATTTTCAAAACCGAAAAATTCGTTTAATCCATGACGAACTTTGGCCTGATCAAAGTCAAGGAAATCCAAATAATTGTCTTTGTTTAACCGACCGGCGTCCCGGCCGGTGAGATAGGTCAGGGCGTCGACAATGGTGGCCGCGGGGTTATCAAGAAGGCCCATAAAATCATAGGTAATTGGATTGTATATGATATAATACCCATTCATATTCAAGAGCCTACCCGAATGGCGTTATGCATTAGTGGAAACAAACCCCCAAAAATTTAATACCAGAAAAACGGATAAAGGCAACAAAAAAATGAGGTTATAAAAATTAAGGATGATTTTCCAAGCCGGTTGCGCCATGATCGGAAACCGGGAACGACCGGCAGGGGAGAATTTAAGGATGATTATTATCGGTTTGACGGATATTCACGGGCAACTGGCGGCTGTCGACGGGATGGCGGCTGTATTGCGAAAGGCCGATATGGTGTTGCTGGCCGGGGATATTACTCACTTCGGCCGGGAGGATGCGGCCGGACAGGTGCTTTTTAAAATCCGGAAATACGCTTCGGTCGTTCTGGCTGTCTGCGGCAATTGTGATTACGCCGGGGTGGAAAAGGTGCTGACCCGGGAAAAAGTAAGTTGCCATGGCGTTCGCGTCCTGGCTGACGGCGTGGCGTTTGTCGGGCTGGGCGGGTCGTTGACGACGCCGTTTCATACGCCCGGAGAGTACACGGAAGATGAACTGGCGGGGTTCCTGGATGCCGCCGCCACGGACCTCAATAGCGAATTGCCGCTGGTGCTGATTTCCCATCAGCCGCCGCTGCATACCGCCTGTGACCGTTTGAGCGACGGCACTCATGTGGGCAGCCGCGCCGTCAGGCAATTTATTGAAAGGTACCAGCCATTGCTATGCCTCACCGGGCATATTCACGAAGCAGCGGGAATGGACCGGATCGGCCGGACCGTGATCGTGAATCCCGGTCCGATAGGCCGGGGAGGGTTTATGCGCGCTGAAATCACCGGCCGGCAGGCGGCCGTTACGCTGGAAAGGGTCAGCGAATAAACGGTTTGACATACTCCCGGAATAGGTTTCTCACTTCCGGACGGGTTTCCGCGTTGAAAAGCCTTTCAAAACAACCGGTATAACCGGTTTTCCGGTTGGAGTAGGCGATGGCTTCAATGTGCTCCTTGTGGGAGCTGACGCCCAGTTGGGAACCCACCGCTCCCATCACGTCGTAGTATCGTTCCACCAGGCTGCGGCGGCCCTTGGCAGTGGGGTGCTGCCAGGCTTTCGCGGCGGAATGGAGAGATATTTTCAGCGCGTTTTTCCGGGCGCAGACTCGCTGCACTATATCATAGGTCATGTAAAAGCTGACCAGGGGGCTGTTGTAAAGGGAGTCCGGCATGGGCCGGTTGGATTCCATCAGGTCGGAGGTGGACAGCGCGCAGAAGTAAGGGACGCTGCCCTGCCGGCCGTACCGGTAGGCGCCGCTTTCCTGGCTTTCCCTGAAGTTTTTCGATCCCGGCAGATCATTTAAAACCGTGGCTTGAATGGTAATGTTGTTGGCCAGGCAGAAGTCGGCCACGGCAATGCCGGAATGATCGTCCAGGCCTTTGAAATAGTCGTAGGGCATGCCGGTGATAAAGGCACCATGGATGGAAATGCCGTGATTCTGAATTTTTTTGATCTGCCGGGCATAGTAATCGGCCACGGACAGACCGCTTTTCTCAATTTCTTTTACCGCCGGTTTATTGATGGATTTGAGGTTGTCCAGGCTCAGGGATTCAAACCCGATAAAGAAATGCGAGGCGCCGGACTGCCGCAGCTTTTCCATGAGCTCCGGACAATCCGCTATTTCGATGGAAATCTGGGAGATGTAATTGATTTTTATCCGGCGGGCGATCATCTCATCCAGAAATGATTCCAGCTTCTTTCTGCTCAACAGCAGGTTATCCGGCAGAAACACATAAAACCGGTTTTTAAAACTGGCGCCCCCCTGCTGGCGGCTTTCGATTTCATCCACAAAGTCCTTTGGCGTCCGGGCCATGAATTTGCGCTGGGCCATGGGCAGAGAGGAGATTGAGCAGAAATTGCATGAATAGGGACAGCCAAGGTATGGCGCGGCCACGTTGCCACGGGTGATGCGGCTCAGGTAATTGCCGATCAGGGGGAGCTTTTTCAGGTAGGGCGGTTCGATGCCGGGCAGCACGGCGATATTTTTTTTCCCCCAGACGCCGTCTTCCAGGGTGATGGACCCGGTGTATTCAGGCTTCAGGGCCATGGCGTTCAAGTCGTTCAGGATTTCGGCGATGACCCTGGAGTCCCCCGGCCCTTTGACCAGGGATACCAGTTCCGGGTGAGGGACATTCCGGCGGATCAGCGTATCGACATCATCGGCCGAAGACGAGACATGGATGCCGCCGAAAATAACCGGGACCCTTCCGTAGTTAAGAGCCATGGCGGACA
Source organism: Thermodesulfobacteriota bacterium (assembly GCA_040753795.1). Classification (NCBI taxonomy): domain Bacteria; kingdom Pseudomonadati; phylum Thermodesulfobacteriota; species Thermodesulfobacteriota bacterium. The sequence goes on from JBFMDX010000002.1 coordinate 138,374, forward strand.
GGGCCGCGGTCGGGAAGTTGGCGCTGATGCAGGTCATGAAAACGGCCGCGGGTCTGCCGGTTTCCCGGTTGATGATGGTATCAATTTTTTCCCGTTTGCCGTCGGCAATATAAATTCTGGCGGAAGGATTGACCCGGGCCACCTGGTTGGCAATATAGTATGTGGCGTAATTATCGATGCCGTAGAAGGCATTGATGCCGGTTCGCTCTCTGCTGGCGTCAAATTGCAGAAAACGGGTGTAGCTGGTTTCATTCAAGGCGCGGTAATCCTGACGGGTCAGATAGGAAAGAACGTCCATCATCGTGGCGGACGGGTTGGACAGCATGCCCATCAGATCATAAGCAATGGGATTGTATACAATGTAATACTGGTCACTCATTAAGATACCCCCGCCGGTGAAATTACCGCTGCCGACCGGGCAGCCGACTTTGCGTAAAATAACACACATGAATATTTGTTCAAGCACGAAAAGCGTTGCCCGCCGGATAACCGCGGACCGACGGCCGGGTGTTTTGTACGGCTGAACAATGTTCCGTAACCTTTCTGCTAACCGCTTTATTGAGTTGCTTTTTTTCTTGACGGCTTCCGTCCGATAATATAGAAAATGAATTTTCTTCAGGCTTCAGGTTTGGTGGTCGTTCATGAATCATGAATAATGTAACTGGTTTTTAACATTTTAAAATAAGAGAAAAGAAGAGGTCGTGATGGAAAACTTAATCGTTGGTCCTGCTGATTTTTCGTTTTTAGGCATCCCCACGGTGATTTTTTCGTTTCTGATCCCCGTCGTGGGGGTGGGGTGTTTTGCCTATATTATTGCCAAGCGGCTGGCGCCGATTGTCAAGGCCGCGCCTGACAACCGGTTTGACCGCATTCCGGAGCGCCTGATCCAGTTTATTCAGATCTGGCTGCTGCAGTGGCGGCAACCCCGTTACATGATGGCCGGTGTTCTGCACATCATGATCTTTCTCGGTTTTCTGGTGCTGTCTATCCGCTCCACGGAACTGGTCGTGGTCGGTATTTCCAGTGATTTTTCCATGCCCGGGCTCGGCGGTGTGCTGGGATCGATTTACGGTTTTTTCAAGGATTACGCCGCCACCATGGTGCTGATCGCCTGTATTTTCGCCGCCATTCGAAGAGTGCGTAAATCGGAAAAGCGTTTCAACGTCCCTGAAAAATATGATCATACGGGGGAAGCCGTTTTCGTGCTGGGCCTGATCTCCACCCTGATGATCGCTGAAAGTCTGTACGAAGCCAGCGAATTGGCGGCCACCGGCCACAAGGCCTATGCCATCTTTTCTCTGGTCTGGTTCCAGCGCCTGATCCTCTCCTTCGCCTCTCCCAAAATGCTTCAGGCCATTCATATCATTTCTTACTATGTCCATGATCTGGTCTTTTTCTTCTTCCTCTGCTTTCTGCCTCAAGGCAAGCACTTTCACGTTCTTACCTCTTTCTTCAACGTTCTTTTCATGCGTGTCGACCGGGGCAATATCAAACCGGTGCGTTACGATGTTCCGGACGACAAGCTGGATGATCTGGAATCCCTCGGCGTCAAGAAGATGGAGGATTTCACCTGGAAGCATATCCTTGATTTCTATTCCTGCGCGGATTGCGGCCGCTGTTCGGACCAGTGCCCGGCCAACCTGGTGGGCCGTCCCCTGTCTCCCCGGTTTATCAGTATCAAGGCCCGCACCAAGATTTTTGAGAACTATCCCCTGCGGGGCGATTTTCTGGAAAGCAAGCCGCTGATCGGGGATGTTTTCGAAGAGGATGAAATCTGGTCCTGCACCACCTGCGGCGCCTGTGAACAGGAATGCCCGCTGGGGATTGAATATATCGACAAGATCGTTGATCTGCGGCGGGGCATGGTCGATGAAGGCATGGTTCCCCAGTCCCTTCAGAAACCCTTGAGCGCCCTGGAGAAGAGGGGCAACGCCTGGGGCAAGATGGAGAAAAAGAGAGCGGACTGGGCCAAGGTTGAGGATTTTGCCGCTGATTGTCAGGTGAAACTGCTGGAAGAGGGAGACACGGCTGATACCCTTTATTTTGTCGACAGCATTTCTTCCTATGACGACCGCATGCAGGAACTGGCCCGGGCCACCGCCCGGATCCTGGCCGCCGGAGGGACAGATTTCTGTATCCTCGGAAAGGACGAAAAAGACAGCGGCAACGAAGTCAGACGGTTCGGTGAAGAGATGCTGTTCCAGAGTCTTCGCTCCCACAACATTGACATGATTATGGAATCCGGCGTCAAGCATATCGTTACCGCCGACCCCCACGCCTTCAATGCCATTAAAAATGATTATCATGACGACAGGCTTCCGTCGATCGAGCATCTGTCCCAGTACGTTGCCAGAAAAATAAAATCCGGCGAGATTCGTCTTAAATCCGTTGAAGACCCCAGCCGGGTTTATACTTATCATGATCCCTGCTATCTGGGGCGTCACAACAGCGTGTATGACGACCCCCGGTATGCCATGGACGCCATTCCCGGGCTGCGCCGGGTGGAAATGGCCAAGTTCAGGGACCGGTCACTGTGCTGCAGCGGCGGCGGGCTGATGCTGTTTTATGAGCCGGAAGAAGAAGAGCGCATGGGCGTGGTCCGGGTAAAGATGGCGGCCGAAGCGGGCGCGAACGTGATTGTCACCGCCTGCCCCTTCTGCCTGGTGAACATCGAGGACGCCATCAAGGTCGCCAAGATGGACGACACGATGCAGGCCATTGATTTCTCCGAACTGATCGCGCGCCATTTGGAAAGATAGCGTTTCCCGGGACGAAGCCGGGCCCGGGAAGCAGAGAAAACCGTTGGGTTAATGTATGTATGGTAATCGGAAATAACAGTCGGGAGGACAAAAATGGAAATTTTAGTATGCGTGAAGAGAGTGCCGGATACCGAGGAGAACGAAATCCGGTTAAACAGCGCTGGAAACGACATCGAGCGCGATGATCTTGTCTATTCGGTCAACGAATGGGACAACTACGCGGTGGAAGAGGCCATTCAGATCATTGACCGCGTCGGCGGCTGCGTGACCGTGGTCACCGTCGGCAATGAAGAGGCCGAAGAGGTTCTTCGCCGGGAAATGGCCATGGGCGCTGAAAAGGGCATTCTGCTCAAGGATGCCGCCTTTGAAAGCTGCGATGGAAAAGGGATCGCGACCATTCTGGCCGGCCTGGTGAAGAAGGGTAAATATGATCTGATTCTGACCGGCGCCCAGGCGGATGACGGTGCCGCCCAGGTCGGCGGCATGCTGGCGGCCATGTTGGACCTGCCCTACGCCTCGCTGGTGAACAAGATCGAAGTCCAGGACAATAAGTTGAAGGTCGGACGTGAAATTGAAGGCGGCAACCAGGAGATGAATGAAATCGAGCTGCCCTGCGTTCTGTCCATTCAGACCGGTATTAACGAACCCCGCTATGTGGGTATTCGTGGTATCCGCAAGGTCGCTTCGGTGGAGATTCCCGCTTACGGCGCTTCGGATCTCGGTGTTGACGCCGGTTCCATCGGGGCGGTGGTCAAACGGACCGATTATTTCGTACCGGCCATGGGCGAGGGCGCGGAAATGATTACCGGCAGCCTGGATGAGATCGTGGCCAAACTGGTTGAAATCTTAAAAGCCAAAGGAGGGATCAAGTAATGGCTCAGATCTTTGCATATATCACCCATAAGAATGGTAAAGCGGATGATACCGCTCTGGAACTGGCCGCCGCGGCTAAAAAAATCAATGCCGGCGCCGATATCAAGGCCGTTGTCGTGGGCTCGGGCGTGGACGCGGTCTGTCAGGAAGCGGCCGCTTCCTTCAAGGAAGTCTGGAAGATCGACAAGGCGGAGGTAGCCTACCCCAACGCCGAAATTATCCGGGGCCTGCTGGTCAACGCCCTGCCCAAGGATGCCATTGTTCTGCTGGCCCATGACACCTTTGCCATGGATCTTGGCCCCGGCCTGTCCATCAAGAAGGGCGTGCCGTATGTGGCCGACGTCGTCGGCATTGACGCCGTGGAAGGGTCGACCCTGAAAGCCGTTCGCCAGGAATTCGGCGGTCAGATCAGCACCCATGTCAGCTGCGATATCGCCTCCGGCGCCGTCATCACCCTTCGGCCCGGGGCCTTTGAAGCGGATGAGAGCAAGAGCGCCGGCGGCAGCGTGGTGGACAAGACCGGCGATGCCGGAACCGTGGCGGCCAAGCGTAAGTTCCTTGAAGTCGTTCAGGCCGAGGCCGGTGAAGTCGACATCACCAAAGCCGATGTTCTGGTGTCCATCGGCCGCGGCATTGAAGATCAGGAAAACATCCCTATCGCTCAGGAACTGGCCGAGGCCATGGGCGCGGTCGTTTCCTGCTCCAGGCCGATTGTTGACGCCAAGTGGCTGGAAAAGGCCCGGCAGGTGGGTACTTCCGGCCAGACCGTCAAGCCGAACATTTACATGGCCATGGGCATCAGCGGTTCCTTCCAGCACCTGGGCGGTATCAAGGGCGGCTATATCATCGCCGTCAACAAAAATTCCAAGGCGCCGATTTTTCAGGTGGCCGACATCGGTGTCGTGGCCAACATCCTGGAGGTCATGCCCGCTCTGACCGAAAAGATCAAAGAGGGTTAACCCCAGCCCGATATGTTTATAAAAACCGCCGACGGCCTGAAAAGGTCGCCGGCGGTTTTTTTATTTTATGGAGGTGGCAGCGAAGCATTCTTTCTTTATTGTTGACTTGACAGCCGGCGGGTTCCAAACTATTTTATTGGAGAAAACGATAACATTTTGAAAGTAGAGGGGGTTTGCCTGAAATTCAGGCGGATTTCAAATTAACGGTAAAAGGGATGAAGAATGGCGGAAAACGATTATTACCAGATACTCGGGGTAGACAAAAAAGCCTCGGATGAAGATATAAAAAAGGCCTATCGGAAGCTGGCCATGAAATACCATCCTGACCACTATCAGGGGAACGACAAGGCCCAGGCCGAGGAAAAGTTTAAAAAGATAAGCGAGGCTTACGCGGTTTTAAAAGACAAGGAAAAACGGAAACAGTATGACGCCTTTGGTGAACAAGGATTCCATCAGCGCTATTCCCAGGAGGATATTTTCAGGGGGTTTGATTTTGGTGACATATTCAAGGAATTCGGTTTCGGCGGGGGCGGTGGGTTTTTTGGCGGCGGGGGGCGTGGCGGCCGTGCCCGGTTTTCGTTTGACGGCGGAGGTTCCCCCTTCGGCGGTGCCAGGCAGCAACCGCAGTTGAAGGGAGAAGACCTGGTTTATGAAATACCGTTGACGCTCAGGGAGGTCGTTTCCGGTACAACCAAATCAGTGTCTCTGGGGCAGGGTAGCCAGACAGAAAGAATCAATGTCAAAATTCCCAAAGGCATGACCACCGGGAAAAAAATACGCCTGGCCGGCAAAGGGTCGCCCGGCAGTTATGGCGGACCGTCCGGCGATTTATACATTCAGGCCCGGGTAGTGGGCGATTCGGATTTTGTGATCGATGGCTATGATCTTTATATGAAGAAGGAGATCCGGCTGACCGAGGCGTTGCTCGGCACAACCCTCACCATCCCGGCCGTCACCGAGGGCGATCTCACCCTAAAGGTCCCTCCCGGCACTAAACATAAGAGCAAGTTGCGGCTGACGGGGCAGGGGATTCCTCATATGAAGGGAAGCGGTCGCGGGCATCTGTTCGTGGAGATACTGGTTGACTTGCCGTCCAAACTGACCAAAAGGCAGAAAGAACTGGTCAGGGAACTGGCCGGAACCGGCTTGTAGGGCTCATCCATATTGACAAATCAATGTGTTGTGTGCGATAAAAAAAGAAGATGCCGCAAGGGGACACCAGACGCGGGAACGGATCCGGTGTGGAAAGGACCGCATGAATGTTGAGCGGCTGATCGTCACTTGTAAATATTCGGTTCACAGAAAAAAACAATTTTGATATAAGAATATATGCGGGTTATAATATAAAGATAAAAAATAGAAAGATGGGAGCGGTTGTGTCCCGTTTGTTTTATTATTGGTAGTGTTGAATCGGGTTAAAGCCTGCGGGGGAGCATAAGGGGTTTGTTGCCTTCAATAATTACTGAAGAGGGAATGTGATGATCATTACCTGTGAAAAATGCGGGGGAAGCTTTAAGCTGGATGAAAAGTTGATAAAACCCGGCGGTACCAAGATGCAGTGTTCGAAATGCCGGCATATCTTTCGTGCTTATCCTCCCGGCGGGACTTCACCATCAAAGGGTCCGTCAGATATTGAACTGATCACCTGTGAGAAATGCGGTGCCGGTTTTAAAATGAAAAGTTCCCTTTTGAAACCGGATGGCTCCAAAGTCCGCTGTTCAAAATGCCAGCATATTTTTCTCGCTTATTCCTCTTCAGCAACACCCGGGGCAGTAAAACCGGAAGCAGAAACAGCCAAACCGGCGGCGCCGGCAAAGCCCAAAAAAGTCGCTCCCGCCCCTTCCTTTGAGCCGGAGTCGGTTGATGATACGGCGGTTTTTGCCGACGAGATGGACCTGGACCTTGAGGAAAAGCCGAAGAAGGCGGAATCCAAGGCGTCTGATGCTATGGATCTGGAGCTGGAATTGGACGAGGACGAAGCTGGCGGCGATTTGGATCTGGACTTGGAGGAGAAGCCGAAGAAGGCGGAATCCAAGGCGTCTGATGATATGGATCTGGAACTGGAATTGGACGAGGACGAAGCTGGCGGCGATTTGGATCTGGACTTGGAGGAGAAGCCGAAGAAAGCGGAATCCGAGGCGTCTGATGATATGGATCTGGAACTGGATCTGGACGAGGAGGATTCAGGCGAGGACCTCGAGCTTGATCTTGAGGAAAAGCCGAAGAAGGAAAAAGGCAAGGCAGCCGGGGCGCCTAAAAAATCTTCGGGTGACGAGGAAATTGACTTTTCCGAGGTGGACGACCTGCTCGAATCCGAGGACGTTTCCGTAGCTGATACGGTCGAGGTTTCGTCCCATGACCTGGGGCTTTCGCTGGATGAAGACGATGACTCTGGTGGGGGAGTTGAACAGCAGGAGATCGATCTGGCGGATCTGGAACAGACCATAGAAATGGAGCTTCTGGAACCGGAAGAGGAAAGCGACAGGGAAGAGGCTGAAGATGTTGAGCTTGCGCTCGCGGATGATGACGAGGAGGAAGACGAGGAGGAAGAATCTCTGAGTGAAGGGGACGGGGATGACTTCTCTGATATAGAGGAAATGCTTTCCTCCGGTGATGATGAGGAAACGATAGAGCTTGACCTGGAAGGGGAAGAAGACAAGGAAAAAGAGGAAGCGGGAAAAGCCGAAGAAGCGGAAGAATCCGCTGCCAAGGGGAAAAAGGCGAAAGCGGCCAAGAAAGTCAAAGAGAAAAAGGTAAAAGCGGAGAAAGAGCCGGGAGAAAAGAAATCGCTCAAGAAGGTGATCATACTGGCGCTGGTGATCCTGCTGGTGCTGATCGGCCTGGGCGTCGGTTTTGTCTTTAAAGACCAGATTCTTCCGCTGATCGGAATGGGCCAGAAGGCTCCTGCCGGTAGCGGCACCCCCGTTGTTATGGATAATACCATGACCGATTTTGTTGATAACGCTAAAAGCGGTAAGCTGTTTATCATAAAGGGCAGCGTCAAGAATGAATCCGCGGAGTCCAAACGGTTCATCAGGGTCGTGGCGAACCTGTACTCGGCCGGACGCAAGTTGGAGATGACTTCGTCTGCTTACTGCGGTAATATTCTGACCAATGAAGAACTGGCGACGGCTGAACTGGCGGCTATCAATAACCGTCTGGCGGTTCAGGCCGGAGATAACAACAGGAATGCCGACGTTAAACCGGGGATGACCATTCCTTTCATGATCGTTATCAACCAAATGCCCGGTAATCTTGAGGAATATGAAGTCAAGGTGTCTGAATCCGCGCCGGTGAAGTAGCCCGGATCTTCGGCGTTCCGGCCGGATGACAGAAGGGGCCGGGTCGGCGATGCCCGTCTGGAAATATGAAGCGCCTGTTTGATATATCCTTGACTAACGCCATATAAGCTGGTATTGGGTTTTTTCGTTTATCGACGGTGGCTCTGTTTTCCCGGATCATTCCGGCAGTAATCGACAGACAGCATAGATGGCGATGTAGCTCAGCTGGTTAGAGCATGCGGCTCATATCCGCAGTGTCCGGGGTTCAAGTCCCTGCATCGCCACCAGCTTTCTGGATACAGTCAAGGCTCTTTTGGATTTTTCCGAAGGGCCTGTTGTTTTTAGACGGAAGGCAGGAAATATGCTGGCCGGCTTTTCCAGGATTGTGGAACAACGGATCGAACAGGCGAGAAAAGAAGGCGCCTTTGACAATCTTCCCGGCGCCGGCAAACCCCTGGACCTTCCCGATGACAGCCATATCCCGGAAGACCTTCGTCTGGCCTATAAAATATTGAGAAACGCTGACTGCCTGCCGCCGGAAATCGAGTTGCGCAGAGAAATTCAACGCACCGAAGACCTTCTGGCTGGAGAAAAGGACGTCCAGAAGCAATATCGACTGACAAAAAAACTGAATTTTCTTATCACCCGGTTGAATATGGCTCGCCCCACCAGAATTGCCCTGGAAGTGCCGCAGAAATATTACGGCAAACTCTGTGATAGAATCTCGGGAGACGCCAGATAAGCTTTTCAACAATCTGACAGCGGGTTAATCATGTCCACAATTGTTGTCGCCCTGATTGCCGGCGGTGCCTCTTCGGAAAGAGAAATATCTTTAAAGGGGGGGGATCAGATCTTTGCCGCCCTGGATAAAAGTCGATATACGATTTTACGTTACGACCCCAGGGATGATATCGGCCGCCTGGTCCAGGACGCCGGGCGAATTGATACCGCTTTCATCAATCTTCACGGCCGGAACGGAGAGGATGGAACGGTTCAGGGGCTGCTGGATCTGTTGGGGATCCCCTACCAGTGTTCGGGCGTTCTGGGCAGCGCCCTGGCGACCAATAAGCTGGCTTCAAAACGGATTTATGAGCAGGCCGGCCTGCCGGTATCCCCTTATCTTGCGGTCCGCAAGAGGCAGCAGCCGGACGCGGGACTGTTAAGGACCCATCTTTTTTTCCCGGACAGGCCCCTGGTGGTCAAGCCGGTCAGCGGCGGCTCAAGTATCGGGATGTCCATCATATCGGAAGAAGCGGAGTTGCCGGCGGCGCTGGAGAAGGCCTGGGCGGATGATGATGAGGTGCTGCTGGAGTCTTTTGTAGACGGCCGGGAACTGACCGTGGGGATTATCGGCAACGATATCCCGGAAGCGCTGCCGGTGGTGGAGATCATTCCCGGGGAAGAATATGAATTTTTTGATTACGAGGCCAAGTATAAAGCCGGCGCCACCCGGGAAATTTGCCCGGCTGAAATTAACGAAGCGCTGGCCCGAAAGGCTCAAGAGTTCGGGCGCCGGGCCCACACGGCCCTGTTCTGCAAAGGCTACAGCCGCACCGACATGATCGCCAGGGGGGACGAGGTGTTTGTGCTGGAAACCAACACCATCCCGGGCATGGTTCCCACCAGTCTTCTGCCCCTGGCGGCCAGGGCGGCCGGGATGCCGTTTTCCGGTTTGCTGGACCGGTTAATCTCTTTGAGTCTGGAGAAAAGAGGCTGAACCCGCTTCGTGTAAAGAAGGGGACGCTAAAGGAGGATCCATGAAAATACTGGTCATCGGCGGTGGCGGCAGGGAGCACGCCCTGGTATGGAAGATCGCCCAGAGCCCCCGGGTCAAAAAAATTTACTGCGCCCCCGGTAACGCGGGAATTGCCAGGCTGGCGACAAATGTTCCCATTGCCGCGGATGATGTTGACCGGCTGTTTGCTTTTGCCGTTGAAAAGGCCGTGGACCTGACGGTGGTGGGGCCGGAAGCGCCGCTGGAAAAAGGCATTGTCGACCGCTTTGAAAAAAAAGGGTTGCGTATATTCGGCGCCACTTCCCGCGCGGCCCAGCTGGAAACCAGCAAGGCCTTTGCCAAGAACATCATGAAAAAATACGGCATCCCCACGGCCCGGGGCCGCTCCTTTGACGTGTTTGAGGAGGCCTGCGCCTATATAAGCGAAAAGGGCCCCCGGGTGGTGGTCAAGGCCGACGGCCTGGCCGCCGGCAAGGGCGTGTTTGTCTGCGGCTCGGAAAAAGAGGCCGTTGATGCCTTAAAGCAGATCATGAAGGACAAAGTATTCGGTGAGGCCGGCAGCCGGGTGGTTATTGAGGAACGTTTGAGCGGGGAAGAGGTTTCCTTCCTGGCCTTTACCGACGGTTACACCGTTCTCCCGCTGCCCTGCTCACAGGACCACAAGACGATTTTTGACGGGGATCAGGGGCCGAATACCGGCGGCATGGGCGCCTATTCTCCGGCGCCCGTCGTGGATAAGTATCTTCACCGGAAAATCATGGAGACGGTCATGCGGCCCACGGTGCGCGCTATGGCCGCCGAAGGCATCCCCTACAAGGGGGTTCTATATGCCGGACTGATGGTGGCCGGAGGCAGGATTAACGTTCTGGAATTCAATGCCCGGTTCGGCGATCCTGAAACCCAGCCCCTGATGATGCGGATGAAAAGCGATATGGTGCCGGTCATGGAGGCGGTGTGCAACGGCACCCTTCATGAATGTTCCCTTGATATCGACGAACGCGCCGCTGTTTGCGTGGTTATGACGGCTGGCGGCTATCCCGGGCGCTACGACAAGGGTTTGCCCATCTCCGGGCTGGGAAGCGTCAGCCGAATGAAAGATGTCGTGGTTTTTCATGCCGGCACCCGCGCCAAAGGAAAACAGATCGTCACCGACGGAGGACGGGTCCTGGGGGTTACCGCCCTGGGCAGCACGGTGGAACAGGCGATCACGAGGGCCTATGGGGCGGTATCCAGAATTTCCTGGAAGGACTCCTATCACCGTACGGATATCGGCGGCCGGGCATTAAAGCGGGAAGGTGTCAGGCCGCTGGTTTCGATTGTCATGGGAAGCGACAGCGACCTGCCGGTCATGGAGGAGGTGGCCGGGGTGCTCAAGCGGTTTGATGTCGCCTATGAGATCAAGATCGCCTCCGCTCACCGGACTCCGGAAAAAGCGGCCATCCTGGCCGAATCGGCGCGGAGACGGGGCATACGGGTGATCATCGCCGGAGCCGGTATGGCGGCCGCCCTGCCCGGGTCCCTGGCGGCCCATACGACCCTGCCGGTCATCGGCGTTCCCATCAACGCATCGCCCGTTAACGGGCTGGACGCCCTGCTGTCCATGGCGCAGATGCCGCCCGGCGTGCCCGTGGCGACGGTGGCCATTGGCAAACCGGGCGCGAAAAACGCCGGGTTGCTGGCGGTTCAAATTCTGGCCGTTGCCGATGAACAGCTGGCCGAAAAATTGAGCGATTATAAAAAAGAAATGGCCGACGAGGTGGAGCGGAAAGAAAAGGCGCTCAATGAAAAACGCACCTGAAATCCGGAAAACGGATGCCCTGCATCCGGACCCGGATTTAATCGAGGCCGCCTGCCGGGTCATTCGAGCCGGTGGCGTGGTGGCCTTTCCCGCGTCATCTCTTTACGGCCTCGCGGCCGATGCTTTCAACCGGCTGGCCGTGGACAGAGTCTTCCGGATGAAGAAACGTCCGGCCGATAAACCCATTCTGTTGTTGATCAGGGATCGCGAAGCACTGTCAACACTGGCGGCGGATATCCCGCCGTCGGCCATTCGACTGATGGACGCCTTCTGGCCGGGAAACGTTACCCTGGTTTTTTCCGCCGCGAAAGAAGTTTCCGGCTACCTGACATCCGGAACCGGCAGGATCGGCGTCCGCGTGCCGGCCCAGCCGGTGGCCCGTGCCCTGGTCAACGGCCTGGACAACCCGATCACCGGAACCAGCGCAAACCTGTCCGGACATCCCGGAGTCGACGTGGCTTCGGAGTTGAGCGAAATTCTGGCGGAGCCCCCGGAGCTGATCCTGGATGCCGGAAAACTCAAGGGAGGAAAAGGTTCGACGGTGGTGGATGTTTCCGTTAATCCACCGATTGTTTTGCGGGAGGGGGCGGTCCCGGCCGGAGAGATCTTTGCGGCGCTGAATTTGTATAGATCCTGACAGATTTTTTTGCGGCGGTTTGTTGACAAGAATGCCGGAATTTTTTATAAGTGCAGGCTGATACTGCCGGAGTGGTGAAACTGGTAGACGCAGAGGACTCAAAATCCTCCGATGGCAACATCGTGTCGGTTCGATTCCGACCTCCGGCACCAGAACAAATGAAAAGGGGTTGCGGCGATTCAGGATAAAGCCGCATCCCCTTTTATTTTTGGGTTCAGGTGGTGGGTTGACCACACGGTGAGAAGAGAGACCTGGAGCCGGCTATCCCGGGCTAAAGCAGGCCGTGCAGGCTTTTCCCGATCATAAAACAGCCGGCCGCCACCAGGGCTGAAAACGGGATGGTGACTACCCAGGCCCAGACGATCCGCTGGGCCACGCCCCACTTGATCCCCGACAGTTTGTTGACGGCACCCACGCCGATGATGGAACCGGTGATGGTGTGGGTGGTGGAAACCGGCACGCCCATGTGGGTGGCCAGAAACAGGGTAATGGCGCCGGAGGTCTCGGCGCAGAATCCGCCGATGGGCTTGAGGGTGGTGATTCTCATGCCCATGGTTTTGACGATGCGCCAGCCGCCGAAAGCCGTTCCCACGGCCATGGCCAGGTGGCAGGACAGGATAATCCAGGCGGTTTTCATGTCCAGCAGGGAGAGCTGGGTGTCGGCCGGCATCATGCCGGCGGCAAACAGCAGGGCCATGATGATGCCCATGGTTTTCTGGGCGTCGTTGCCGCCATGGCCCAGGGAATAAAGGGCCGCGGAAACCAGCTGGCCTTTGCGGAACAGTTTGTCCAGCGAATAGGGCCGCCATTTGCGGAAGACCCAGATAACGGTGAACATGATGAACATGCCGATGACCAGGCCCAGCAGAGGGGCCAGGGGAATAAACTTGACGGTAATCCAGATCTTGTCCCAGCGGATGATGTCCCATCCGGCATAGGCGATGCCGGCTCCGGTAAAGCCGCCGACCAGGGCATGGGAGGAACTGGTGGGCAGGCCCCACCACCAGGTCAGCAGGTCCCAGACAATGGCGCCGATCAGACCGGTCAAAACCACATAGACAAAATGCGGGTCGGTAGGATCGATACGGACGATTTTGGAAATCGTGCTGGCAACCTTGGGGGCGAAAAAAAACATGGCGATAAAGTTAAAGAATGCGGCCCACCATACGGCCACTCCGGGACTCAGCACCCGGGTGGAGACCACGGTGGCGATGGAGTTGGCCGAATCATGAAACCCGTTGATGACGTCGAAGATCAGGGCGACCGCAACGGTGAAAATGACGACTATCAGAGCCCAGTCCATATTAAGAAGCCTCGATCACAATGCCTTCGATGGTTTTGGTCACGTCATGACATTTGTCCGTGGCCTTTTCCAGCAGTTCAAAGACCTCTTTCCACTTGATCAGCGTGAACGGGTCCTTTTCCTCTTTAAACAGCCTGGCCATGGCGGAATGAAGTATGAAATCGCCTTCCTGCTCCATCTTGGAGACAAACTTGCATTTTTCGCTGATGGCCGGGGGATCGGTGATCTTGCGCATCAGCTTCATGATATCGCCGAGGGTTCGGGAGGCGTTTCTCAGGATAATGGCAAAGGCCAGCATTTCCGGTTTTATTTCTTTTATTTCATATAGTTTGATGCAGGTGGCGGCCTCCTCGATCAGGTCGAGAATATCGTCCAGCCGGCTGATCAGCCGGCGGATTTCATTGCGGTCAAAGGGCGTGATGAAGGTCTGGTGAAGGGCCGACATGCATTCATGGGTGATGTGGTCGGCACGGGTTTCGATCTCTTTGATCCTGGCGCAGATGGCCACGACATCGACGTTCCCCTCCGCCAGCTTGATCAGGTACTCGCAGGCCTCGCTGATCAGGGCGTTATGCGCTTCAAAATAGTCAAAGAAACTCGTTGTCTTGGGCAAAAATTTTTTTAACATGACCGGGCCGTCCTTTTTTCGATTATCGGTTTTTAAGGCCGTCGCTAATCATTACGTAACGGTTTTTTTACAATTCACATGGGGGTTTCATATAACAGGTTTTTTCAGAAGGCAACACCGGATTTTATAGGCGGCTTTTCATTTGATTCCCAGCTCCAGCCGGGCGGCCGTCAGCAGGTTGATATGGGTGGTGCCGGCGCCGATTTCCAGCAGTTTGGCGTCCCGCATGAGTTTTTCGATGTGGTATTCCTCCATGTACCCGTACCCGCCGTGGATCTGGATGGCGTCCAGGGCCACCTCCACGGCCGCCCGGGCGGCGTAGGCTTTAGTGGCGCAGACATAGGCCATGTCCGGCTTGCCGGCCCGGGCCATGTCGGCCAGGCGGAGAACGATGGACCAGCAGTTCTGCAGGTGGATGTACATGTTGGCGATCTGGAGCTGAACGGCCTGGAATTCGCCGATGGGCCGGCCGAACTGGCGGCGTTTTTTAGCGTATTTCACCGACTGTTCGTAGCATTTTTCGATAATGCCCAGGCACATGGGGCAGATGCCGGTCCGTTCCGAGCCCAGGGAATCCCGGACCTCCCGGCGGCCGCCCTGCTTCTCTTTCCCGCCCAGGAGGTTTTCCGCGGGCACGGCCACATCATCCAGAAAAATCTCGCCGGTGGGCGAGTCCTTCATGCCCATCTTTTTTAAAGGGCTGCCGGTGGACAGGCCCTTCATGGCGCGCTCCAGGATAAAGGCGTGGGGGATCTGCTCGGCGGCGGGCTGGCCCTGGTCCAGCTTGGCATAGACCACAAAGATATCCGCGTACGGCGCGTTGGTGATAAAGGTCTTGCTGCCGCTGATCCGGTAATGATCCCCGTCTTTTCGGGCGGTGGTCTTCATGGCGCCCAGGGCGTCGGAACCGGCCTCGGGCTCGGTCAGGGCCCAGGCCCCGATTTTTTCAAATGTGATGGCCGGCACGGCGTACTTTCTGATCTGCGCCGGCGTGCCTTTATCCAGGATGTTGCCGCCGCACAGGCCCACGCCGGCGCCCCAGGACATGCAGAACCCCGGGCTGACCCGGGACATCTCCTTGACCACCACCGAGACCAGCAGCGGGTCCATGCCTTCCATGACGTCCATGGCGCCCTTTGACCGGGAGGCGTCCCACTGGCCGCTTTCCATCTTGTCCGCCCGCCGGTTCAGGGAATCCCTGATCCAGCTTGCGCCCATGACGTCGGTCATCATCCGCCGCATTAAATCATAAGGCAGCTCCCGGCCGCTTTCAAACTCCGGAATTTTCGGCAGGATCTCCTTTTCGGCATAGTCGCGGATGGCCTGTTCAATCATGCGGTGTTCCTGTTTGAGCTCGATCATGGCGGATCCTCCCCAAAGGCACGGCGGTTTATTTGTTTGTGGCGTTTAGTTGTTTATAGCCGCTTATATCATTATATATAGGGGGATTCAAACCTCATAAAGTCTTCGGCAACAGGCAGCGTGTGGCATAACCGGCTATTGATATTGATTAACAGTATGATATAGTTAAAATATAATTATATGTTAGGCACTCCATATGAATGTGCGCGCTAAATTCTGGCTTTTAAATGCATTCTGGATGATTGGAGGAAGTGCTCTTCTGCTGATGTGGGCGTCAAACTTATTAGGTAATGAAGCAGTCATATATCTCTTCTTCTGGATGATCATAATTTCGTTGATAAATTTTCTGGTTATTCGGTGCCCCCAATGCGGAACCTCGGCATACTTCGTCCGCAAATTTATTTACAGGGGTTGGCCGAATCGAAACTGCCGAAAGTGCGGGAGTAGAATAATATGAGACAAACCAAACTTATAACCATCTTTAAAGACAGTCGGAGAAAGCTCTGGCTGTCTCTGGCTTCCGCGGTTCGGCCATAAAAGAATGGGGGATGATTATGAAAGCAGAGTTTACGGCAATAATTGAACCGGCGCCTGAAGGCGGCTTCTGGGCGATTTGTCCGGAAGTTCCAGGCGCCAATGGTCAGGGAGAAACAATAGAGGAAGCAAAAAATAATCTTCGTGACGCTATAGAGTTGATTGTAGAAGACCGAAAGGCTGACATTCTCCGAGGGCTTCCCGATGACGCCATTCAGGAAAAGGTTCTGGTCGGATGAAGCGACGAGACTTGGAAAGAAGGTTAAGAATCGCGGGATGATACATGAAACGAGAAGGTGCCTCTCATTCTCTTTGGATAAATCCAAAGAACGGTACGATTGAAGCAGTGCCCAGACACACCGAGATAAAGGAACCATTAGCCAAAAGAATTCTGAAGAACCTCAATGCGGAGTAAATGACCGAACATATTGCAGCATTAACGCTAGCGTGTACTCATCTCAACTGTTTTGGAAAAATCAATTATGCCGGGGAAAAAAAAGAACGAGATCTACCATGGCTTTGAACAGGGGCCTATCCGACCGCCCAGCGAAGCCGCCAGCCTGCTGATCCGGGTGACCAGAAACTGTCCCTGGAACCGCTGCACCTTCTGCCCGGTTTACAAGGGGAGCCGCTTTTCCCTGCGGGATCCCGAGCATGTCAAGGCCGATATCGACTCGGTCTATCACAGCATCGGACGGCTCATGGCGGCTGCCGACGACCAGGGCATGATTTCCAGGGAGGACTTCTACCGTATCGCCGAAGAGCTGCCGGCCATTGAACAGCCGGCCCTGCACGCGGCCGTTAACTGGGTTTCCGCCGGCATGCGTTCGGTCTTTCTCCAGGACGCCAACAGCCTCATCATCAAGCCGGAAGACCTGATCGATATCCTGGAGCATCTCATGAAGCGGTTCCCCCGTATCGAGCGGGTCACTTCTTACGCCCGGTCCCATACCATCTGCCGAATCCCCCAGGACAAACTGGAGGGGATCCGGCGGGCCGGTTTAAGCCGCATCCACATCGGCCTTGAGTCCGGCTCCGACCGGGTCCTGGAGATGGTCAAAAAAGGGGTGACCAAGGCCGAACACATTGCCGCCGGCAGGAAGGTCAAGGCCGCCGGGTTTGAGCTGTCCGAATACGTCATGCCGGGCCTGGGCGGCCGGGAACTGTCCGACGAGCATGCCCGGGAAACCGCCGACGCGCTGAACCAGATTAATCCGGATTTTATCCGCCTGCGGACCCTGGCCGTGCCGCCGGGCCTGGCCCTGCATGATGAATACAAGGCCGGGCGTTTTACAAAATGCACGGATATCCAGATGGCCGAGGAGTTGCTGGCTTTTCTGGGCTCTCTGGAGGGCATCGGCTCCGCGGTAAAAAGCGATCACGTGCTCAATCTGTTTGAGGAGGTGGACGGGATTCTGCCCCAGGACAAGGAAAAGATGCTGGCGCCGATCAGGCGGTTTCTGGCCATGTCGCCGGAGCAGCAGACCCTGTATCAGGTCGGCCGGCGCCTGTCGTTTTTTCATACCCTGGATGACATGAATGATTCGGAGCGGCTGGAGCGGGCCCGGGCCCTTTGCGCCAAGATGGGGATAACGCCGGAGAATGTGGAATCAGTGATAGAAGAGGCGATGAATCGATTCATCTGATGACAATGACGGAACGACGTTACGAACATATTATCGAACGGGACTGGTGCAAGGGCTGCGGCATCTGCGCGCGCTTCTGCCCCAAGGGCGTGCTGGCCCTGGACGCCGGCGGCAAGGCGGTTGCCGAGCATCCGGACCAATGCATCGGCTGCCGGATGTGCGAGTACCGGTGCCCGGACATGGCCATTTTTGTTCGGGAGGGACAGGGCGGCAAATGAACGGAAACATTCAATTCCTTCAGGGCAATGAAGCCTGCGCCCAGGCGGCGCTGTATGCCGGACTGGCGTTTTTCGCCGGGTATCCGATCACGCCCTCCACGGAGATCGCCGAGTATCTGGCCGCGGCCCTGCCGAAAATCAGCGGCAAGTTCGTGCAGATGGAGGACGAAATCGCCTCCCTGTGCGCCGTCATCGGCGCCTCCCTGACCGGCCGCAAGGCCATGACCGCCACCAGCGGCCCGGGATTTTCGCTCATGCAGGAAGCCCTGGGTTATGCCGTCATGGCGGAAATCCCCTGTGTCATCGTCAATGTCCAGCGGGGCGGGCCGTCCACCGGGCTGCCGACCCATGCCATGCAGGGGGACGTGTGCCAGGCCCGCTGGGGCACCCACGGCGATCATGCCATGGTCGCCCTGACCGCCTCCGGCAACCAGGACGTGTTTTCCATGACGGTGGAGGCCTTTAACCTCGCCGAAACCTTTCGCACCCCCGTTATCCTGCTGCTGGACGAGGTGACCGGCCATACCCGGGAAAAGGTGATCATTCCGGAAAAGGGAGAGCTGGCCGTAGCCGACCGGCTGCGGACCACCGTCAAACAGGGTGTGGATTTCCATCCCTATCTGCCCCGGGAAGACGGGCGCCTGCCCATGTCCGATTTCGGCGGGGTTCACCGCCACAATGTGACCGGGCTGTTTCATGACATGTGGGGCTTTCCCTCGGAAGACCCCGGCGTGGTGCACAGCCTGATGCGCCACCTGGTCGACAAAATCGAAAACAACGTTGCCGCCATGGCCCACTACAAGACCTTTTACCTGGACGACGCCGATCTGGTTCTGGTTTCCTACGGTTCCTCGGCCCGCTCCGCCCTTCACCTGGTGGAAAACCGCCGCCGCCGGGGGGAGCGTTACGGCCTGCTGGAGTTGCAGACCCTGTGGCCGTTCCCAACGGAGGTCGTCCGGCGCCTGTGCGCGGCCGCGGATTACATCGCCGTGGTGGAGATGAACATGGGGCAGATCGCCAGGGAGGTGAGGGCGGCCGTGGACCATCCGGAGCGGGTCTACCTGGTCAACCGGATCGACGGGGCTTTCATCACGCCGACCGATATCCGCAACATGCTGCGGGTGATTCAGGGAAGGGGGGTATAGACATGGCGGCACGGGACTATATCCGGGAGCGGTTTTTCCCCCATCTCTGGTGCCCGGGGTGCGGCCACGGCACGGTCTTAAACGCCCTCCTTCGGGCCATCGACGAGATGACCTTGAATAAAAACGATATCGTCATGGTGTCGGGCATCGGCTGCTCCTCCCGGATCACCGGCTATGTCGATTTTCACACCCTGCACACCATTCACGGCCGGGCCCTGGCCTTTGCCGCGGGCGTGAAAATGAGCCGGCCGGAACTGACCTGCATCGTGCCCATGGGCGACGGCGACGCCCTGGCCATCGGCGGCAATCATTTTATTCACGCCTGCCGCCGCAATATCGACATGACCGCCGTGGTCATGAACAACCGTATTTACGGCATGACCGGCGGGCAGTTTTCCCCTCTTTCCGGCGCCGGCATCAAAGCCACGACCGCGCCATACGGCACTATAGATCATGATTTTAACGTGGCGGATCTGGCCAGAGCCGCCGGCGCCACCTTTGTGGCGCGAACCACCACCTATCACGTCCAGGAAATGAAAGACATTTTTATCAAGGCGATCCGGCATAAGGGGTTTTCGGTGGTGGAGGTCCTGTCCCAGTGTCCGACCTATTTCGGTCGCCGGAACAAGGCCGGCGAAGCACCGGATATGATGAATTATTATAAGGAAAACACGGTGCCCGCTGGCCGGGAAAAAGAAGCTGATGCCGGCAAGATTTTGCGCGGGGTGTTTGTGGAAGAGGCGAGGCCTGAATATTGCAGTGAATATGAAAAAACAATCGAGAAAGCCAGGAAGGGAAAATAAATCATGTCCAGAATCCGATTTATCTTTTCCGGCTCCGGCGGTCAGGGGGTCATCACGGCGGCGGTGATCCTGGGAGAAGCCGCGGTGGTTCACGAAGGGCTCAACGCGGTTCAGGCCCAGTCCTACGGGCCTGAAGCCAGGGGCGGGGCTTCCCGGGCCGAAGTGATCATCTCGGACGCGCCCATCAATTTTCCCCGGGTGAACAACGCCAATGTGCTGGTCTGCCTCAACCAGGCGGCCTATAATAAATACGCTACGGCCATCCGGCCCGGCGGGCTGGTGGTGACCGACTCCCGTAACGTCAAGCTGTTCAAGAAGGTCGACGCCCGTCAGATCGAGCTGCCCCTTTACGATACGGCCGCTGAAAAAGCCGGCAATCCCCTGGTCATGAATATCTGCATGCTGGGCGCGGTGGTCGGCTTGACCAGTGCGGTCAACCGGGAGTCGGTGCTCAAAACCCTGGCGGACCGGATCCCGTCCGATTTCCTGGGAGTCAACCGGAAGGCTTTTGAAATGGGCCTCACCCTGGCCCAGCCCCACCTCCGCTGATGTCCTCATCCTTTATTCATCAACCCGCCGGCATTTACATCCATGTTCCCTTCTGCCGGAAGAAATGCGCTTATTGTGATTTTTATTCCCTCACCGATCAATCGCTGATCGACGCTTATGTAACAGCGCTGAAAAAAGAGGCGGCCATGGTTTTGTCGGAAAAGGCCATGGCCGTTGACACTATTTACTTCGGGGGCGGTACCCCGTCTGTTCTAAATTTAAATCAAATAACTGAAATAATAAGTTTAATAAACTTATTATCAAATATTTACACTGATAGTGAAATAACAGTCGAAGTCAATCCGGAATCAGCCGGGCGGGAGTGGTTGAAGGCCGTCCGGGAGGCCGGGGTCAATCGCGTCAGCATCGGCATTCAGTCTTTTGACGATAATGCCCTGGCTTTTCTGGGAAGAATCCATTCGGCGGGCCGGGGTCTGGAAGCAGTGGCCGCGGCCCGATCCGCCGGGTTTGACAATATCGGTCTGGATATCATCTATGGCCTTCCCGGCCAGACCCGGACCGACCTTGAGGCTGATTTAAGCCGGGCCATCGCCCTGGCGCCGGAGCATATTTCCTGCTACCTGCTGACCATGGAAACCGGCACACCCCTGGAGGGGGCGTTGCGCCGGAAGGCGTTTGTTCCCCTGTCCGATGCCCGTCAGAGCGACCTGTTTCTGGCCGCGGCCGAAGTGCTGACCGCAAACGGTTATCTTCATTATGAGATATCCAATTTCGCCTGCCGGCCGGAGACCCGTTCACGCCATAACACCAAATACTGGCAGCGGGTTCCCTACGCCGGTCTGGGCCCGGCGGCCCATTCCTATACCGGATCGGTCCGGTACTGGAACGTCAGGGACGTGTCCGACTATGTGGAAAGGCTGTCCGCCGATCGCTCCCCGCGGCAGGCCGACGAGTTGCTGACCGCCCGTCAGAAGATGATGGAATCTCTCTACCTGGGGCTGCGGCTGGCCGAAGGGCTTGAGATAGACGCCTTTAACCGGGAGTTCTCAACCGACTTTCAAATTTTGTTCGCCCCCGTGCTGGCAGAACACCGGTCAACCGGAATGCTGGAGATGGCCCAGGGCCGCTGCCGGCTTTCCACCCGGGGCATGCTGTTTCATGAAACCATTGCCGCTGAACTGGCCGGGTTGCTGGAATAAAACAAGATTACTGTTCCAGAATATACGCGGCCAGAGGCGTCGATTGCAGGTATGGGTTGCCCGGATCGGCGAAAAAGGCTTTGAGCAGCAGCAGGCTTTTTTCCCGCAGCACTCCGGGAATAATGGTCACATTCTGTTTGCGGTATAAACCGGGCATCACCGACAGGTCGCAGCCGGTGCCGCCGCCCATGGCGTCTTCACAGGCATAGACGATGGTGTGAAGGCCGTGGATAAGGATGGCGCCAAAGCACATCAGACACGGCTCCAGGGTGGAATAGAGGGTCAGGCGGCCGCGGTCAAGCGGGTACCCGGAGGCGGTCAGCGCCCGTAAAGCGGTCATTTCAGCGTGGGCGGTTTCATCCGGAAAGGCCGAACGGGACCCGGTTCGGGCGCCGGTAGCTACAATGGTCTTGCCGTCGGCAATGACGCAGCCGACGGGAAATTCGCCGTTGTCCAGGGCTGTTTTCGCCTGTTCCAGGGCGATAGCCATCAATTGCTCATGAACTGTCATCATCAGAAGCCGCCATTATATCTTGATAAATGATATCAGCTAAAGGGCATAGCCAGCTAAATTCGTCTTGTCAAAATGATCTTTTTATTTGAATATATCCTTTTTTTTATTTAAATCGAAATATGTTTTTCAATATATAAAAGGGAACAGGGATTGAAAGTCCGCCGAGAGATTGAAGAAAGAGAGCCCTTCTTTATTTCCCCCCACGGGTGCTTAAGTTCCCGGATCCGGCAGCGCGACCGGGAAGAACCGGAGGAGCCGGTCTGCACCGCCTTTCAGCAGGACCGGGACCGCATTGTTTTTTCCAATGCTTTCCGCCGTCTTAACCATAAAACCCAGGTGTTTCTTTCGCCCCTGGGGGATCAGTACCGGACCCGCCTGACCCACACTCTGGAAGTGGCGCAGATTTCCCGGACTCTGGCCCGGGCCATGAAGTTGAACGAGGATCTGGCCGAAGCCGTGGCGTTAGGGCATGATCTGGGGCATACCCCTTTCGGGCACAGCGGCGAGACGGTTCTCAAGGAAATATCACCGTGCGGTTTTTCCCACAACGAACAGAGCCTGCGGGTGGTGGAAAAACTGGAAAACAACGGGCTCGGTCTTAACCTGACCGTGGAGGTGCGGGACGGCATCCTGAAACATTCCAAGGGATACGGCAATATCATTCATGATGATCCGGCGGAAATGGCCATCACTCTGGAGGGGCAGATCGTGCGCGTGGCCGATATCATGGCCTACCTGAATCATGACCTGGATGACGCCATCCGCAGCAAGGTCATCACGCCGGCCCAGGTCCCCGAAAGTTGCGTGCGGGTTCTGGGCAAAGATCATTCGCAGCGGGGCTCCACCATGATTCAGGATGTGATCCATTCCAGCACCGCGGTTCCGGGGAAAATCACCCTGCGGATCAGCGATGAGGTGTTTGAGGCCATGACGGAACTGCGGCAGTTTCTTTACGAAAACGTGTACCGCTCACCCCAGGTCCATAATGAATTCGTCAAGGCCCGCCGGATATTATCCGAACTGTACGAGTTTTTCGTGAAGAACACGGATGTGCTGCACAAGGAAATGCAGCGCATGGATATGGGCGCCTGCATGGAGGCCGAAGAGGGGCTGCACCGGGTGGTGTGCGACTTTATCGCCAGCATTACCGATGAATACGCCATTCATCTGTATACCCGTCTCTTTTTCCCGTCACCGTACGTGTAGTGCCAATGCCAACCGATTATCGGGATGATCACAGGATGGACCTGCCGACGCTGGATATCACCCGGGACTATCCCGGTTTTTCTGAACGGTTGGCCTCGATTTATGCCGCCATGGACGATGCCTATAACGCGATCGCCGACCGTTACGGCTTTACCTGCGATGGTTGCCAGGACAACTGCTGCCGGACCCGGTTTTATAATCACACTTATCTTGAATATTATTTTCTGATGGCCGGAATGGCGCATCTGCCCGAAGACCGGCGCCGGGAGATCGGCCGGGACGCGCTGACTGTTTGCCGGCAGGTGGCGGAAGATGAAGCCTGCGGGCGGACGCCCCGGCGGATGTGCCCCCTGAACACGGCGGGCCGGTGCGGTCTCCACAGCCACCGGTTGATGATCTGCCGGCTGCACGGTGTTCCCCATGAACTCCGTTTTCCCGACGGCACGGTTTCCCGCGGCCAGGGATGCCCGGTCTTTACCGGCCGGTTCCCGGACCGGGACTACATTCCCTTTGACCGGACGCCGTTTTACCGGAAGCTGTCCGCTCTGGAACAGGAATTCCGGAAGGCGGCCGGCCTGGACAGGAAATTTAAAATGACCATCGCCCAGATGATCGCCCATGACCCGGACATTCAGCCATGAAGATCATCCCCGCCGCCGCCCTTTCCTCCTGCCCCGGACAGCGCCTGTCCGAATCCGATCAATTCCGTTTTGCCTGCCATGGCGGCCTGTCCTGCTTCAATCAGTGCTGCCGGAACCTCAACCTGTTTCTCTATCCCTACGACGTCCTGCGCCTGAAAAACCGGCTGGGCATTTCCGCGGCCGAATTTCTCGACCGGTATGTGGACGTCGTCATGCGGGCCGGGAATTATTTTCCGGATGTGCTCCTGTCCATGTCCGAGACAACGGAGAAAATCTGCCCCTTTCTGACGGAAGAGGGGTGTGCGGTCTACCCGGACCGGACCTACTCCTGCCGGCTGTTTCCCATTGAACAGGGCCTGCATTATGACGGTTCCGACCGGGAAGGGCACATGGTCTATTTTTTCCGGCCCCCGGATTTCTGCCGCGGACAGGATGAGGAGCGGCCGTTGACGGTAAAGCAGTGGATAGCCGACCAGGAGGCGGAAACCTATATCCGGATGACCCGTCGCTGGGCCGAAGTCAAGGCACTGTTTACAACCGACCCCTGGGGCGCGGAAGGGCCGTCCGGTCCGCGGGCGAAAATGGCTTTCATGGCGGCCTACAACATGGATTCCTTCCGGGACTTCCTGTTCAACAGCACGTTTCTGAATCGGTATTGGGTCAGAGGAGATATCCTTGAGAATATTCGGAAAAGCGAAACGGAACGGTTGCTGTTCGGGTTCGAATGGATCCGGTATTTTGTCTGGGGCTCAACCAGCGACCGGTTACGAGTGAAAAACGGGAAACATTAGAAACAGACGCCATAAAACCGTCTGCAACGGTGCCGGAATCAATTGACAAACAATGACGGGTATGGAAAATATAAAACTTCCAAAGATACTTACGATTGTGAAGTACGGGTTCAGACGGGAGAGACAAGGTAACCGATAATAATAACGGGGTTTTCATGGACACAACAGACGACAAATGCAAATGTGACGCTGGTGAGGCCGCCGGCGGTGAGGAGACGGGTGTAAGCAAGGTGTCCCAGGACAAAGGCCTCCTGGCGGTGATCCTGGCGTTCCTGGCGGGGCTGGGGATTGCCCTGGCCGTCGGCTGGGTGGTTTATCCGGCGCTGCTTTATTCCGAGCAGGAACAGCCGGTTCAGTTTAATCATGAACTTCACATGGCCGAAGTGCCGGACGGGTGCGAGTCCTGTCATTTCTTCCGTGAGGACGGCACCTTTTCCGGTGTTCCCACCCTGGATCAATGCCGGGACTGCCACGAGTCGGCCATCGGCGAAAGCGAAGAAGAACTGAAGTTCGTGGAGGAGTATATGGAGAAGGACCAGGAGGTGCCCTGGCTGATCTATTCCCGTCAGCCGGATTGTGTTTTCTTCTCCCACGCCGCCCATGTGCTCAAAGCGGGCATGAGCTGCGAAGCGTGCCACGGTCCCATCGGGGAATCCACCAGCCTGAAAACCTACCAGGAAAACCGGATCACCGGTTACAGCCGGGATATCTGGGGCGAGGACCTGACCGGTATTTTCAAGAAGAATCCCTGGGACAGCATGAAGATGGATGACTGTGCCCGCTGCCATGATAAAGAGACCGGCAGCAAGGGCGCCTGTTTTCAGTGCCATAAATAACCGCGTTTTGAGGAAGAAAAACAGAACGGATTTGTTCTTATGAATAAGGGGAACAGTATATGAAAATTGACAGACGAAGTTTTCTATCACTGGCGGCCGGAGTCGCGGCGGGGACGGCATTGACGCCGCTGCCGCTGAAACTGACGGATGATCTCTCCATCTGGACCCAGACCTTCCGGTACATGCCCAATGAGGTGCCGGTTCCGCCGGACGGCGCGGTTTCCGTGGCGACCTCCGTCTGCTCTCTCTGCCCGGGCGGGTGCGGCATCTCCGTTCGGAAGATCGACAACCGGGCGGTGAAGATTGAGGGGCGCCAGGGATATCCGGTCAATAACGGCGGCATCTGCACCCTGGGGTTGGCGGGCCTGCAGCTCCTGTATGGCCCCTGGCGGGTTCAGGAACCGTTGAAAAAGAAAGAGGGGGGATTTGAAAAGATCAGCTGGGATCAGGCCCTTTCGGAAATCAGCGGCCGGCTCAATGATTTGCGCCGGAACGGCAAGTCGCCATCCGTAGCCGCGATCACCGGCGCCGGTCAAAATACCACCGGCCGGTTGCTGCAGCGGTTTCTGACTGTTTTCGGATCGCCCCATTTTATTCGAATTCCCGCGGTTGACGACTCCCTGGCTTTTGCCGCCGGCAGGATGCTGGGAACCGCCGGCGTCCCGGCGTTTGATTTTGAAAACAGTTCGTATGTTTTAAGTTTCGGCAGCGGTCTTCTGGACGGCTGGGGGTCGCCGGTGAGAATGTTTCAGGCCCACAGCCGCTGGAAAGAAAACGGAGCGACCCTGGTCCAGGTGGAGGCCAGGCTGTCCAACACCGCCGCCAAGGCCGATGTCTGGGTTCCCGTCAAGCCGGGAACGGAGGCGACCCTGGCCCTGGGGCTGGCGCATGTCATCGTCCGTGACGGACTTCATGATCCAGCCATCGAAGCGGCCGGCAAGGCCTTTGATGCCTTCCGGGAACTGCTCAAAAGCCGTTACGCCCCGGGCGCCGTGGCCAGGCAGACCGGCGTGGAAGAGCCGAAAATCGAAAAGCTGGCCCGGGATTTTGCCCGATCGCCCCGGCCGGTGGCGGTCTGCGGCAAAGGCGCCGGCCAGGATCCCGTGGAAAGCCTGGAGGCCATGGCTGTGCTGGCCCTCAACGCCCTGGCCGGCGGCTTCAACCGGTCCGGCGGTGTCCGGATAAACGCCGCTCCGGATTATATCCACTGGCCGGAGCCGGAAGGTTCGGCGGCTCAGAAATCAAACGGAACGCGTCTGGATGTCCACCGGCTGCCGGAGCTGATCAATGGCGGTGCGCAGCCGCCTGTTCAGGCCCTTTTTGTTATGGAAGCCAATCCCCTGTTTACCCTTCATGGCGCCCCGGCCCTTGCCGGCGCCGTTGACAAGATTCCGCTGGTTGTCAGTCTTTCTTCTTATATGGATGAAACCGCCGCGGCGGCGGATTATGTCCTGCCGGTACACGCCTATCTGGAACGGTATGAAGATGTCCTGATCACGGCCGGTTTAAAGGAGCCGCTGGTGGGGTTGTCCCGACCGGTGGTCAAACCGAAATTCGGCAGCCGGCATGCCGGTGATGTGCTGATCGATCTGGCCCGGGCCATGGGGGATGACGTGGCGGCGGCTTTCCCCTGGGAAAACTTTGAGGATTGCCTGAAACAGACCATGGCGGACAAATGGGATGTCCTGTCCGACCAGGGATATCTGGCTGAAACCGGACCGGAGATCCCGGCCGGCGGAATGAACTTTGCGGCGCTGGTGGAATCGGCCGAGCTTCAGCCGCCGGGGCAAGGCGAGAACGGCGCCTGGCCGCTGACGCTGATTCCTTATGATTCCATGAGACTCTGGGGAGGGCATATCGGAACGCCTCCCTTTGTCCTGAAAACGGTTGCCGACACGGTTCTCAAACAGGCGGATGTTTTTGTGGAAGTCAATCCCGTTACCGCTGAACGGTATCATCTGGCTGACGGCCGGCCGGCCTTTTTGGAAACCCCGGCCGGCAAGGCGCGGGTCAGAGTCCATGTCACCGATGGCATCGCGCCGGATGTGATCGCCATGCCCAGGGGGCTGGGGCACGCCGCCTATGACGACTATCTGGCTGAAAAAGGCGTCAATATCAACGCCCTGATCGGACCGGTGGAAGATCCGGTTTCCGGCCTTGACGTGGCCTGGGGCGTAAAAGCGAAACTCACCACAGCCTAATTTATAGAAGAGGTTTTTAATGAGTAACCACGGTAAAAAATACGGCATGCTCATCGACCTGGACAAGTGCACGGGGTGCGGGTCCTGCATGGTGGCCTGCATGGCGGAAAACAACGTGCCTTTTAAAAAGGATGAGTCCAACAAACTGGTCAGCATCACCTGGATGCGGGTGTACCGACTGACCAACGGCAAGCCTTTTCCGGATACGGAGATCTGCTACCTGCCCCGACCCTGCATGCAGTGCGAAGGCGAGCATGGCCATTCCCCGTGCGTTTCCGTCTGCCCGGCGGTGGCCACGGACTACGATTTTTCCACCGGTATCGTCAGCCAGATCCCGACCCGCTGTTTCGGCTGCCGGTACTGCATGGCGGCCTGCCCTTACCATGCCCGGTATTTCAACTGGTATGATCCGATCTGGCCAAAAGGGATGAAGGAATCGTTGAGCCCGCATGTTTCTCCCCGCATGCGGGGGGTGGTGGAAAAATGTACCTTCTGTTTCCACCGGTATCAGCAGGCCATGGAAAAGGCGTACTATGAAAGCCGGGAGGAACTGGAAGAAAATGAATATCAGACCGCCTGTACGCAGGCCTGCCCCGCCGGAGCCATCATTTTTGGTGACCTGAACAACCCGGATCATACCGTTACACGGGTGGTCGGTCCGGATGATGCGCATGGCGGCAGGCCGAAGAACCCGGCTGTATTCCGCCTGCTGGAACGTCTCGGCACCAATCCCAAGGTATATTACACCTCCACCAGGGAATGGGTGCGCCGCCAGGCGGATAATGATGCCGCCAGGGGGGAGAACGCCGGAAGGCATTAAAAACGCGATTCGTTTTATAACATATTTTTCAGGAGCAAGTGTTTATGGATTCCGCATTGATACCCGAGGGAGTGAAACGCTGTCCGCTGCCGCTGTTTATTCTCGGCGTGCTGGCCGTGGGGGCGGTGCTGCTGTGGGGCGTCTACGCCATGCTGCTGTGCTGGATCAAGGGCCTGAACCAGACCAACATGAACGACTATTACGGGTTCGCCTTGTGGATCTGGGCCGATCTGGCCGTCATCGCCTTAGGCGGCGGCGCCTTCTTCACCGGCCTGCTGCGGTACCTGGTGGGCAAAGACGAACTGAAGAATATCATCAACTTCGCCGTGGTCATCGGGTTTATCTGCTACAGTTCGGCACTGCTCATCCTGGCCATTGATATCGGTCAGCCCCTGCGGGGCTGGTTCATCTTCTGGCACGCCAACGTCCACTCCATGCTGACGGAAGTGGCCTTCTGCCTGTCCTGTTATTTTGCCGTGCTGACCATTGAATTTGTGCCCCTTGTCCTGGAACAGCGCCAACTGAACAAGGTAACGTTTTTCCACCATCTCGGCCACAACATGCATGAGATCATGGCGGTGTTCGCGGCCACCGGCGCGTTCCTGTCTTTTTTCCATCAGGGTTCTTTGGGCGGCGTGGCCGGCGTGCTTTACGGCCGTCCTTTTGCCTTCCGTGAAAGCCTGCTGGTCTGGCCGTCCACGTTCTTCCTTTTTACCTGGTCGGCGGCGGCCTGCGGCCCCTGCTTCACCATCCTGGTCACCAAAATAACCGAGGCCATCACCCGCAAGAAACTGGTCGGCGATCCGGCCATCCACACCCTGGCCAAAATATCCGGCTGGATGATTCTGACCTATATTATGGCTAAAACCATTGATACCGTTTACTGGGCCCTGGTGACGGCGCCGGAAGGCGGGTTTACCCTGGGGCAGTTTTACAGCCACAACGCTTTTTACGGGTACTGGATCCTGATCGCGGAAGTGATCGTCGGCGGTCTGATCCCGGCCCTGATCCTGATCAGCGAAAAAGGACGCAACAACCCCCGGATGCTGGTGTTGGCGGCCGTACTGGCCTGTGTCGGCATATCCATCAACCGCTGGGTCATGGTGCTTCAGGTCATGGCGGTGCCGGTCATGCCCTTTGACACCTGGCAGCTCTATATTCCCAGCTGGCAGGAAGTGGCCACCACCATTCTGCCGGTGGCCTATGGCGTGCTGCTGATCGCCTTCGCTCACCGCTACCTGCCCGTTTTCCCGCAGGAGAAGGAACTGAATCCGTAGATCCGGTAACCCCGCCGGCGCATAGAACAAGGAGAGAGCATATGTTTCCGTTTGTCTTTGAATGGCACTGGGATACGGCCCATCTGGTGTTTCACGGCGGCCTCTGGTACGCGCTGTCGATCCTGGGACTGGGCGTGGGATACTGCGTGGCCAAGGCCCTCTATGACACGTTTTTGAATCATGACGACCATCATGACCATGGCGGTCATCACTGATCCGGGCCGGTGATTCCGGCGCGGACGTTTGCCGTGGTTCTGTGACAAGAGGTTTTACAAAACGCCTTGCCAGTTTCTGTCAAGGCGTTTTTTCTGGGAATAGAAGGAATGACTAATGGACAGAATTGTCGTTGATGGGGGACGAAGGCTTTCCGGACAAGTCAGGATCAGTGGCGCCAAGAACGCGGCTCTGCCCATTCTGGCCGCGTCGATTCTGACCGACGGCGTCTGTGTTTTTGAAAATGTGCCCGACCTCCAGGACGTGCACAGCTTTCTGGACCTGCTGATTCAGCTGGGCGCCATGGCGGGGTTTTCCGACCATACCGCCCGGGTCGACGCTTCCGGAATCCGTAACCATGAAGCATCCTATGACCTGGTCCGTAAAATGAGGGCTTCCGTGCTGGTCCTCGGCCCCCTGGTGGCACGGCTGGGCAAGGCCCGGGTATCCATGCCCGGCGGTTGCGCCATCGGCGCCCGGCCCATCAATTTTCATTTAAAAGGACTGGAAGCCCTGGGCGCTAAAATTCACCTGGAACACGGCTATGTCGATGTCATTGCCGACCGGTTGACCGGGGCCACCATCTATTTTGATATTCCCACGGTAACCGGCACCGAGAACCTGATGATGGCGGCAGCCCTGGCCGAAGGCACCACCGTCCTGCGCAATGCCGCCCGGGAGCCGGAGGTCAAGGCACTGGCGGATGTGCTTATCCGCATGGGCGCCCGCATCGACGGCGCCGGCACCTCGGATATCACCATTATTGGCGTGCCGCGCCTGTCACCGGTTACGGCCGCGATCATTCCCGACCGCATCGAAGCCGGCACCTTCATGGCGGCGGCGGCCCTGACCGGCGGTGATTTGACGCTGACCCATTGCCGGCCGGACCACATGGAAGCACAAATTGAAAAATTCCGCCAGATCGGCGCCGATGTAACCGTTCAGGACTCCTCCATCCGGGTGGCGGGCGCCGATATCATTACCAGCGTGGATGTCAAGACGCTGCCTTACCCGGGTTTCCCCACCGACATGCAGGCCCAGTTCATGGTACTCATGGCGGTGGCCGGCGGCCTGTCGGTCATCACCGAAACCATTTTTGAAAACCGGTTTATTCACGTCAGCGAACTGCAGCGCATGGGCGCGGATATCGCCATTACCGGCAATTCGGCCGTGGTCACCGGCGTTCCCCACCTGTCCGGCGCGCCGGTCATGGCCTCGGACCTGCGGGCCAGCGCCTGCCTGGTGCTGGCCGGGCTGGTGGCCGCCGGCAGGACCTCGATCAACCGGGTTTACCATCTGGACCGGGGCTATGAGACCCTGGAAAAGAAGTTCGCCGAACTGGGCGCCGCCATCTGGCGGGAAAAATAGTCTTTTCCTTTCTCTCCCCGGTATTCCAAATTTTTGCCCGCCATTTTCTCCAGATTTCGGGCTGCCCGCTTCCGACCCTGAAATTTAATCAGCCGCTCGTAATTGCCTAATACTTGTCATGGTAAAAGACAGCTTTGTCTAATGACAAGGAGAGCAGGCAATGAAAATCGGAACCAAAATAGGTCTGTTGACGGTTCTCACCGTACTGGTCATCACCGTCATGTCCATGCTGGCGAATTTCATGTCGCTGAGAACCAACCATGAGCATCACCTGCGGGATCTGCGGACGCTTCTCTCCAACGAACGTAAGGCTCAAATCAGGGATTTGTTGTCCAACGCCTTTTCGGTTGCCTCCAAGGCGAGTTTTTATACGGACGCGGTTGAGGCATTGCGGGATATGCGCTTCGGAGAAGATCATAAAAACAGTTTTCTGGTTTTTGACAAGGACTTCTACTGTTATGTCTATCCGGAGAAGCCCGACCTGGAAAACAAGATTATAAAAGAAAACCGTGACGCGGACGGAAACTATTTGTTTCAGGTGATATTGAAAACCGCACTGGAAACGGGCGAAGGGTATCTTGAGTTCCGGGAAAAGGGGGAAGAAACGGCCGAGCCGGTTAAAAAATTGATGTGTTTTAAATATTTTCCGGAATGGCACTGGGCCATATGCACCAGCGTGAATATTTCGGATATTGATATGGTAGTGGCGAAACAGGAAAAGATCATGGCCGAGGAGCTTAACGACCAACTCATCCGCTCAACAATTATCTCCCTGACGGTTCTGATACTGGCCTCTTTCGTAGGGCTGCTGATATCCCGGCGGATCGCCGCCCCTTTGAAAAAAACGTCCGAAATGTTCCAGCAGATCGCTCAGGGCAGCGGCGACCTGACCGCCCGGCTGCGTGTCAACGGCAGCTATGAAACCGGTCGCTTGTCCCAAAACTTTAATATGTTTCTCGAGAATCAGCAGGCCATGATCCGGGATATTCTGGTCAACGCCGAAGTCCTGAATACGTCCTCGTCGAGCCTGCTGACCTCATCCTCCAAAGTATCCTTTGAAACCAGTGAGACCAAACGACAATCCATGGAGGTTTCCCGGAACACGGATCAGGTGAAGAGCACCGTGCACACCGTGGCCGCATCCATGGAGCAGGCGCTGACCAGTATCCAGCGGATCAGGGAGGTGTCGGCGGAGATGAACGCCGGCATCGGTCATGTCGTCCGGGAAACGGAAAAGGCCCTTGTGGTCACCAAAGCGGCGGTGCGGCATTCGGAGGAGATTTCAGACACCGTCATCAGCCTGGGAAAAGCGGCCGATGAAATCAACAGCATTACCGAACTGATTACCGATATTTCCGAGCAGACCAATCTGCTGTCCCTGAACGCCACCATCGAAGCGGCCAGGGCCGGGGACACCGGCCGGGGATTCGGGGTAGTTGCCCACGAGATCAAGGGGCTGGCCAGTAAATCCAATGAGGCCGCCGGCGTTATCAGCGAACGCATTCATGATATTCAGAAGATCAGTGCCAGTACCGTCAATCGCATTAATGAAATTATCCGCAACATCGAATCGGTTGACCCGATCATATCCCATATTTCTCAATCTTCCGAAAAACAGGCCATGATATCATCGGAAATCCTGGCCGGAATTTCGCAGATTTCATCGGCCATGCAGTCCCTAACGCAAAGCGTGGCCCACAGCAGCCTGGCACTGGAAGAAATCGACCGGGAAGTGGAGAAGATTGCAGGCTCCTCCGGAACCATCCATGCCGAAAGCATGTCCGTCGAAAGCAAAGCCAATGAACTCCACGGCATATCGGAAAAACTCCGTTCCGGGCTGACGCGATTCCGGATTTGACAGCAGCCCACCGACCAAGCTGACGACCACCCCTAAAAATTAACAAAACCCTAACATCAGTCCAATAAAAGCCTGCTAATTAATTTTTAAAATATCAATTTTTCCGATGGTATCAGACAGGTCAGATGATGGATCAACAGACGCCCCTTCCTATCCAAACATCCGCCGGAGTTCCGGTGGTGGGCGATGAGATTACCGAAGCGGATGAGGCGATTTTCCGGCAGATCATATCCGTCGGATTGACATCCGGGCAGATCAGCGAGATTGTCTCCCCACCGGTTTCCTATCCCCGTCAGCGCCATGTCCTGGCTGTCCACTGGCATCCCGAATATGTCCCCATGGAACTGGTCATTCGCCGATTGGGGGTCATGTTTCCGTCCCTGGAAACATCTCTGATTATTCCCACCCAGCACAATGAGATCATGTGCCATTGCGGCTATGCCGGAGTGGAGGTGGACTGTTATTCCAAAGGATTCAATCAGAAGGTGCAGCTTCTGCTTCACTTCCGCCAGGAGAAGATCGTCAATGCGCATATCTTGAAAAACATGCTGCGCCATACCTATCAGTATCGCTCCTCGCAGCTGCTTGATTTTATCCACACCCTGGTCACACCCAACGAGCACCGCCTGCGGCTTGCCGCACGCAACACCGGCGCCGGATCCGACATCATCGCCTTCGTCAGGGCCATAGTAAAGAAGGTCGGGACACTGCTCGACCGTCACGAAACCGAGATACCCGGCATCATGATCCGAAACAAGCTGCTGCGGAATTTTTTTGACAGGCTCCGGCCGGTTTACGGAGATACGGTGATTGACCGGGCCCAGGCGTTTCTTCAGGCCGTCAAGGTGATCGTCAAGGCCGATTTTTCCCTCAAGCATTTTTATCGTGCCTCGGAGATTATCGAAGAAGCCCGCCTGCACGGGGCCGGCATCGTCGTGCCTCATCCCGAACAATACTGGCCCATTCTGCTGGCGGATTACGATGTGGACGGTTATGAAGTCTGGAATCCCCAGTCCCGCCGGTACACGGAATTTCTGATCTCGGTTCTGGACAAAAAGAACCGATGCGCCGGACCGTCCGCAAGACGGCTGATGATTTTCATGGGGGATGATACCCATATGGGAGAGAAGACCCTTCCGGCAAACGAACGCAACCGGGAAAAAGCGGAACGGGAGGTCGGGTATCAGCCCGCCTGGGAGGACTTAAACATTCATAACGCCCTGGTCGCGGCGGGCTGGAATCGCCAGTCCGTGATCCGGGAATACGCTCTCCGTATCGGAGGATAACACCCAGGCAAAGGAGACGAGAAGTTGGCCAAGGACAATCAGTTTGAATTTGAATCCTATGAGGATACAGAGTCGGTGCAGAGATATCTCCAGTCCCTGCTCGACGGGTTCCGTAACGGTCGGATTACCCTGAATTCAGACAAGGAGTGCGTGGTGCTGAGTCCCAGGGGCCTGATCCAGTTCCAGGTCAAGGTGGAGAAGAAATCCCGGCAGAACAAACTGAGCCTCAAACTGTACTGGAAGGAAGCGGAACGGGATGCCGGCGGCAGAAACATCAACATCATTGCCTGACGCTTATGCTCACTGAGATTGTCGAAAATACCCGCTTTATGATCGCCGAGGTGGAAAATCTGGTCCATATGACCCACCGCCTGCTGGTCTCGTATAATCAGGACCAATTTGAAGAGATCAACGACAAGGATGATTATGTGGACAATCTCAAGACCGTCATCGAAAACCAGTGCTTTTCAAGGCTCCAGACCATGGAGGAGAGCCGCGGCGAAAAAATCAACGCTATCCGGTCGCTTCATGTTAACTGCGTCAATCTGGAGCGGATCGCCGATTTTTGTGTCAATATCGCCCGCCAGATGACTTATCTTAACAATTACGATTTCATCAGCCAATATGATTACAAGGCCATGTTCGATGAGATCACGGCGGCTCTTTCCAGGATCGTTCCGGTATTTCTTGACCGGGACCTGGCCGGCGCCCTGGCCATATGCCGGGCGGAGTTTTGTCTTGACCGGATATACAAAACCAACTTTGACCGGGTCATGAGCGAACTCCAGGACAAGAGGGAGGATGTCCGGAACCTCATCACGGTCATTTTCATTTTCCGCTACCTGGAACGGATCGGCGACGCTCTGCTGAATGTCGGGGAGGCCATGATATTTGCCATCACCGGCGACCGCATTAAAATCCGGCAGGTCGAAGCGCTGGAAAAGACGCTTTCCAACTCCGATATCCGCGGGTCCTTTCAGAATATTCATACCCAGTCCATATGGGGATCCCGTTCCGGCTGCCGCATCAGCCGGGTGGATACAGGCAAGGAGCAGCGGGACAATCCTCAGGCGATATTCAAGGAAGGGGTGCTCCGGAAAATAAAGACGGAGCGGGACAATATTCTCCAGTGGGACCGTCTTATGCCCGGCATCGCCCCCAGGGTCTTTGCCTACCATGAAAAGGGTAAAAAAGCCTCTCTGCTGGTGGAGTGCCTGATGGGCTGCAATTTTGAAGAGGTGATTCTGACCTGCGACGGAGAGTTGTTGGAAAAGGCGCTGTCCGCCCTGGAAAAGACGCTTCAAACGATCTGGGAAAAAACCCGAACCGTTGAAGACCATCAGACCGGTTACATGGGTCAGCTGCGTGATCGCCTGACCGCCACCAGGCGCATTCATCCCGATTTTATCCGGGCCGGCAGCCGTATTGACGCGTTGCGGATTCCGTCCACCGCGGAGATTATCGATACCTGCGCCGGCGTCGAAGAGAAATTTCCGGCGCCTTTTACGGTTTTTATTCACGGTGATTTTAATGTCAACAATATTATCTATGACGCCAGGCGGCAACAGGTGAACTTTATTGACCTGCATCGGTCGCGGCAGGGGGATTTTATTCAGGACGCCTCGGTTTTTCTGGTATCCAATTTCCGCCTGCCGGTCTTTGAGAGCCCGCTGCGGGACCGGCTGAACCGGGTCATTGACCGTTTCTGGCGTTTTTCCGCGGATTTTGCCGGAAGGCACGATGATGCGACATTCGGCGCCCGCATGGCCCTGGCCCTGGCCCGATCGTTCTATACCTCGACCCGGTTTGAGCTGAACAAGGATTTCGCCCGGGAAATGTTCCTGCGGTCCCATTTTCTTCTGGAACAGGTCGCCGCAAGGGCCGCGGCCGGGCCGCGGGATTTTACCTTTCCTATGGAAATTCTGTTCTACTGACAATTTGACCGCGGCTGATCGGATCGGCCGCCGGATGGAGATGCGTATGCACAAGATAGGCGTCGTGGGCGTGGCCGGAGGATGGTCCACCGAAAGGCTGGCCGATGCGACGGAAGCGATGACCGGATTCAGGCTGCTGGTGGAAATGGATCGCGTCCGCGCCGATCTGTGTACCGGCAGTGTCTGTTTCGAGGACGTTGACCTGGGGGACCTGGATGCCATCATCATCAAGAAAATCGGATCCCGGTATTCCCCCGGTCTGCTGGACCGCCTGGAAATTCTCCGCTACCTGTCCGCCAGGGGGGTGCGGATTTTTTCCCCGCCGCTCCGCATCATGCGGGTTATCGACCGCCTCAGCTGCACCATGACGCTGCGGTTGAACATGATCCCCATGCCGCCGACCACGATTACGGAAGACATTGAAACCGCTCTGGAAATCGTCCGGACTTACGACCGGGCCGTGTTCAAGCCCCTTTACAGCTCCAAGGCCAAGGGCATGGTGGTGGTAGAAAACAACCGGGAGGCCCGGGGAAAAATCGAACGGTTCAAAAAAGCCAATTCGCTGATGTATATTCAGAAGCTCATCAATCATCGCGGCCGGGACCTGGGCGTCACTTTTCTGGGCGGTGAATATTTGACGACCTATGCCCGGAACAACCGCTCATCGTCCTCCTGGAATACCACCACCCGTTCCGGCGGCGCTTATGAAGCCTGCCGGCCGGATCCGGCGATTATCGAACTGGCCCGCCGGGCCCAGGATCCGTTCGGCCTGGATTTTACCTGCGTGGATATCGCCGAGACCCCGGAAGGTCCGGTGGTCTTTGAAGTGTCCGCCTTCGGCGGGTTCCGGGGCATTCAGACGGCCGAGGGCATCGATGTGGCCCCGCTGCTGGTGGAATACGTCATCAAGTGCCTGGAGGCGGAATGACCGGACGGCTCGATCGGCGGTTAGTGACCGGAAACCTCCGTCTGTCGAATCCCGCCGGACACACCCTTGGCCTTGTTTTCGGTGGATGCCGTTTTTCAATCGAGTCCAACCGCGGTGAAATCATCGAGGCCCTGGGCGCTTACTTCAGCCCCTTCCCGGGCGACAAGGGCACGGCCACCGTAACGGTAACGGTGATCGAAGCCCCGCCACCGGATTTCGCCGAACCCTTTGTCCTCAAGGAACCTGAGCCGGGTAAAAGCCGGATCAAGGAGGAGTATCTCGACCTTGAAAACGGACGCATCGTGCGGAAACGGTTGACCGGCATGGTTTTCGTTTTCGGTGAGGGGGATAACCTGGCCGTCGGCCCCTGCCGGGAAAATCTCAATCAGGTGGTGAATTTCATCAACAACCGCTATATCGAATGGAAGCTGTGCCGGGGAGCGCTGCTGGGTCATGCCGCCGGCGTCGGGCTGAACGGCAATGGTCTGGCCCTGGCGGGGTTTTCCGGCGCCGGCAAGTCCACCCTGGCGCTGCATATCATGAGCCGGGGGGCGACTTTTGTCAGCAACGACCGGCTCATGGTAGAAAAGACGGACACCGGACTGGTCATGCATGGCGTCGCCAAGCTCCCCCGGATCAACCCCGGAACGATCGTCCATAACCCCGATCTCCAGGCTATTCTCGACGCCGACGACCACCGCAAGTTCAAGGAACTCCCTCCCGACGAACTGCGTCAACTGGAGCTGAAATACGACGCCTCCATCGATGAATGTTTCGGGCCGGGTCGATTCCATCTCCATGCCGACATGGCGGGCCTGGTCGTCCTGAACTGGAAACAGCAAGGCGGCCCCCTGTCCATCCGCCGGGTCGATCCGCTGGTCCGTACGGATTTGCTGCCCGCCTTCATGAAACCCACCGGCCTCTTCTTTTATCCCGGCAGTGAGTGTCGGATGACGGATCCGACGCCGGAGGCATACGCCCGGTTGCTGAATCACGGCTGCCTATGGGAAGTCAGCGGCGGGGTGGATTTTCATAAGGCGGCCGACGCCTGCGCGCGGTTTTTGCGTTACGGCATCATGCCGGAAATATGAGGGCCCGTTAACCATGCCGATCAAACTCACCCGCACGATCAGGATGCCGGATCCGTTCAAAATGGCCCTTTATGAACGCTCACCCGATCTCGGCCCGCGCGTTCTGTTTTTCAGCGGCGGCAGCGCCCTGCGCGAGGTCAGCCAGTCGCTGATTCGTTATACGCACAATTCCATTCATCTGATCACGCCGTTTGATTCCGGGGGCAGTTCCGCTCGTCTCCGGGACGCGTTCCGCATGCCTGCCGTCGGCGATGTCCGGAACCGGCTGCTGGCCCTGGCCGATACCAGCCTGCTCGGCCACCCGGAAATTCTGGATCTGTTTTCCCACCGTCTATCCGAGAAACGAAGTCCGTCGGAACTGGCCGCTGAACTGGACCGGCTGATCGCCGGCCATCATTATTTGATCGCGCCCATCCCGGATCCGATGCGGAAAATCATCCGCAATCACCTGTTCTGGTTCAGACGGCAGATGCCGCCGGATTTCGATCTGCGCAAAGCCAGCATCGGCAATCTGATCCTGACCGCGGGATACCTCCAGAACCGCAAGCACCTGGACCCGGTGATTTATATTTTTTCCAAACTGGTGGAGGTCAGGGGCGTGGTCCGTCCCGTGGTCAACACGCATCTCCACCTGGTTTCCGAGTTGGAGGACGGCCAGACCCTGGTGGGGCAGCATCTTCTGACCGCCAAGGGGTTACCGCCCATTTCGGCCCGGGTCCGCCGGATATACCTCAGCTCCCGCAAACGGTCCCCCCGCCCCGCTGGCATCGGCATACGCAGCAAGACCCGGGCGCTGATTGAAAGCGCCGATCTGATCTGTTATCCCTTCGGCAGTTTTTACTCCAGCCTCGTCGCGAATCTGCTACCGGAAGGTGTCGGGGCCGCCATCGCCCGGGTTGATTGCCCCAAGGTTTTTGTCCCCAACACCTTTGAAGACCCGGAGCAGCTTGGGATGAGTCTTGAAGATCAGGTGAATTGTCTGGTCGAGTATCTGCGCCGGGATGATCCGGGTACGATCAAACCGGAAAATGTCCTGAATTTTGTGTTGCTGGACCGGAAAAATGCCGCCTATCCCGGAACCGCGAAAACCAGTTCTTTTTTCAGACGTGCCGTTCAGGTGATCGACACGCAACTGGTTACGGACCGGACCAGACCGAAAGTGGATCCGCTGCTGCTGATCGAAAGACTGTTGTCTTTCACGTAGGAAGCTGCGGGAGATGGGCCAACTTCAATTACGCCAAGGAGGATGTGTGATGCAGAAAAAACCCGCCGGCCTGAAAAAAGCAGCGCCGGCAAAGGCAAAGAGCAGAAGAAGCGTGGAACCTGTTCGCAAGAACAAAACCGCGAATCCGAAAAAAACCGTCGCGGTGGAAAAGCGCGACAATTCTGGTGCGGAGGATGTAATGAAGAAAAAGTCTGTCAGCATGGAAAAAGTCATGGCCCTGAAGGATGTAATCCAGTTTCTGGAAAAGCTGACCGCCGGATTTGTGGCGGGCAGGGTCGTCGTTGAGGATGATTCCCAGCAGGTATGCCTGAACCCGCTGGAACCGGTCAAGGTGGAAGTCGAGGCCAAGCAGAAGAAAGACAAGGGCAAAATCTCCATCGAAATCGGATGGCGACTGCCGAAACCCATCATGGAAGATACCGGCCGGGAGGAGCTTTCACCGGAACCGGCCGAAACCAAGGGGGATACCGGATCGGGCAAATCTTCCGGCCAGCCGTAGGCCGTAGATCGTGTCCATCAGAAACTCGAGCAGACCCGCCCTTATGCCATGGGAAGACCCACCGGCGTGTGCCATGTGACGTGCAAGTAGTGAAGGGGGAAGCTGACATGATTCAACATCTGATCATCGGCGGTAGCGACGCCGGCATCAGCGCGGCATTGCGGATGAAGGAGATCGACCCGAAGGCTGCGGTTACGTTGATGGTTGCCGACGCTTTTCCCAACTTCAGCATTTGCGGGTTACCGTTTTACCTGAGTGGTGAGGTGCCGGATTGGAGCACTCTGGCCCATCGCACCGTGGAGGAGATTACAAAGCACAATATCGACCTGCTGCTCGATCACCAGGCGCTTATCATCGATCCGCGAGCCAAGCTGGTGCAAGTTCGTTCGTCCAATGGAAACCATCGTCTGATCGGCTACGACAAACTCCTGATCGCCACCGGTGCGGAATCAATCAAGCCGCCCATCGAAGGATTGGAAAATCCCGGCGTCTTTTTCCTGCGCTGGGTCGATGACAGCTTCGCAATCAAACGGTTCATGGACCAACAGCACCCCAAACAGGCCGTGATCATCGGCGGCGGCTACATTGGCCTGGAAATGGCCGATGCCCTGACCCACCAAGGGATGACGGTCACCCTGTTGGAATTCGCTCCCGAACTGCTGACGACGCTGGACCCGGCCCTTGGGGGGTTAGTCAGGGCCGAGCTGAAATCCAAGGGGGTGCGGGTGATCACGGGGCAAGCGGTTCAGCGCATCTCGCGAAATGATAAAAAGCTGATGGTTCATGCCGCGTCCGGCGAGACCGAATCAGCCGATATGGTGCTGGTGGCGGCTGGTGCCAGGCCCTCAACCGAACTGGCCCAAACAGCCGGCATCGGTCTTGGGGTCGGAAAAGCAATCCAGGTGGACAGGAACATGGCCACACCAGAGGAGGATATCTGGGCCGCTGGAGATTGCGTCCAGACCTGGCACCGTGTGCTGGAACGTTATGTCTATATGCCGCTGGGCACCACGGCTCACAAGCAAGGCCGGGTGGCCGGGGAGAACATGCTGGGTGGCGTTTGCCAATTTCAGGGCAGCCTAGGCACCCAGGTGGTTAAAGTCCTTGACCGGGTGGCGGCAAGAACCGGTCTGCGAGATAAGGAAGCGGCCGAAGCCGGTTTTAAACCGTTGACCGTGTCGCTGACCTCCTGGGACCATAAGGTGTACTATCCCGGGGCAAAGGAACTGCACATCCGCCTGACCGGGGATCGTTCCACCGGGCGTCTTCTCGGCGCCCAACTGGTGGGCCATCGGGTATCCGAGGTCTCCAAGCGGCTCGACATCGTTGCCGCCGCCCTTTATAACGGCATGGCCGTAAAAGAGATTTGCGACCTGGATCTTTCCTACACGCCGCCGCTGTCGTCTCCTTGGGACCCGGTACAAATGGCGGCTATGGAATGGTGTTTGAAACGTTAAGGACCATATCGTGGCGCTTACAATGGAAAGATATTGAGACTGGTCGACTGTTTGAT
Source organism: Thermodesulfobacteriota bacterium (assembly GCA_040753795.1). Lineage (NCBI taxonomy): Bacteria > Pseudomonadati > Thermodesulfobacteriota > Thermodesulfobacteriota bacterium. Next base: position 179,965 of record JBFMDX010000002.1, read on the forward strand.
AGGTTTCCCCTGGCCTGCGGTCCAACCGGGTTGCATCTGCCGGTTTATGGCACCTGAGGATTTGGCAACGCAGAAAATACTAATGCTGCTCTGAAGCTGCTGGGCCTGACCCGATAAATCCTCGGCTGTTGATGAAACCTCTTCGGCTAAAGCAGCGTTCTGCTGCACAACATGGTCAAGCTGAGCAATCGCCTGGTTGATCTGGGCCGCACCGGCGGTTTGTTCGTGACATGCCGCGCTGATTTCCTGGATCAGTTCCGCCGTCCGGTGAATATCCGGAACCATTTTCTCAAGCATTCGGCCAGCCTTTTCCGCCACATCCACGCTGCCGGCCGAGAGCGCACCAATTTCCTTGGCCGCTTCACCACTGTGTTCGGCCAGCTTGCGCACCTCTGCCGCCACTACGGCGAAACCCTTGCCAGCCTCACCGGCCCGGGCCGCTTCGATGGCTGCGTTCAATGCCAGCAGGTTGGTCTGCCGGGCGATTTCCTCAATGATGGAAATTTTAGCGGCGATATCCCTCATGGCTTGTACCGTGTCCCCAACCTGCCTGGCTCCGGCTTGCGCGTCCCTGGAGGCCTGAAGTGCGGTTTTTTCGGTTTCAGAGGCATTGTCAGCGTTATGGACGATCTTTGCGTTCATCTCCTCCATGCTTGAAGAAATCTCTTCGAGATGGGATGTCTGTTCAGTGGAACGGTGAGACAGTATTTCGAAAGAAGAGCTTAGCTCCTCGCTGCCCGATGCCACATTGCCCGAAGCAGTTTGGACCTGAGCCACCACGTCTTTCAACCGGGCCACCATGTTTTTCATGTCATCGGCCAGCATGCCGATTTCGTCCCGTCGATTAATATCCAAGGAAACGGCCAGATCCCCCCCGGCGATCCGCCTTGACATCTCCGATATCGTTTTCAGAGGGGCGATAATTTTTCGAGATATCAACAGACTGATAAACGAGGCCATCAACAAAACGACGATTGATAGCGATGTCGTCTGAACAAGGCGGGTATTAATCTCTTTGGTCATGATCGCTTTGTTTTCGGACACGATCTGATCGATATCAGAGATGTTGACGCTGGTACAGATGATCCAGTTCCAGTCTTTGAAATAACGGAAAAACATCAGCTTTCTGTTCAGGGGAGCCTCTTTGCCCTCCTGCGAACGATACTCCAGATATCCCTGGCCGTTTTTCTGTGCCAGCTGCAGGATATTCTGGAACACAAAGCGACCGTCCGCGTCCTGCAGCTCTTTTACGATGGTTTTTTCATACTGCTGTCGGGTCGGGTACACATAGCAGTAATAGTCCTTATCAAAAACGATGAAGCTATTCTGATCGCCTTCGCCGAAACGCATAGCTTTCAGAGCGTTAACCGCGTCCTCGTAAAATCTGGCGTTGGAGACGATGGCATAAGCATTGGAGAGAAGGTCCCGGATCTGCGCCTGGCGTTCTTTGTGCATCAGGCTTTCCAGGTTGTGAACATGATAAGCATTGTTTTTCCCGAGTGAATAGCAGTGGGAAAAGATAAAGATAGCAGAAACGATAAAAACCGTAGCCGCATTGAGCAAACTGATTTTTGCGCTGACTTTCATCCGTTCAGGCTCCATGAAAAGCCGGTTAAAAAAGCATTTCTATACTGTCCGGATTCAATAGCTATTCGGTTTATGTTGTTTTTTGATGAGTCGTTGCCGGAACCGGTTAATCTTTTCGGATGATACCGAAATCACTACTAGTATTATATCCGGTCCTGGTGGAAGAAGAAGGACATGCGGCTGCCGGTCACCATGCTGCGGCCGGTCTGCAGGAATATCAGTAACCACAAAAGCTGCACGGACAGGAGGACGCCGGGGCGCCACAGGGCCTTAAGACCGGCCGCGATATCCGGATGAAAGGGCGCCGGGGCGCCGAAGATCAGGGCTACCGCTCCGGCATAGGGAATGGTCGCTAGGGCCATGATCTGATAGGCGGTCAGCCGGCGCTCCTCTCCCCGGAAGTCCGCCCGTAGAAATTCGGACAACACCCGCCAGAGCTGGGTTGTCATCAGCGGTATCAGGAAAGCCGGAGCGGCCAGCCCGTTCAGAAAGAACGCAATACCGGTCAACCCCGCGGCAATATAAAGCACCGATGTGATGAGTTGAACGGGGATTACCGGTTGTCCGTCCCATCCGTGGGCGTAAGCGATTTTTTTTGTCTGGCCGGTGAAGGTAAAATGGAACCGGCGGAAAATTTTTTGCCAGAAGGGAGAAAGATCCGCCACCCGTCGGCCGTAACAGCAGCCGAAACTGATGCAGGCCAGTCGGCCGAAGCCTTCTCCGAAGGCATAGGCAATGGCCAGGGCCGCCATGGAAACGGTGACGGTCGTTCCTGAGCCGGTCTGTTCCCGGATGGCGTACCATATCCAGGGAGCGACGATCATGCCGACAAAGGACGCGCCGCCGACGGTGAACGTGTGTCGTTTCTTTTCCACCACTATGGCCAGCAGCTTGGACGCCGGCACGCACACAACCAGAACCAGTCCCGTCATGATCAGGATGGCGGTCATCGACGCCCCGGTCGAGCTCATCAGCAGCAGAAAGATAGAAACCGATACGGTATAGGCGCTGGCGACAATGACGCCGTAATAGGTCAGATTTCGTCCCGCCCAGGTTCCGTCATCGCGCTTGTTCCCCGGAACAGCGGCCAGGATCTGCCATTTTTCGGCCGGGAGAACCCGGGCGCCCCACCCGATCACGGCGGCGGAGGTCAGGGAAATAATCGTCATAAAGAGAATGTCCACGGTGGTCATTATTAACTCCTTGTTATTCTGATGCCTTCTGATTATCTGTCGGACCGTTTGGCCGACGCCCGTCCGGAAAAGGAATCGCCCGGGCGATCAGGGATCGCACCCGGACGTCGGTTTCCACCAGAGGCCGGCCGAATCCGACGGAATAGCGGCTGGTGACATCCGAACGGTCCCGGTTTTGAATCAGATCTTCGCAGAAGCCGATTCGTCCTTTTTGAAACAGCAGCACGTCGGTGGAACTTCCGGGGTAATAAAGACTTTTCGGCCGGCCCCGTTTCAGGAACATGCCCGGGCATACGTCCACCGGATGGTCATACCGCTCCTCGCTGTAGCACTGCTCCACGCGGCCGATCATCATGGCCACGACTTCCACCATGGCCACCAGTCCGATTCCGCTGCCGTCCGCCACATCCGTGTCAATGATGGTCACCACCCGTCTGTTCTTGGAGTGGGACGTGACCAGCTTCACCACCGCGCCGGGATTACAGGAGCAGCAGTAACCGTCAACGGCGTAACGGTCCAGCACTATCCCGGATACGGGCACGTGATTGTAGTGATATTTGTCCGGGGTCAGGCGGAAGAGGGCGTATGTGCCGCCGGCAAAAGCCGCTCGCCACGATCCCCGGTCACCGATCAATTCATCGGCGTTAAAAAATTTTTCTTTGATGGGTAGTCCCAAGGCGGCCGGCATATCCCCGATGATAACCCGTGCATCCGCGGGAGAAACGACCGTCCGGGGATCCGGGTCCATGGGGCGGTAAATCCAGTAGCGGATTTTTCTCTGAAAAAGATTCCGCATGGAGGACAGGGCCTCCGCCGGTTCCAGGCATTCGGATAGATTCACGCCCATTCTTTCCGCCGCCCGGCGGACCCGCCGTCCGCTGCCCGGCGGGCAAACGTCATAGACCAGGAACCCGATAGCGTCCGTAAGCCGGGGCGATGTCAACAGGCGAAACATGTGGCCGGGGGTCTCGTTGGTCAGACCGTAGACGGCGTTGATCAGACGGTCGCCGAATATTTTCTCGGTAACCACCCGGCGGGTGGGCCGCTCAACATACTGGTGCGGTATCAAGCGAGTCATATCTGTTTCGGGTCTGCCTTGTTTCAGCCGCGGCGATGGACATCAGCAGCAGATGGATCAGCCGCAGCAGCCGGTCATCGTCAAGCCGGTTCTCCATAAGATCGCTTTTGGAGCCCGCCAGGAATCCGGGCATATCCTGCCCATCGAGAATGGCGGTCAGGATTGGCCGGAGATGTTCATCCCTTTCCCAGCCGGCGGTAAGGGCGTCGAATTCCAGCCGGTCATAAGCTTCGGTCATGTTTTTCTCTCTCAGGGTCTCCCGGTAATAGGATTCCGCCAGGCGGTTGAACGATCCGGCGTCTAACTTAAGCGCTGAACGGGCATGGGGCTTTCCCAGAATGCCGCCCATGAGTTTTTCATAAGCCGTATGCCGCGGGGAGTCGATCCGTTGGCGGAGATCGGAGACGGTATCGCGCATGTGATTCATTTCGATAAGGTCGGCGGCGTCTTCTTCCAGAATGTCCACCAGGGCCCGGCAATATTCCGCATGGTAAACCCGGACATATCCCGGATAGCGGCGGCTTAACCGGGTCCGCCGGACACGGCTGAGGATCTTTTTTAAAAACCGGTTGGCCGTGCCGGCGTTGACGAAGAAAGTGGGAATACCAATGGCCCGGCCGAAGAATATCTGGCGACGTTCGCTTTCCACCGTCGGATCATCCGGGATGTCGTCGTGGGTCACCGCGTCCGTGATCATATATTTCCAGGCCAGGGCGGTGAGCAGGGCCTGCAGGTTCGTTCCATTGCCCATGTCGTCGCGGATGTTTTCAAACAGGCTGTAATACCGGCCTTCAAAACCGGTGAAGCCCATATCGGCAAAAACCCGGTTCCGATAAATTTGATAAAGGGACATATGCGTGTCAAACACGCCCATGTCGGCGAGGTCCTTTTTCAACCGCAGATCATTCCCCATGCGGCCGTCCAGGGACGGGCTCTGGTCAGTGCTCATGATGGACACCAGGTAATCGATCAGCCGGAAATCGGGAACGATGTCTCCCTTCAACCGCAGCAGCCGGCTGATAATGCGGTCCAGCCATTCCGGACCAAAAGGGGTAAGGGGCTGGCCTATTACCCGCAGGCTGGCTTTTTTCTTCCAGCGCCGCCAGATCATGCGCAGGTGCGTGTAGTCCAGTTCGTGCGGCAGAAATCCCAGCACTTTTTCCGGATGAAAATCCTGAAAGTCGAGGCGGTAGGGCGCGGCGCTGTATGTGCCGACGACCAGCGGCAGAAAGTGCTCCACGATCTTAATGGCCAGGTCACCCAGATATTTTTCATCGGCCGCGCCGTATCCCGATCCGTTATCCGACAGCAGGCGTGTCAATGTCCGACTGCCGAGGCTGATATGGGTTCCGTTGTTGGCCAGGCAGATGTTCGATATGTTGGGCAGGACGACCAGATTGCGCGTGATGATGCCGGCGTCCTTGAGCTTGCGCACGGCATTCATCTGGCTGCGGGAAAGAACCTGGTGGCATAACCCCATATATTCATATTTTTTTTCGCCGCGGGCCCAGCCGGACAGGCAGGGACTCATGAACAGTTCCCGATAGAAGGAATCGGAGATGCATTCGTTGAGCTGCTTCTGCCGGACCGGGGGATGAGGCGCAAAATAGACAACCGCCTCCTGCCCCGACGCTTTCAGGCCGAATTTGTTATTGGCATAGTAGGCCAGCAATTGCACCAGCAGAAACCGCTGAAGGGTTTCGTCGGCCAGGGCCGCTCCCCTCGCGGCGGGATTATCCAGGCGGACGGTATAAAACGAAAAGATTTCCGGGGAGGTGTTGTCGTTGAGAAAATGGTGGAGCAGTTTTTCACCCTGCGCTCTGATCGCCGGGTGGGCGCCGCTTTCCTGACTGACGGCGTCGGCCAGCGCCAGCTTGAGTAGGTAGCTGACCGGAAGCCTGAGGTGCTCTTCTCCGTCATGCCGCACGAAAAAACGGTCGGCGTCGCCGCGCAGCGGGCTCCCGGAATCGGATTTGTCCCGCAGCAGATCATGCCGGAAGACGTCATCGGCGAAACGGCTCAATGCCTTTCGCGGGAATCGCACCCAGCTGTTCTCCCAGATTTGGTCGGCGTTACCGTCGATGTAGGCCGTCAGATCCGCCACCTGCCGGAGGGAAAGCTCTCCGGACCGGGAGCGCCGGTTGATGTTCTTGTAATAGTTGGACTCCCGGATGACCAGTGGCAGATCGACGGTGACGCCGGAACCCTTGACCACGGTCTGAAATTCGTTCTCCGCGCCGGCGGTAATGTCGTCCGCGAGAAAGGGCAGGCGGTGGAGCTGGGGATCCGCCGGGGAAGGCTTAATTCCCAGAATTTCGCGGATTCGGCGCAGATAAAGCTTGCTGGGGGTACCGTGAGGAAAGAATACGGTTGGTTGGTTTTCAGCGGCCAGAGACATATCCCTATCCATTCGTTTTCGGGTTGCGTCGCCGGTTTCCGATAGGCACGGAAAAGCCAGCGTTGACGTGGCCATTATGTCCGGTCAGCGTGAGCGGATAATGAGAATTCTGTTTTATTATTCCAAGGCGGTCTTCAAGGGTCGAATAAATCTTGTTCAGAAAAACGGGTAATCCGGCCGGGGGCCGCGCCCGGCCCGCTTGCTTCTGTGGGGAAGAGGGATAGGTTGAGACGCCGCCACCGGGAAAGTTTTTCGGCCCCCGGGGGCTGGCGACCGTCAAAGAAATCGCAGGTCCGGTAATAGGCCATGTCCGAAAACCAGCAATGCCGATAGGTTTTATCATGCAGCAGATTGCCGCTAAACCTTCTAAAACCGGTCAAGGCGGAGAACTGTTCGGACGGATCCCGGAAACATTCCCAGTCACAGCGGCGGCATTCGGATTTTCCGCTGAAGCGGTCCGGGTTCATGCCCCAGTATTTGCCCAGGTTTTCATGACCCCGGTAGCCGCAGGGGTAGGTATCGCCTTCCCTGGCGTCGATAAAGAAGAAATCCCTTCCGCCGCGGCATCCGGCGGGCGTCATCGCGGTCGTTTCTTCACCGGCGTAATGGCGGTAGAGTGCATAGAGGGATGTCAGGGGAGAAAAAACACGAATGCGGGAACGGAATTCCCGCACGGTCTCCATCAGGATCCGAAACAGCAGTTCTTTCTCATCCCGGTCAAAGGAGACGATCCGGTCGGCGGCGGTGGCGGCGTAAACGGCGGCCAGATTCCCGGGCGAACCGTTTTCCACGCTCATGGGATAGCAGGTGTTGAGCATGGTAAAGCCCATGTCGATCACCCGATGATAGAAGCGTTGCAGGCCGACGGTATAACGGCGGTAAAATTCTTCCAGATAATCGGAGCGGCGGATAAAGTCTCTTGGCTCCAGGCCGGCGGTGAAGTCGCCGCCGAGGTTGCGATTGACGCCCAGGTTGGCCGCCGGGAAGATGCCGTGTTCGTGAAAAACGGGCAGGGCCGCTTCGATGCCCGACATAAGGCCGGGAAAACCCCGCATGCGGTCGTGGGTTTCAGGATCGCAGGAGTCCACGCTGATCCAGAAATTGCGCAGCGGGGTGGCGGCCAGTTTTTCCGCCACGGCGGACACCCGGGCCGTGTCCCGCTCCCGGCCCCCGGCGCCCGGCCGCATGAAAAAACCATTGGTGCCGGTACGAATGAACGGGATGCCGACGGCCCCCGCGTGCGAAATCATTTCCGCCAGATCATCCAGGCGCAGCAGGGGCTCGCCTCCGGTAAAAGAGACGGCCGCCACACGGTTGGCCGCGGCGGCATCAAGAACGCGCCGGATGGTATCCATGGACAGGCCGGTGCGCGGGAAGGCGCTGGAAACCCGCATGCCGCAATTGGGACAGCGGGCGTTGCATCGGTCGGTGATCTGAATGATGACCTGACCGGGCAGACGGCGGGTCCATATCGACTTTACCGCTGCCGGCAGCAAATTTGACAACTCGGCGATTCCCATGCTCGGTTTCCGGGCCGCTAATTGTTAAAATAGGCGGCTTTCAATCCATCGCAACCGGGAACCGGTTCATGATACAGGTTCCACTGCTGCTCAAAAGCCGATTCAAATGACCGGGTTTCCATATAGGACCGGGCGTTTTTTTTCATTCGCGCCAGCAGGGCCGGGTCATCAGCCAGGCGGATGATCTTTTCCAGAAAGGCGGCGATGTCCCCGGCGGGAACGATAAAGCCGGTTTCACCGTCGATCATGTTCTCTCCGGGCCCGCCCTGATCGGTGACGATAACGGGCAGTCCGGATGCCTGGGCCTCCAGCACCACGTTGCCGAAGGTGTCGGTGGTCGATGGAAACACGAACAGGTCGCATCCGGCGTAAGCCTCGCTTAAATCCTTTCCGTCCAGATATCCTGTAAACATGACGGGAAGATCCCGGACAAGCCGCTTCATTTCGTCCTGGTAGGGACCGTCTCCCACCACTATCAGGCAAACATTGGGAATCCTGGCTGAAAGCTCCCGAATGATCGCCACCAGTTGATCCAGGTTCTTCTCCTTTGACACCCGGCCGGCATACATCAGTTTTAAACAATCATCGGTCAGGTTGAACCGCCGCCGGTAAAAACCGTTGCGCTTGTCCGGGTGAAAACAGGCCGTATCGACCCCGCGCTGGTAAAAGCGTATTTTTTCCGGGCTGATGCCTCGGCCGGCCAGTTCTTCACCCGTGGCCCTGGACGGCACGAAGACCATGTCCATCTGGCTGTAAAACCAGATCATGTACTTCCAGGTCATTCCCTCCAGGCCGTCATCCCCGGTGATCTGGCGTACGTATTGCGGGAACGAGGTGTGGTAGGTGCCGTAGGTCGGCAGTTGCAGAATGCGGGCGATGGCCAGGGCGGCAAGGCCGACCGGACCGGGAGTGGCGATGTGAATCCGGTTGATATCCTGTTCAAAACAGTAGTCGATCATTTTGAGCAGCGGCGGATAGTAAAGTTTCAGCTCGGAATATTCGGGCATGGTAAAGGTATCGATGGGCGCGAAAGTTTTAAACCCCGGCCGTTTTTCCTCCGGGCCGCAGGTGATCAGGATCATCTCCTTGTTCAGCAGGGCCGCCATTTCCGACTGCTTCCGCAGGGTCCGGGCCACACCGTTGATATCGTGGAGGGTGTCGGTGAAGTGGCCCGCCCGGACCCGTTTTCTGATGAGGGGAACACCGCGGATCCGGTCGGAAATGGATTTGCAGAGCATGCGGTCCTTGGTAAACACCTTGTAGGCGATAAAATAGGGCGCCAGCATGGTATAAAGGGCGCCGCCGGCGCCGATCATCTGAAACACGTTGAAGATATTGCCGCTGGAAAGTTGCTCCATGGTGGTGTTGCACAACCGGGCCAGGATCTCGTCGGCCGCCTGATCCACAAAATCATGACAGTGCGAAATTTTTTCCTGAGTCGAGAGCGGTCCGCCGTCTCTGACGCGATGGTATGCGGGAAGGTTTTCAAGCACCTCCCTGGCCGTTTGCAGGCAGAACCCGGACAGGGCTTTTTCCATGCTCCGGTCCCGGCGCTTTTTCCCGTCGGAGGGCGGATTGCCTCCGGAATCCGGTCGGCGGTCCGGCGGTTGGGGCGCCGGCCGCGGGCCGCCCAGCACACCGTCGATGAAACCCACGAAGCGGTCTTTTTGCCTGAACCGGTCCAGCCCGAATTTTTGATTGTAGAACTGGTAAGCGATGGAGTAGAGGGCGTGAGCCAGCATTTTCGGATGATAGTCGTTGCCGCAGACCCGGCTTTGTCCGGCATTGACGGCGGCCAGAAAATCAGACAGATCGCCTTCTTTTTCCACCAGGGTGAATGTCCGGGCCACATGGAAGCCCGAGTGATCGTCCGATCCGCCGGTCAGACTTTTTTTCCAGGGTATTTTTCCCGCGGGCTGGATGCCGTGTTTATCGGCCAGCGCGCTGATCTGCTCGGCCGTCAGATGGGTCAGAATATCCAGCAGGATGGTGTTCTGATAGTTGTCCCGGGTACCGTTTAATTCAAAATTGGAAAACATCAGCAGCAGTTGTTCGAACTGATCGGCGGTGAGCCGGTCGTTGACCGCGAACAGGGGATGGGCCACCACATGGGTGATGGCCTCACGGTTGAGGTAGGCGGCCAGGTCATAAATGCTGGTTCGTGCCCGGGTGATGTCCTCGTGCTGACGTTCAGTGATGTCGTAGGCCAGCACATGGATTTTGCAGCCGTTGTCAGGGAAATAAGTGGTGATTTCTTCGCTGACAAAGGCGCCGGGCAAATGGGCGATCTCCAGGCTTCCGGCCAGGGTGTTGTGATCGGTGATGGTGACAAACCGCATACCTTTTTGCCTGGCAATGTCGTAAACGGTTTTCGGCTCCACGTAGCTTTCCGAGCATCCCAGTTTCTGCAGGATCCAGTATGACGGCCGGGTGGAGTATCTGGAGTGTACGTGAAGGTCAGCCTTCATGGTTGTATGACTTCTCTTTGTTTCGGTTGAACATCGGGCCTGGTGCTGAGGCTAATATAAAAAAAGATAAAAAAGAGTTATGTGGTTTGGTCTAGAGGACGGTTAGTTTTCGGTTTGGCCCATATTTTCCCTTTGACAGAGAGAAAATCGGATTATAATGCAGCCTTGTAGACAAGCGGGGGGGCGCGTTGGGTACGGAAAAGCGTTCATCCCGATTTTACCCCATAACAAATTATATTAATTTAGAAAAGGAATGGTCATGAAAACAGAAATAACAACCGGGCGATGGTTGCTTCTCGCGATGGCGGTAGTGCTGCTGAGCGGGTGCGCGGTGGGAAGCTACCAGGCGCGGGATGTGAAAGAAAGCGGAAGCGTCCTGGTCAGCCCGGATATTCTTGAGGCGGGAACCGGCGATCAGGCCCTCTACCGTTATGTAAACGCCAAGACGGATTTCCGGGAATACAGCAAAGTCATTATCGACCCGGTCATGATAATCAAGGACGGCGAACTGGACCAGGCTGAACTCCAGGATTACCAGACCCTCGCCAACAACGCCTATGTCTATCTCAAACAGGAACTGGAGAAGGATTATGAGATCGTCACCAAGCCTGAAAAAAGGGCCTTCAGGGTCCAGATGGCGATCATCGACGCCGACAGCTCAAAGCCTGTCCGCAATACCCTGTCCACGCTTATACCGGTCGGCATGGTCCTGTCCCTGGGCAAGTATGCGGCGACCGGCAAGCAGGCCGGGGTCGGGGAGATCACCGTGGAGATGAAAGTCACCGACGCCGCTACCGGTGAGCTTCTCGGCGCCGCCCTTGACCGGCGGGTCGGGGGCAAGCAACTGGTCAAACTGTGGAGCGGCTGGCACAACGCCGATGACGCGCTGCAATACTGGGCGAAAAGACTCGGCTTTGTTCTCTGTGAAATGCGGGGGAGCGCCAACTGCGTCAAGCCCTGATCATAAAGAGTCGGGACGGGGCCATGGGGAACGGCTGACAGCAGCTATATTTTGAAAGTAAAATTAAAAAACACCTGAGCGCCTTCAACGTCGATTTCCCCGGCATCGTCATCAAAGTCAAGGCCCGTCGCTATGGCCCGGACGCCGCCGCCCAGAGAAACCCTGTCGAAAATAAACACTTCCAGGCCGGCCCTGGCATAGAGGCCGGCCGAGAGGTGGGATTCGGTCTCATCGTCAAGGTCCTGGTCGTTTTCCTCCGGTTCATGGGTCCAGCTTCCGTATATCAGCAACGGGCCGGCGCCGGCATAGAGGCGCAGCCTTTTGGCCAGGGTGGCGGCCACATATCCTCCCCCGAAGTAGTCAAACAGAAACCACTCATTGTCGATGTCGATGGCGATATTGGTGTTCGGGGATCCGACCGAGGCGTACAGCACGTCGGTGTCGTTTTTCATGCTGAAGTTTCCGCCGGTTTCAAATCCGAACTCCAGCCGGTCTCCATATAACGGCTTTTGAGCCGCCGCGCCGAAAAAGGTCAGATCGTAACTGTCCTCCTCCAGGTTCGGCGAGTCCTGCTCCAGCTCCATCAGCGAGACAATCGCCTGGCAGTATACCGGCTTTTTTTCCCCGTCCAGCGGGTAGGCGGGGGGTGTCCACAACATACCCATCACGGCAACTGCCAGGAATGTGATGGAAATCGACCGCAAGTGCGTTATAGAGAGAGCCATTGGTTATTGCTTCCTGTCTTTTGTTGGTGTGGCGCTGTGGATGCTCGTTTCGGCTGGTATGGGAAGGCGGTGCCGCCGCAGCTTGCAAAAAGAGCGGTTTGATTCATGCCCGGTACTACAGCACGTAGATCTCTTCCCCGAAGGTATGGACCCAGTTCTTTTTGAGAATTTCGATAGCATCCTCGGAGCGGTCCACGCCGATGATGACGATGGGCTGGCCGCTTTCGCCCCGGCCCAGAAAGGGATAAAGATAATGGACGTTGATGCCGCCCGCCTTCAGGGGCCTGAGCAGGGTCTGCAGGGCGCCGGGATGGTCCGGGATTTCCACCGCCAGCACCGGGTTGATCCGGACGGTATAACCCTGCCCTTTTAGGACCGCCTCGGTCTTGTCAGGGTTGTCTGAGACAAACCGGACGGTGCTGACATCAGACCGGTCGGCCACGGAAATGGCCCGGATGTTGATGCCTTCATTGCCCAGCAGCTCGCTGATCTTGAGAAACTGGCCCGGCGTGTTATCCAGGCTCACGGAAATCTGTTTTACCAGCATGGACGGCTCCTTTGTCACGCGCCCGTTGTCCGCCGCTATCCGGCGGGAACATAGTCAAAGCCGCAGGTGAGGGCTTTTTCGTTTAACGGGATCAGTTTTTTCTTGTCCTTGAAAGCGTTGTAAAGTCCCTGGGTCAGGGCTTCCCGGGAAACCAGGCCGGTCTTTTTGACCACGGCGGCCAGCATGATCATGTTGGCGCACTTGGCGTTGCCCAGCTGGTCGGCCAGATCATTGACCGGAATCTCGATGACCTCGACGTCGCCCCGGGAGACCGGGCCGGTCGTCAGGGAAGAGTTTAAGAAGAAGATGCCGCCGGTCTGCAGCCGGTTCATGAAGCGCACTAAAGACGGTTGGTTCATGGCCACGACGAAATCCGGGGAGGATGCTACCGGTGAGGCGATCTCTTCATCGGAGATGGCCACCGTGCAGTGGGCCGTGCCGCCGCGCACTTCGGCGCCGTAGGCGGGCAGGTAGGTGACGTTTTTCCCGTCCAGCAGGGCCGCCTGGGAGAGGTTGAGGCCCATGGAGAGAACGCCCTGGCCGCCGAAACCGGCAAAAATCGTTTTCAGTACCATCTTACTTTCCTGTCGTGTCCTTGATTACGCCCAGAGGAAACACTTTGGTCATTTCCTCGTCCACCCATTTCCAGGAATCGAGAACGCCCATTTTCCAGTTGGTCGGGCAGGGTGAGAGGATTTCCACCAGGGAATAGCCCAGGTTGTCCAGCTGCACCTGAAAGGCCTTCTGCAACGCTTTTTTGGTTTTGATGATGTTCTTGGGTGAGTTCACGGCCGTGCGTTCAATGTACACGGCGCCGTCGGTCAGGGCCAGCATCTCGCTGAGCTTGATGGGATAGCCTTCGAAGTTCTTGTCCCGGCCGAAGGGGCTGGTGGTGGTTTTCTGGCTGAGCAGGGTGGTGGGCGCCATCTGGCCGCCGGTCATGCCGTAAACGGCGTTGTTGATGAAAATGCCGGTGATCCGTTCCCCCCGGTTGGCGGCGTGAATGGTCTCGCCGGTGCCGATGGCCGAGATGTCGCCGTCGCCCTGGTAGGTAAAGACTACCGTGTCCGGCGCGGCCCGCTTGATGCCGGTGGCTACCGCCGCTCCCCGGCCATGGGCCGATTCCACAAAATCCGTTTCAATATAGTTGTAGGCGAACACCGAGCATCCGGGCGGGGGCACGCCGATGGCCCGGTCGTGAATGTTCATTTCGTCCATCAGCTCGCAGACGATCCGGTGAACAATGGAGTGACCGCAGCCGGGGCAGTAATGAAAGTTGGCCCGGGTCAGGTAGCGGGGGCGCTGATAAACCTTTTCCATTTTTTTATTTGAGTCCCTGTTGATGATAATGACGGGCGATCACCCGGGCGACTTCGCTGGGCGCCGGAATGATGCCGCCGGGGCGTCCGTAGAAATCAATCCGGCGGTCACCGTTCAAGGAGAGCCTGACGTCTTCGATCATCTGGCCCATGTTCATTTCAAACACCAGAATGCCCTTGACCCGCTCGGCCGCCGCTCGCAGGGCTTTGTCGGGGAAAGGCCAGAGGGTGACCGGCCGGAACAGGCCGACCTTCATGCCGCCGGCGCGCACTTCCTTGATGGCGCCCTTGGCGATCCGGGCCGAGGCGCCGAAGGCCACCACCAGCAGCTCGGCGTCGTCGGTTAAAAAGGTGTCGGCGGCGGGCTCTTTTTCTTTAATCACCTGGTAGCGGCGGTACAGGCTCCAGTTGATTTCCTCCAGGTCGGCCGGGTTGGAGGTGAAGGACTTGACGATTTTCCGCGGCCGGCCGGAGGCGCCCCGCAGGGCGTCGGCCCGGACCGGGGGAACGGCCGGCGCTTCGCGGTCGAATTCCACCGGCTCCATCATCTGGCCCAGCATGCCGTCGCCCAGGATGAGCACCGGCATGCGGTAGGTGTCGGCCAGGTCAAAGGCCCGCATGGTCAGGTCCGCGAACTCCTGGACCGAGGCCGGCGCCAGGACGATGGTGCGGTAATCACCATGGCCGCCGCCGCGGGTGGCCTGAAAATAATCGGACTGGGCGGCGATGATGCTGCCCAGGCCGGGGCCGCCCCGGGAGATATTGACGATCACGGCCGGTAGTTCACAGGCCGCCAGGTATGAGATGCCTTCCTGCTTCAGGCTGATGCCCGGGCTGGACGAGGAGGTCATGGTCCGCACGCCGGCCACGCTGGCGCCGTGAACCATGTTGATGGCGGCGATTTCGCTCTCCGCCTGGACAAAGGCGCAACCCGGCCGCCGGCCCAGGTTGGCGGCCATGTACTCGGTCAGTTCGTTCTGGGGGGTGATGGGATATCCGAAGTAACACTGGCATCCCGCCCGGATGGCGGCTTCGCCGATGGCCGTGTTGCCATACATCAGTACTTTAGCCACGATACACCTCGATGGCGGCTTCCGGGCAGACCAGGGCGCAGGTGGCGCAGCCCGTGCAGGCGTCCTTGTCCACGCAGGCCGCGGTCGCGTAGCCGCTGGCGTTGATATACCCGGAAATGGCGAGACAGCTTTTGGGGCAGAAATAAACACACATGCCGCAGCCTTTGCAGAAGGCCTGGTCGATTTCGACAACGCCCTTTTTCCGGGTTTTGCTTTTAGTCTCCGTCATGAATTCCGCCGCCGTATGCTTACCGGTTGATAAAAAAAAGTACTCTACTCCCAACTACCCGATGCCTGTCAAGGGAAAAGCGGGCTACCGGTTCTTGTACAGCGGTGAAATCGCCCGCAGGGACTCCACGATGTGCTTGAGGGATTTCAAGAATCCCGTGATGTCCGCCTCGGTGTTTTCCACGCCGAGGGTGATGACCAGGGTGCCCTGGGCGTCGGCGTGATCCAGCCCGATGGCCATGAGTACATGGGAGGCCCGCAGGGAACCGGTGGCGCAGGCCGAACGGGTCGAAACGGTAAACCCCTCATCATCGAGCATCAGCATGATGCTTTCCCCTTCAATATATTTGGGGGACAGGGAGACCAGGTGGGGCAGGCCGTTATCCGGGTCGCCGTTGATAAAGTATTCGTCAATATAATTGGGCAGTTCGGTAAGAAGAAGTTTCTGGAGGCGTTTAAAATGGGCCAGTCGCTCCGGCAGGTGCTTCCGGGCCAGGTCCGCGGCCGTGCCCAGGCCGATGATGCCGATGAGATTTTCCGTGCCGGCCCGGCGGTTTTTCTCCTGGACTCCGCCGTCTAAAATCGGCCAGACGTTGGTGCCCCGGCGGATGTAGAGACCGCCCACGCCGGTGGGGCCGTAGAAGGGGTTGGAGGCAAAGCTCAGCAGGTCGACCCCCAGGTCCTGGACGTCGACAGGCACGACGCCGACGGAGTCCACGGCGTCGGTATGCAGCAGCACCTTTTTCTCCCGGCAGACGGCGGCGATCTCTTTAATGGGCTGAATGGTTCCGATCTCGTTGTTGCTGTGCATGATGGAGACCAGGATGGTGTCGTCCTTGATGGCCCGGGCCACTTCCTCGGGGCTGACCCGGCCCTTCTTGTCCACGGATACGGAGGTCGTTTTAAACCCCTGCTGCAGCAGTCGCTTGATGCTGCGGTTGACGGCGTTGTGTTCGATGTTGGAGGTGATGATGTGGCGGCCTTTCTGGGCATTGGCCATGGCCACGCCCTTGATGGCGTGGTTGACCGATTCGGTGCCGCCGGAGGTGAAGACGATTTCCGTGGGATACTGGCAGTTAATCAGGCCGGCCACGCATTCTCGCGCTTTGTCCAGGGCTTCGGAGGCGCGCTCCCCCGCCATGTTCTGGCTGGAGGGGTTGCCCAGCGTGCCCCGGATGGCATTGATCATGGCCTCCTGGACTTCGGGCAGCAGCTGACTGGCGGATATATGATCCAGATTGATTTTACTCATGACAAACTCCGTGCGAAATTAGTGCTCTTCTTCGATTTCCGACAGGCAGGCTTTGCAGAACTTGGCGTCCTTGTCCACTTCCGAGTCGCAATAGGGGCAGTGACAGCCGCCGTCCTCGTGGGAGTGTTCGTGCTTTTCCTGGCGTTCCTCCTCCCGGACAATGCCCGCCTTCTTATCCTCATAATTCTTGATGGCCATCTGCAGGGCGTCGGCGCCCAGGTTGGAGCAGTGCAGCTTGTTCTTGGGCAGTCCCTCGAGGGCGTCGGCCACATCCTTGTTGGTGATTTTTTTGGCTTCCTCGATGGTCTTTCCCTTGGCCAGCTCGGTCAGCATGCTGGAAACGGCGATGGCCGATCCGCAGCCGAAGGTCTGGAACTTGATGTCCTGGATGCGCTCGTCCTCAATTTTGAGGTAAATGGTCATCATATCCCCGCAGAGGGGGTTGCCGACTTCGCCGACGCCGTCGGGATTTTCGATCTCGCCGACATTGCGCGGGTTTCTGAAATGATCCATGACGGTTTTGGAATATAACATGGTCCTTCTCCTGATATTCTGTTGACTGGATACCGTTATCCCGTTAAACGCAGCTTATATTGTGATGCCGGAAGGTTATTGTCAATCGAAATCCCGCCCGACAGCCATTTTCATCGTCGATGACGTCCAGGGGGAGTTTGGCGCTGATCATACCTGACGGATTTTTAATCGCGCGGTTCATTTGTGTCATGCCCCTGAAAGATGATCCGGCTGCCTTCGGACTCAAAGCAAAAGGGTACGTGAATCAGGTGTTTTAATGTTTCCAGCACCGCCTTCTGGCTTTCCGGCGGGACAAAAAGGAGAAGAAAGCCGCCGCCGCCGGCGCCCACGATTTTTCCCCCGATGGCCCCGGCCTGGCGGGACAAGAGGTAAAGCCGGTCAATATCGGGGGTGGACACGTCCGGGCTGAGCTGGCGCTTGGCCATCCAGGCCTCGTGCAGCAGATCGCCGAAGCGATTAAGGTCGCCGTTGTCGGTCAGAAAAGAGATTCCCGTGTCTACCATCCGGCCCATCTGACGCAGGAGCGGGCCCCGGTCTTTCAGGGTTTTGACGTAACTTCCGGCCACGTCCGAGGCCGTTCGCCGGATACCGGTATAGAACAGCATCAGGTGACGGTTCAGCTCTTCCGCCCGGGCTTTGGGCAGGGACAGGGGCAGGAGGTCGATTTGGCCGGAGGGGTGAAAATCGATCCGGTTCAAACCGCCGACGGCCACGGAAAACTGATCCTGGGAACCGACCGTTTCCCGGATCATTTCCTGTTCGATATGGATGCTTTCCATGGCCAGTTGCCGGGCATCCGGCGCTTTTCCCCGCAGGGCGTAAAGCGCGTGCAGCAGGCCGACCGTAAAAGACGAGCTTGATCCCATGCCGCTTCTGGCCGGCAGGTCGCCGTTATGATGGATTTCGACGCCCTTCCGTTGATTTAAAAAACGAAGGGTTTCCCGGACCGCGGGATGGCGGATCTCTTCAAACGTTTGACACAACTCGATATTCGAATAAACAATCCGCAGCCGGTGCTCAAAAAACGGCGGCAGATAACGACAGAAAATCCAGCAGTATTTATCGATGGACGTGGCCAGTACGCTACCGCCTTCGGCCCGATACCATTCCGGGTAATCGGTGCCGCCCCCGAAAAAGGAGATTCGAAACGGTGTTCGGCTGATGATCATGGCTGTCCACCCAGGTTCGCGAAAAAGGCCGGAGCCTTCAGGAAAGATTCCCTGGTGCCGATGTCGATGAAGGCATCGTGCGTCGCCCATCCGGCCAGCCGGCTTCCGGCCAGCGCCGGAAAGATATCTGTTTCCAGGGAGCAGGCGGTGTCCCGGGGGATAGTCTCCACCAGCCGCTGGCGAATGAGATAAATTCCGGCGTTGATCAGCCCCGGTCGGCTATCCGCCGTTTTTTCACTAAATGACATTATAACACCTGCCGAATCGGCCTTTACCCGGCCGTAACGGCCGGTATCCGCCACCCGTGTCAGCACAAGGCCCGCGTCCGCGGAATGGCCCTGAAACCAGGTAAAAAACCTTTCCAGATCCGTATGGCAGTAAGAGTCTCCGTTTAACACCAGCACCGGGTCCGACTGCAGGAGATCCCGGGCATGACCCAGGGCCCCGGCGGTTCCCAGGGGCGATTCTTCCTGCGAATAAGCCAGCCTCAAGGCGCCGTGCCGGTCCCCCAGGGCTTCCCGGACCAGCCGGCCGAGATAACCCGTACACATGACCACGCGCCGGATCCCGAAATGTTCCAGCCGGTCCAGCAGGATGCGGACAAACGGTCTGCCGCTGACTTCCGCCAGGGCCTTGGGGATATCCGGCAGGGTATCGGCAAGGCGGGTTCCCCGTCCGCCGGCCA
This sequence comes from Thermodesulfobacteriota bacterium, assembly GCA_040753795.1. Lineage (NCBI taxonomy): Bacteria > Pseudomonadati > Thermodesulfobacteriota > Thermodesulfobacteriota bacterium. The sequence goes on from JBFMDX010000002.1 coordinate 198,702, forward strand.
GAACGACCGCCGTAGTGCGTGAGCGCGGGTTCATCGTATCGGTTATACGTTCGCATACGGGTTGGGAGACAGCATCCGATATCCCCTGATCAGTTCGGTAATGCCCATGTCCAGCGTGTAATGAGGCCGCCAGCCCAGGGCCTCGATCTTTTCATTGCTGACCAGATAGTCCCTTTTGTCGGGATCTTCGCCGATCGGCGCGGAATGAATATAAAAGTCGGGCAGGTGCGTCCGGATGCGTTCACACAGCTGCCTTTTGGTGAGATTGGCCGAAGACAGGCCCACGTTGTAAGGCTGCCCGCGCATTTGATCAAAATGCTCAAGACCGAAAAGAAAGGCGCCGGCCACGTCCCGGATGTGGATATAGTTTCGGCGGAAATGTTCCTCGAAAAGGATGATGAAACGGTCCTTTACGGCCCGCCAGGTGAAATCGTTGACCAGCAGATCCATCCGCATCCGGGGCGATATGCCGAAAACGGTGGCCAGCCGGAAGGTAACGGCGTTGCCCTTGTCCAGAAAGGCTTTTTCCACCTCGACTTTCATGCGTCCATATTCGGAAACCGGGCGCAGGGGGGAAGATTCGGTGCAGACCGCGTCCTTTTCGCCAATGCCGTAACCGCTGTTGGTGGTGGGAAAAAGAATTTTTTGTGACGGGCTGGTCCCGGCGATAATGTCCAGGTGGGCCTCCAGGTTGACCAGGCGCGTGAGGGCCGGGTTGGCACCGCAGGCGGGCGCGCCGACGATGGCCGCCAGGGGAATGACAACGTCAAATTGCGGCAGAAGGCGGCGCATCAGGGCCGTATCGCAGATATTGCCCCGGATGAAGTCAAACCCGGGATAATGGCAGCAATCCAGAAGGGACTGCTGCCGGTAAATCAGCGCGTCAACCACCGTGACGGACATCCCCCGCTTTAACAGTTCCGGCACGAGAATCGAGCCGATATAACCGGCGCCGCCGGTAACCAGTATTTTTTCCGGCATGATCTGTTATCTCCTGCCGACCTAAATGCCATATAATGGCTGGAATATCCACATAATTTTATGACAGCCGGGCCGCCTTTCCCCGGTCGGGGTTGAGCGCCGGCCGCATTTATAATAAGATGATGCCCGTTATCTATTTATTGGCGGATCGCCATCATCTTTCCGGGGGCGCCATGCGGAAAAAAGAGCTGATTGATTTTGAGGAGCGGATTAAGACGCTTTTTGAAAACGGAGAAATACGGGCTCCCGTCCATCTGTCGGGCGGGAACGAAGACACCCTGATTGAAATATTCAGGGACTATCATGAGGGGGACTGGATTTTTTCCACCTGGCGGAACCACTACCACTGGCTCCTGTCCGGACGGGATCCGCGGGAACTCGAACGGCAGATCCTGGCCGGGGACTCCATGTCGGTTTTCGATGACCGGTTTTTCACCTCGTCCATTGTCGGCGGCAACGCGCCCATTGCTCTGGGCGTTGCCCTGGCCATCAGGCTGAAGGGAAACAGCGCCGGCAAAGACGGGGCCCACCCCCGTGTCTGGTGCTTTCTGGGCGACATGGCCGCTTCCGGGGGCCTGGCCGGAGAATGCATCCGGTATGCGCAAGGACACGATCTGCCGGTTACGTATGTCATCGAAGACAATGGCCTGTCCGTGACCACGGATACCGGCAGGGCCTGGGGGAAGGGGAAAAAGAAAAAGTCCCGCCGCTACGAATACAAACGAAAGTACCCCCATGCCGGGACGGGCAAACATGTCAAGTTCGATTAAGAAGATGATGACCTACAAAGACTGCCTGGTTCATGAGATGAACACCCTGGCGGAAAACCCGCGGGTCTTTTTTCTGGGCCAGCAGGTGGCTGAGGGGGATTTTTACGGCACCCTGAAAGATATCCCTTCTGACCGGCGGATTGAAATGCCGGTGGCCGAGGAAATGCAGATGGGAATCAGCATCGGTATGGCGCTGGAAGGGTTGTGCCCGGTTTCCATCTATCAGCGCATGGATTTTCTGCCCCGGGCCATGGACCAGATCGTCAACCATTTGAATCTCATTGAGCGCCTTTCCAAGGGGAGATTTTCTCCCAAGGTGATCATCCGGACCACCATCGGCGCCACCAAACCTTTACACCCCGGGCTTCAGCACGCCAAGGACCTGATCAAGGGGTTTCAGTCCATGGTGGATTTCCCCGTGCTGGACCTGAAAACCCAAAAGGACATCGCCGCCGGCTATAAACTGGCGCGGGAGTCGGCCCGTTCCATCATGCTGGTGGAGCGGCAGGAACTTTACGATATATAGGTAACATGACCGACCTGATTCTCATCAATCCCGGCAACAGGAAACAGGCCTACGGCAGCCTGGCCGAAAGTCTGGCCGGCGTCGAACCGCCCCTGATGATGGCGCTTCTGGCGGCGTATCTCCGGGAGAAAGGGTTTTCCGTATCCATCATTGATGCTGAAGCCGAGGGCCTGGACGCCGATCAGACGGCGGATATAATTGCACGGCATGCCCCCAGGGCCGTGGGCATCGGCGCCATCGGCGCCAATCCTTCGGCCTCCTCAACCCCCAAGATGACGGCAATCCGCCCGTTGTTAAATCGCATCAAAGGCCGGAACCTGCCCTGCAAAACGGTTTTGTTCGGCATTCATTCTTCGGCCCTTCCGGAAAGAACACTCCGGGAAGAGGCGGTCGATTTTGTCGTGCGCGGAGAAGTCTTTTATCCCGTGGAACAGCTGCTGCGTATGCTTCTGTCCGGAGAAGACGCGGCTACCATTAACGGGCTCTGCCTCCTGCGGAACGATTGTTTTGTCGACAATGGCCGTGCGGATGTGGTCGAAGACCTGGACAGCCTGCCGTTGCCGGCCTGGGACCTGCTGCCCATGGCAAAATACCGGGCCCATAACTGGCACTGCCTTGATGATGTCTCCCGCCGTTCGCCTTACGGCGTTATTTACACCAGCCTGGGGTGCCCCTTTCATTGCGATTACTGCAATATTCACGAGATGTACGGCGGCCATCCCGGGATTCGTTTCCGCAGCCCCGGCCGGGTGCTGGAGGATATCGACCGGCTGTATCAGGAATACAAGATTTGCCATCTGAAAATCATGGATGAGCTTTTCGTCATCAATGAAAACCGGGTAATGGAAATATGCGACCTGCTGATTGAGCGCGACTACGGACTGAATATATGGGCTTATGCCCGGGTGGACACCGTAACCGGAAAAGTTCTGAAAAAATTAAAACAGGCCGGTGTCAACTGGCTGGCCTTCGGAATTGAAGCAGGAGCCGACGCCGTGCGGCAGGGGGTGTCCAAGGGGCGGTTTGACGGAGACAGGATCCGGGACGCCGTGGCCAAGGCCCATGGGGCCGGGATCAACGTTTTGGGCAATTTCATGTTCGGCCTGCCGGATGACGATATGGATACGATGGGAGAAACGCTGGCCCTGGCCCGGGAGCTGGAATGCGAGTATGCCAATTTTTACACTACCATGGCCTATCCGGGCTCGGCGCTCTATGAGGACGCCGTGACCCGCGGCCTGCCCCTTCCCCGGACCTGGGGCGGTTTTGCCCAGCTTTCTCCCGAGGCAATGCCGCTGCCGACAAAGCACTTGACCGCCGCTGAAGTTTTGCGTTTCCGGGACGACGCTTTCGCGTCATATTTCAGCGCGCCGTCATATCTTGCCATGATCGAAAAGAAGTTCGGCCCCCAGGCCGTTGTTCACATCCGCCGTATGCTGTCGCTTAAGCTGAGACGGGATATTCTGTCCGGCGGAGGATAAAATCTTGTCAGGGCCTTTTTAAAAGTACTATCAACAACCAAAACCCAAATCTATTTTTTAAGACAAGAATGGCAGAAAACAACAAAATGGCCATCGTCGGCTTTGATACGGGATCTGTTTCGGTCTCGATGGTTGTTCTTGATGAAAACCGAGCCGTTGTGATGAAAAAATATGCCTCCCACAATGGAAAGGTGATTGAAACGATTCGGTCTTTCTTATCCGATCTGCCGCTTGCGTCAGGTTATATCAGCGCCACCGACTCCAGTCATGTGGCAATCAAAGCCCATCGCCGTTACCATGCGGTGATGGCTGAGGTCCGGACGTTGAAGGAACGTCAACCGGATGCAAGGGCGATGATCAGCGCCGGAGGAGAAAAATTTTATTTAACAGCCTTTCATCCGGATGGGCGGTATAAATCGACTAAATCAAATCCATCCTGTGCCGCCGGTACCGGCTGTTTTCTTGATCAGCAGGCGGGGCGATTGGGCTTCAATCATATCACCAGGCTATGTGATATGGCCTTGTCGAATACCAGAAGGCCGTTGCCGATTGCTACCCGTTGCGCCGTTTTCGCGAAAACCGATTTAATCCATGCCCAGCAGGAGGGCTGCTCTGTCCCGGGAATATGTGCCGGGCTATGCCAGGGAGTGGCGAAAAACATAGCCGACACGCTGTTTTCCGCCGCAAAGCCTGAAGGAAAAGTTGTCATGTGCGGCGGCGTGGCCTTAAATACTGCCGTGGTTCGATATCTTGAAGAACAGCTCAACAGCAGAGTGGAAATCGATGAATTCGCCTGTTTTTATGGGGCTATGGGGGCGGCCCTCCTGCTGGCTGATGATCTGGCATCGGGGAAGAAGGGAGCGATTTTTCCGGCTGAAGAGTTGACTGAAGGCTCAATTATATTAAACAAAAAAGTCGAAAACCCAGCAACCTGTAACCCGCTGACTTTTAACAATCCAGACTATCCGGACTTCTCAGCCGTTGAAAGATGGCTTTATACCACATCCAATCCGAACCGGCCTGGTGCCGGGGTTGAAGTGGAATCCCATCAAACAGTCCGCGGCGATAACACCATTTCCGTTGTTCTGGGCCTGGATATCGGGGCCACCAGCACAAAGGCCGCGCTGATGGATGGGGGCAGAAACGTCATGGCCGGTTTTTACACCCGGACGGCAGCAGATCCGGTAGGGGCGGTCTGCGGTGTTTTTGAAGCGATCGCGGATTTTATCAGACGGAAAAACATGACGCTGCATGTGGCCGGATTCGCCACCACCGGGTCAGGCAGAAAGCTGATTGGCGCCCTGATGGGGGCGGACGCATCTCCTGATGAGATCACCGCTCATGCCAGGGCAGCGGTACACATCGATCCCGCTGTTGATACCATTATCGAAATTGGCGGCCAGGACGCCAAATTCACCGCCATCAAAAACGGTATGGTATCCTTTGCCAGAATGAACAATGCCTGCGCCGCTGGGACCGGGAGCCTTATTGAAGACCTGGCGGCGCAATATAACTGCCCGATTGATCAGATATCTTGCCTGGTGGAAGGCGTAAGGGCGCCGCTATCCAGTGACCGCTGCGCGGTATTTCTGGAAAGGGATATTACCCATCTGTTAAACAGCGGATTCAATGTGGCCGAAGCCCTGGCTTCAGCGATTCATTCAGTCAGAGAAAATTATCTGAACAAAGTGGCCATAAAGAGTGCTATCGGGGAGAACATTTCTTTCCAGGGAGCGACGGCAAAAAACAGGGCCCTGGTCGCGGCGTTTGAGCAAAAACTGCAAAAAACCATAAAGGTCACTTTGTATTGCCACTTGGCCGGTGCTATCGGGGCCGCTTTGCTTCTGATGGACGAAAAGAAGATGGAAACCCGGTTTTCCGGACTTGCGATTTATGACCAGAAGATCCCTTTGACTTCAGAAGTGTGTAATCTTTGTACCAATCACTGTCAGCTGACTCTGGCGGAAGTAAACGGCACAACCGTTGCGTTCGGTTGTTCATGCGGTCGCGATTACAACACAAAAGCGCATTTGAAAAAGGCCGATAACGGGCTTGACGGCGTGAAAAAGCGACGGGAGTTAAAAGATAAATGTTTTCAACGGAACCCTTCTCTTTTTAACGAGATCACCATCGGTATTCCATCGGCCCTGCATGTTTATGATGACCTGGAATTCTGGCAGGGCTTTTTCACCCTTCTCAAGATCAATACCATTACGTCCAGAGGGTTTAAAGACGGCATTACGCTTGGGAAGAAAATTGCCGGCGCGGATTTCTGCATGCCGGTAACAACCGCTCACGGGCATGCCTGCTGGTTGACGGATAAGAGCGACTATGTGTTTGCGCCGGTGTATATGGAAGAAAACACCGGGAGCGATATTATGCAGTATTGCTTGTATACACAATATGTTCCCGCATTGATTAAGGGGGTTATTCCCGAAAGAACGCTGATGCCGCTGGTGCGTTATTTGTATTCCAGGCGTTATGTCAAAAAGCAGCTTCATGCCATGTTAAAAGGCATCACCCGCCGTAACATCGGTCTTTATGAGGTGTCCGCTGCTTATGACCGGATGATGACGCTTAAAAAGGTGTCCGAAAAACAGATACAGAAACTTGGAGACACCCTCATACAAAACCGGGATGATATTTCTATTGTCCTTCTGGGTAGGCCTTACGCCATTCTGCCGTCTTCCATAATCTGTCGAATTACTGACATGCTGGCCGAACAGGGCATCGCGACTGTCTATCAGGATATGCTTAAAGTCGAAGCCGATACGACCGCAAACATTAAATCGCTGTTAAGAAGCGTCAACTGGCATTTTGGCACAAAAGTGCTGGAGGCAGCGGAAAAAACAGCCCGGACCCGGGGGCTTTACCCGGTGATGGTCACATGTTTTAAATGCTCGCCGGACAGTTTTGTCATGGATTACGTTAAGGCAATTATGGATAATCACCACAAGCCTTATCTTATTCTGGAGTTGGATGAACATGTTTCCGGCATAGGCTATGAAACCCGGATTGAATCGGCCATCAGGGTATTCCGGCATCATCATCAGTCATCCGCATCAGCGCTGAAGATTAACCCTGGCGGCTACAGAAGAATAAATCCGGAGAAAGCGACCACGCTGAAGGGTAAAGCCGTGGTTCTTCCCAACTGGGACGCCTATACCTTCCGGTTGGTCAGGGCGGTCATGGAATCCGCGGGCCTTGACGTGTACCTGATAGAAGAAACGTCGGACACCATTGCGAAAAGCCTTACGGATAATAGTGGTCAGTGCGCTCCTGTACATGCCATAACTCAGGGGTTCTCGGAAACCATTATCAGAAACGGGCTTGACCCCGCCCGGACCGTTCTCTGGATGCTGCGGGGAAGGATCTGCAATCTGCCGCAATACCCCCACTTTATTAAAACCCGCCTGGAACGATATGGGCAGGGTTTGGAGAAAGCCCGGGTGTATACCGGCGGGCAGTTGTTGATGGACATTTCCGTAAAGCTGTTTAAGCACACCTATTTCGCTTATATGCTCGGCGGTTTTTTGCGTAAAGCCGGTTGCGCCATCAGGCCTTATGAAACAAACAAAGGGGAAACGGACCGCGTTCTTGAACAAGGCCTTTTACTTATCGAAGCCGCATTCGGGAGCAACAACTCATTGGATGCGGCGGTGGCGAAAACGGTTGAAATGCTCGGGGCGATCCCCGTAAAACGGGAAAAACGGACCAAAGTGGCGATTATCGGGGATCTTTACGTTCGAGACAACCATGTGATGAATCAGGATGTGATCGCCTTTATAGAAGCACAGGGCGGGGAGGTGGTGACGACGCCATATACGGAAACAGGCAAGATGATTGTCAGAGCCCACTTGAAGCGGCGGTTTAATGAAAGGCGAAGCACGTACAACGTCGCCCTCAGGTCTTTTATGACAACCATGCAGGTGTTTAATGTGCAGCTTTTCGGATACAAGGCGATTTTATCGACCGTCACCATGATGGAAAGAAAATACCTGAAACTGTTTAACACGCTTTTGGATGAAGCGATTCATACCTATGAGGATCCGGTCGAGTCGATTTTGTCGCCTTACGGGCTCACCATTGAAAGCAGCGGAGAGACCCAGGAAAATGTTTTAAAAGCTCATTATCTAAAAAAACATTATCCTGATATTGATTTGTTTGTTCAGTTGAGCCCGGCTTTCTGCTGCCCCTCACTGATTACCGAGGCCATGGGCGCTAAAATTGAACAGCAAACCGGAATACCGATAGTCACGATCACCTATGACGGCGCGCTTGGCTGTAAAAATGATGAGATCATCCCGCATCTGGCCTATTCGGGCGGCCGTGAAAAGTATAATGCCGCTTCCAAATCAAAGCGATTTTAAGCGTTGATGCATTCGTAAAAAGTCTTTACATCGTCATTCCGGTAGTACGTTACCGCCACACAAAAAGTTCACGCACAAACTGAAAATAATAGGCAGCCCCCCAGCGCCAGATCTGCAGTTTCCGCTGGCCGCCAATGCGCGGCGGTTCGTCTCCCGGAATTTCGGCGACGCGCAGCTTGCGCTTGGCTGCCCGCACCGACAGCAGTGGCTCGGTGCCGATCCGGGTGCCAAACAGTTTTTCCGCCAGGATAAAGCCGTCCTCCCGGTTCAATTCAAGATCATAGAAGATCCGGGTCTTAAAGGCCCGGAACATGACCATGCAGTCGGTATAGCGGGAGCCGTAGAGCAGGTTGACGGTCCCGGTGAACAGCCGGTTGCCGAAGGCGGTCAGCAGGTCGTCATCCGCGCTCCTGGCGTTGTCCAGATACCGGGAGACGATGACCATGTCATAATTTTCGTTCATTTTGTCGATCAGCGCGGGAATCAGCTCCGGAATGGAGTTGCCGTCCGGGCTGAAAGTGATGACGATATCGCCGGTCACCCGGGCAAGGGCTTCGTTATAGGCATGCCGCAGCCCGGGCTGCTTCTGCTCGATCAGCGTCCAGCCGTTGGCTTTGACGTATTCAGTGGTGCCGTCGACGGAACCGCCGTCCACGATGATGAGCTGATCAACCCACTCGTTTTTGACGCGCGGCATGATGGCCTTCATCCCGTCGATTTCGTTTAAGGTGGGGATAAGCAGCGTAACGGTCATGGACTGGTTCTCGTTTCCGGCGGATCATTGGGTTGAATGGATTGGCGCATCGGTTGCGGCAGGCTTTGTTTACACCAGCGTTGAGATTTTTTTCAACAGCGTCTTTTTATCAAGGCCATAGTGCTGGCGGATGACCTCCCTGCCCCCATATTTGTAACAATATCCCTGATCCATGGAAATGCCAAAACGATGGACGGAGATGGAGGCCTGATGGTCATTGACGACCTCCAGGACCGTGCTTCCCAGTCCGCCAGCCAGCAGATGCTCCTCGATGGTTATAATCCGGGAAAAAGGCCGTATGGTTTCCAGAAACGCGGACTCATTTATGGGAAAATTAAACAGATCCATGACCCCGACCCGGAGGCCTTTTTTTGCAAGTGAGTCTGCGATGGCCAGGGCTGTAAGCGTCATGCTGCCGGTCGTCACCAGGCAGGTGTCGCCTTCCTGCCTTAAGAGCAGAAGTCCCCGCGAAAAATCCGTTCCATCCGGATAGATCGATCCCTGGTCCTGCCGGTCCAGTCGCACATAGTTGGTAATTGTTTTATCCGCCGCGCAGGAAATCTTCGCAAAATGGGCCGCCATGGTTCCATCCGAAATGCTGTCGATGCGGATATGGGGCATGGCGCGCATGATGGCGATATCCTCGATCATGTGGTGGGTCGGCCCGGAGTCATCGTATCCAAACCCGGCGCCGACCCCGACAATGGTGATGGGGGTGCGCATAATAGCATTTTCCACCCGGATCTGTTCCAGGCAGCGCAGGGTAATAAACGGGGCAATGGCGTAGGTGAACACTTTTTTGCCGGTCAGCACCAGCCCGGTGGCCAGCATGATGGCGTTCTGTTCGGCAATGCCGACATTGACAAACTGGGTCGGCATGTCCCGCCGGAACCGGTCCAGAGAAGGTGCCCCCATGTCGGCACTGATAATGACGATATCCGGGTCCGTGCGGGCGTAATCATAAACCGTATTCCAGAAAATATCCCGCTGGAAGCCATTATTTTTAGGTGCTATTTTCAATTTTTGATACCCGCCGGCTTTGGTTTTTGGCTACTGAAAAGGATTGATAATGGAGAGTTTGGCCGATAACTGCAATCCATGCTGCATGTCTTCAGATACCAGAAATTCCGCTTCGCATTCCAAAGCGGCAGCGGCGACAAGGCTGTCCCAGAAAGAAAAGTTAAATTGGCTACGAATTTTTGATGCCTGCAATAAAATTTCCCGGGAGAATTCAAGCACAGAATATCTTTTGTAAAGGGAAGTCATAAGAGAATGAATTCGAGGTTCAGTAAACCCGGCCTTTTTTAAAAGGTTTACGCTGATTTCATTGATAATTTGAGTGCTGATAACGATTTCGTTGCCGGTAATGACGGATTGCGCCGTTCTGTTTTTTTTTCATCCTCCGTAAGGATAAAGGCATAAAGCCATATATTGGTATCTACGAAACAGCGCTTGCCAGGTGTGATATCAGTCACGCTTATATATTTCCTTCCGGGCAAAGGGCGTGAAGGATTTGATGGTTATCGGGTTCCGTAAAAGCGCATTAATTTCATCCGACTCATCCGACTCATTTTCGAAAGGATCGTTGAGAATAATGACTTTTACGGAGCTGCTCAATGTTTGCCTGTATTTTTGAGGAATATGAATTACGCCGTTTTCCACTTTTGCCTTGAACTCTATCGCTTCCATGATTCATTACCTTGTAAATAAATTGAGAACAACCATTTCAGCTAATATTCTTAACCATTTCGGAATGGTATGTCAATCGATTATGACACCGGGTTAACGGGGATGGATACTATTATTCACGGCTGTATCTCCCTTTCAGCTCCCGGCGGCAGGTTTCCGCTTCCTTGCCTCTGGGCGCCACACCGTGCCACAGCGGAACATTGGAAATGGACTCGACCCCTTCACCTTTGACTGTATCGGCGATGATGACCAGAGGCTGTGATGATCTCCGGCTGCGGACCGGCCTTAAAACATTCAACAGGCTCTCAAAGCAATGGCCGTTAATGCGCGCCACATTCCATCCGAATGCCCGCCAGCGTTCATCCATGGGCTCCAGCGCCACGATATTTTCCGTAAAATCGGTCACGCACATGAAGTTTCTGTCTACAATGGCCACCAGGTTGTTTAACCGGTGATGCCCGGCAAACATGGCCGTTTCCCAGACCGAGCCCTCATAACACTCCCCGTCGCCCAGCAGGGTAAAGACCAAATACGGCTCGCGGCTCATTCTGGCCCCAAGGGCCACACCGGCCGAGATACCGAACCCCTGTCCCAGGGAGCCGGCGGTAATTTCCACGCCGGGCACGTCGGATTGAAGGTGGACCCCGAATCTGCCGTTTTTCATGGCAAAGCGATCCAGCTCTTTCTTGTCAAAAAAGCCCAGGTCCCCCAGAATCGCGTACAGGGCCGGGCTGACCTGGGCATGGCTTAACAGAAACCGGTCGCGTCCTTCCCATTCAGGGTTTTTGGGGTCAACCCGAAGAATCCCGCCATAGTAGAGCGCTACCAGGATATCGATGCTGGACAGGGATGAGGTGACATGGCCGGTGCCGGCCCTGATGCACATTTCCAGCATGGCCTGGCGGATTTGAAAGGCTTTTTTCTCCAGTTTTTGAATAAGGGCGGTCATGCTTTTCCCCTTTCGATGCTTCGGTAGCACGCGCACTTGATTCCGACGTATAAGAGGGTATGCCCCCTTTTTATTGACATGACCCAGCAACTTTAGATACCTATGCTTATCAATAATTTTCTTGATTTACAATCCGAAAGGGTATTAGTCCCATAGCAATTAATTGAGACAGTCATCAATGAGTCCTACTCAGCAAAAAAGCGGAAAAAACATAACCGTTATAATCCCGGCATACAATGCTGCCTTATCTTTGCCTTCCTGCCTGGAGTCGGTTTTAAATCAGTCATATCAGCCCTTGGAAGTTCTGGTAGTGGATGACTGTTCGACAGACCTTACGAAGTCGCTCTTAAAAAAATATCCGGTTAAGGCACTATCACTGCCACGCCGCATGGGAGCGGCCTATGCCAGAGTCGCAGGTGCCAGGGCGGCGCGCGGTGAAATCGTGGCTTTTCTGGATGCTGACTGCGTTGCTGGACCGGACTGGCTCCACACTTTGTCTGAGGCGCTGGAAAAGGATGCCGCAGGAGTGGGGGGAGGCTATAGATTTGATGATCGATCTAACCTTTTTGAGACATTCATTGCCCGTCTGGCCCGGGACTGGTTCTCGGCCAAACAGCCTGAAGGCCAGGCTATCCTGATCGGGGGTAATTCCGCTTTTCGTAAGGACGCGTTTCTGGATAGAGAATACTTCTGGGAACTAACCCATCGCTCTCATTTTGCCAGCGGGGATGATACGCTTTTATGTCTGGAGTTGCTGAAAACAAACCGGTTGCATTATTTGCCGGGTTCACCCGTCACCCACACGCCTTATGGGGTAATGGGCTTCTTTCGCAGACAGATACGTTGGGCCAGGAGTAGAACGCTGCTTTTTCTAAAGCAGCCAGTTAAACAAAAAGCATCCCTTGCTCCTGGCCCTATGCTGAAACTCTTGTTCCAGATTGCCAGTAGTGGGCTCGTGGCAGCTGCCGGCGTTTTTATTTTAGTGCTACCCCTGTCGCTCATCGGATCGTTGCTATGCCTATTATCCTTTTTATTATTTCTGTTTGCACATTTAAGCCTTCTGAATGTATTGACTGAAACACAACGTTTTTCTTTCGCATGGATAGCGGCAGCTTTTTTTTTGTGGATCAGAAGCTTGGCCTATATAGCCGGAATTTTAAGCGCTTTGTTAAGTGAACTGCGTAATGCCGCGTCCGGTGTTTTGGACAAACTCATATTTGCATACAATTTTATTCATCCGCGCCGACTTTTTAAAATATATGTTTTTGTAACCAATCGCTGTAACCGACGCTGCGAATTCTGCTTTTACCGTAACAAGTTAGCCCGTCAGAGCGATAGGGATTTGTCGCTTCCGGACGACTACAAAAAGATCTCAAGCAACTTACCGGCTATCCCTTACCTGACAATCACGGGCGGGGAACCTTTTTTAAGGAACGATTTAGACCAGATCGCGCTTTTGTTTTATCGAAAGAATCGCACCCGGTTTATTGTCATTCCTACCAATGGAACATTACCCAGTATAACGGAAGAAATATTAGAGCGGCTTCTGATCGATGCACCCAGGCTTAATCTTACCGTTCAGGTTTCTTTAAACGGCCTGGAAAAGTTTTTCCTGGACAATACGGATTGCCCGGATAGCGAACTTATCCTTGATACCTGGCACAGGCTTGGCCGCTTGCAGAAACGATTTAAAAGGGTACGAAGGCATCTGTCATTGGTCATTACAAGTGATAATAGCGCTATGATCAAAGATCTGGCCCGACAGATACCATTGAGATTGGGCCCCGATCATTTTTTTATTACCCCTCAAAGATCAGGCCCGAATAAAGTTGAGCTCCCCCATATTTCGCTTCAAGAATTTATTTCTGTCTTGCAGAATGATGCGCCATCCGAACAGGTAAATTTATTTAATTGGATTTTTAAGATAGTTTACGAAAGGGTAAGACGGGAATTCATTAAAGTGTATCAACTGAGAAAAATGTCCTCTCCCTGCCTATCGGGTAAAAAGTTTATTGTCATAGATCCTGCAGGTCAGATTCAGTTTTGTGAACTGATCGACGATAAAGTCGGTAGCATCCTTAATAATAACTGGACGAGTTTACAAAAGACGAGCGATTATCAAAAAACAATAAACAAAATTTACCTTAAAGAGTGTGTCTGCACCTGGGGATGCGCCATTGTTTCCAATACGATTCATAGATTCCCATTTTGGTTTAAAGCATAAAACCGTGGGATTGAGTTAATATGTGGTCAATTTTTTTGATATATAACATACCGTTCGATATATATTGTTGAATATCTTATAAGACCAATAATTTCTGTAGGCTTTCCCACGCTGAAATTTACAGAAAAAGCTACACTCATAGGCTTTAACCATCTTCTCGAATTGGTCGTCAGAGAGGAAACGGTCGTCCCTGTAACCGAGCTCTTTACTACAGTTTTGGAATGATGACCTCTTATGAAATTGATAAAAATCAGTAAAACGTTTTAAATTAGTCGTCAGATTATACTTTTCGGGCTCCATGTACATCGGGCAGGCGGGGTCAAGTTGAATCCGCTCTAATATGATTTTGTCCAAATTCCGATATTGTTTTTTTAACTTATTATACCATTTAAAGTTTTCTTTGATAATTCCTGCTGTCATTCCGGGAATCCAAACCGCACCGAATAAAACCATGGTACATTCGTTCTTTTCGCAGAAGCGCAAAAAATATTTCAATTGTTTGTTCGAGTAAAAACTGCTCTTGTTTCGCCTTCTGATGGACTCAGATCGGCATTCAGGAGAAAGAGCGATATAAGACCTCAAATCCCCACTAAAAAATTTTTTATATATCTCAAGAAGTTCAACTGGTGGCATGTTCCGGCATTCTAAATAGATATGCCTGTCCGGTTTCGAAGCTATATTTGCAAAAATTTTTTCGTAAAATTCTCTATGTCCATTGAAAGGCATAAATTCTACATAAATGGTTTGGTAATCATAGTTTCCTACCGCAGTTAATGTGTTAAGAATTGAATCCAGAGGTCTGATGGTGAGCTTGCCTCTGTTGTTGATTCTCTTTTGCGCTGTTGCACTGCCTCCACAATAAGAACAGTTCTCATCGCATCCTCTTGAGATCGATAGTGGAAAGAATTTTAGCCCCGTAAGGATTGCTTTATTTCCATATTTTCCTAGCCTTGGGACCCACAACCATGTTCCGCTGACAGTGTTCATATAATCTTCATGGCGATCCATTACCGAAAAATCAGTGTAATTTAATCGAGCAAGATCCGCTTCTTGTGCTATAAAATCCAGCGGGTTAACTATTATGCCGCCTCCTTCTCCCCGAAAGGTAAGGTTGGAAATATCAGATAAAGAACCTTCGTTTTTTATGATTGATCTAAATAATTGGATAATGCCTTTTTCGCTATCGCCCCGGAGAATCCCGTTTATTTCAGGATAATTCGCGATGATTTCTTCATGGAAAAAAGACGCTGTAAATCCGCCAAGCACTATAAAAGTTTTTGGCGAAAGTTGTTTGATCTTTTTAGCAGTTTCAATGACGTCGTAAGATTGAAAATGCCAGTGCAATGATAGCGCACAAATTTTTGGCTGTTCGTGATATATGCGTTGAAAAAAATTATCCTCATTGCCCGATATCCTCTCTATGCCAAGATGTACTAATCTGGAGGGGAATCCTTCTTGATTTACTAGTGAGGTTAACGGGATAAGTCCCATCGGAAGGCAGAGGCCAAAAATATGGTCTCCCAAAAGATCATAATAATGATGAAATTTGGGGACATAGAGAAAGTAATTGAATGGCGAGCTTTTATCCATAACAAACTGTGATTGTGGGATTGTTTGCTTGTTGGCCCGGATTATCGGGCTAGTCTCTCCGCAGGGTTATCGATTCCAATGTATCCCCCAGAATGGCGGTAAAGCCCTTCCACATAGTACCGAGGGGAATGCTCCTTTTCAATAAATGAGAAAAAATTTTGGATGGCCTAAGCCAGAAGGCGGCCATTGCCAGATGTTGAAGCCTGATAAGCTCCTCCTGACTCATGCTTTCGGGAATATGCAGGATTTTTTCATTTCTTTTCGGCATGTACCAACTGGTGAACTTTTGATATGGCAGATCTTCCTCATTATTGGGGGCACAGCATTCCTCATAAAAAGGCGAACCTGGATAGGGTACTGCAATATTAAATTTTGCGAAGTCGGTGTCCAATTTTAAGGCGAAACGGATAGTTTTCAGCGCTGATGCTCTAGTTTCCCCGGGAAGCCCTAAAATATATAGCCCCAATGTTTTGATGTCTGTATCATGGGCAATTTTTACGGCGATTTCAGACTGTGCTGGACTGATCGTCTTGCCGCAACGCGCAAGGATTTTCTCATCAGCGGATTCGATTCCGAAAAGGACCATAGACAACCCCGCCCGGCGCATTTTTTTGAAGAGTGCCGGTTCTGCCATATCCACCCGGGTTTCTGTAAGCCAACAAATTTTTTTATGTAAACCCCTTCGGATCATTTCATCGCAAAACTCGACGGCTTGGGCGCTGGAAAGAGGGAAGATTGAATCCTCAAATCCGATGTTCTGCAAACCAAAACTCTGATGAAGATACTCAATTTCATTAACAATTCTCGTCACACTTTTTGTTCTGACGCCTCTGAACATGGCATTTTGGGAGCAAAAATAACAGTGATAAGGGCATCCTCGCCCCCCCTGAATCGGCAACATGACACCGTAAGCGCCGGCGACGGGGTGTGCCTTGTATGCTTGAACCGGCATTAAATGCCAGGCGGGGTAAGGCAAGGAGTCCAGATCTTCCACCTGTTTCGGTGAGCCGGTGTAAACTGTCTTTCCATTTTCCCTAAACGAAAGGCCAGGAATGACATTGAGATCCCCCCCCTTTGAAATTACTTCGGCTAGCAGAACGATTGCGTTTTCGCCTTCGCCATGTATCACAAAATCTCCCACCTCTTGCTCTATAAGGGCACTTGCGAAAATAGTGGCATGGATGTTACCTAAGACGACTGGAGTACCCGGATAAACCTTTTTGATCTTACGGGAAAGATTTTTCACGGTTGTCATGGCTGGCGTAAGACAGGAAAAACCTACCAGATGGGGGTTTTTCTCCGTTATACGCGTGATAACAGTTTGGTCGTTAATTTTTTCAGCATATTGGTCAATAACAGTGACAGAGTGGCCGGCCCTTTCCAGAACTGCAGCGATACAGGCAAGACCTAGAGGGGGTAGTGCAACCATGGTGTTGCCGTGGCGGCCAACAAGGTTTTGCGGACCGCATTGGGGATTAATCAGCACAATACGCATCAGACACTCTTTTCTTGTGCTTTTTCACAGCTTAATTACTACGTAAGTTTCGGTTTCCAAGCAGTTGTGTGACGCGAATTCAAAAGTTGTGGTGATTTTCATTTTATAGCCCATTCAATCAACTGATTTTTTATGGTAATCATGCCGCCCCTGTACATGTTTCTAAGAGAAATGGTTCTATGGAATAAATGACGGTATATCAGGCTAGGACGGATATAAAAACGGTAAAACGCTTTTTTCTGCCAGCCTTGTAGTTGTTTGGAATTGATTCCCAAAGGCGTATAAACAAGTTCGTGCCTATCAGCTTGAGATTGAAAGTTGGCAGAGAAATTTTCCCAGAGAGGGGGCGGGGCATGGCGAAAAACGTCTTTGTAAAAACGGGACCCGGGAAAGGGCACCGCTATGTTAAACTTTGCAAAATCAAGGCCTGAACATTTTGCGTAATTAATTGTCTTCTCCATGCTTTTGATCGTCTCACCAGGCAATCCCAACATAAACAACCCCAAGGTCAGCACGCGCTCAGATCGCGCCGCCCGGATAGCTTCTTCCCCATCCTCAAGGCGCAGTCCCGGTTTGATCCATTCGAGTAAAGTCTGGTCCCCGCTTTCCAGTCCAAAGATCAGCATGAAAAGTCCGGCCTGTTTCATCATTTTGATTAAAGGCCGATCTATTAACTCCGCCCGGGTTTCTGTTATCCAGCGAATTTTTCGATGAAGTCCACGACGTGTTATCTCGCTGCAGAAAATTTCCGCGTCTTCTTTCCGCAAAGGGAAGATCGCATCTGCAAACCAGAACATGTCAACCCCTGTTTTCTTGTAGATCAGTTCCACTTCGTCAGCAACAAATACCAGGTTTCGTTTTCGTACTAGCGGACTCATGATATTCTGAGCACAGAAATAGCACTGAAAAGGGCACCCTCGTGAAGCGAGCAGAGGTAAAAGCCGTTTCGTAAAAGAAAACATCGGAGGAGTTTTGTATTGGTTTAAATCCAATAGATGCCATGCTGGTAGAGGAATTTGGTCTAAATCATTCAAAAGAGCGCGATGGGGGGTCTCCTTGACCTGTTTGCCATCTAGGTAAGTGATCCCATGGATTTGGGAAAGGTCTCCTGCGCTGGCCAGGCAATGGGCCAGTTCCACAACTGTCTCTTCCGCTTCTCCCTGGACAATGATATCGCCAATGCCTTTCTGCAATAGTTCTTTCGCAAAAAGGGTGGCGTGAATATTCCCTAGAATAATTTTCGTTTTGGGGGCGTAATGCCGGATCAAGCGGCAGATGTCAGGCAGGACACCCATTACCGGTGTCAAACAGGAAACGCCCACGACTGATGGTTGGTAGAGGCGGAGGACCTCTTCTATTTTCAGCTGGTTACTTATAAAGCAGTCATAAATAGCGGTTTTAAACCCTTGCTTTTCAAGGGACGCCCCCAGATAGGCAAGGCCCATTGGCGCGAAAGGTACCATTAAAGGATCATAGTCGCCTAAAACACTATATTTCGGCCGGGGATTAATCAGCAACCAGTCTAAAGAATCTTCCATTTGTCCTTTCGAATATCGTTTAGCTGCAGTATCAAATATATATAGCGTCGCTTAAGGGCACCTCTAAAAATTGCCTTTTGGCTCGATGTCGGCGTTGTACCCAAATTTTAATCATCTAAATACTTAAATGTATTCAACCTGTTAAAATTTTCTCACGCCTTTACCTCAAACCCAAGTTCTAATTTTAGAGATCCCCTTAATCGTATATAGCATATTAAGGAGGTTGTAAAAACCTATACATAAACAGGAATATTTTTTTAAAATATGCTATGAAACTTTGATTAGTCAACAGGCAGAAATATCATTTCATGAAAATAGAGACATATCCAAAGATTAAGATAAAAGGTGAAAGGAATGGCTCGTTGTACCAGGGGATTATCCGGTAGCCCTATCGCTGATAAGAAAAAAGTAAAAATTTTATTTCTTCGCTCGCCTAGAAGTATGTGGCCCATTATCAATGAGCAGGATAATTTCTTATTGCCATTGGCTTATCCGACGCTGGCCGCCTATTTAAGAAAATTTATCCCGGATATTGAGATTTCCATTGTTGATACCATGGCACTTAAAATGGGCTGGCGTTCCCTTGAAAAGTATCTTCTTGAAAATAAGCCAGACATTCTCGCCATAGGGGAAAAGACCATTTACTATAAGGAAGGTTTCCGGGCTTTTGAGCTGGCTAAAAAGGTTCTCCCCGATATCATTAACATCGCCGGGGGTGTCATGTTTACGGCCATTCCCAAGTGGACACTGGAAAACTGTTCAGCAATTGACTTTGTCGTTCTTTATGAGGGGGAGGAAACGTTAAAAGAGTTAGTTATTACTCTAAAGGACGGCCGTTCTGTCGATCAAGTACGGGGGCTTGTTTACCGGGACGAAGACAACATACCGCAGTTTACCCCGGAACGGCCATTGATTGAAAACTTAGATGATTTGCCCCTTCCGGCGTATGACCTTGCAGGGATAAATCATTATAAGCCTTTCGGTCATCTCTGGCCCAAAGCCATAACTATCCAGCGATCTAGAGGGTGTACACGAAGCTGTAACTTTTGTACCTGGCGTATGCAGGAAGGGCGACCGGAACTGATTGGAGATAAATATATTAGTCATCAGGCCTATCGAACAAAAAGTCCGCAAAGAATGGTTGATGAGGTTGAATGGCTTTATAGAGATTTTGGTATTAGATATCTTTTTTGGGTGGATGCCACATGGAATCTTGATAATAACTGGCTGATGGATTTCTGCGAGGAAATTTTTAGAAGAGGAATAAAGCTTGACGGCTGGTGGGCCTTTGTCAGGGCAGATGAGCTGATTCATAACGAAATGGGCGGTGTGTTGCGTTATATGGTTAAGGCCGGGTTGCGACATGTGCTTGTAGGCGCTGAACATGATTCTCAAGCCAGTTATGATTTTTTGAACAAAGGTATTCGCGATTATAATGTCACCCGTCAGGCATTACGCCTGCTAAGCGAAAAATATCCGCAGGTGTTCCGCCAGGCGACATATATTACCGGCCTTCCTGAAGATACGGTGGAGTCCATCAAAGGACTGGTTAAACATGCCCATGAATGCGATCTTGATTTTGCAGCCTTCCATCCAGTTGCCCCTTTCCCCGGCACTGAACTTTATGAACTTGGGAAAAGGGAAGGATTGCTGGAAGAAAAGGATTTTGCAAAATATGACATGTTTTATCCGGCTATGAGAACCTATCATATTTCACGGGCGGAAATAGCGGCGGCAACGCAGTGGTGCTATAAAAATTTTGTTCAGAAAAAACCATTCAAATATTTACGACGCATGTTTTCTCCGTATCCGATTCGAAGAGAACTTCATCGGTGGTTTGCCTTTGCTGTGGCTAGGGTTATTTTAAAGGATATGAAAAACAGCCTCATCCACAGAAAACGATTTAAGGGCTTTTCTGGGATAGATGAGATGCAGAAGCCTCAATGGTACGATGACTAATTTTTTCAAATAGTGAGTGGGATATAGTTATCAAAAAGGCCGTTGCCGAAGCCCCGGTTGATTATTAACAGCTTTCTGCCTCTTGGAGGATAGATGCGAGCCCCCAAGCTACTTCTGGTTTATCCAGCAGTAAGATTTGAAAATAGATTAAGATATTATATGACGGATTTTTCATGCGCCGAGGCTCCGGGGGCATTCGTGTTTCCTCCTTTAGAGATGCTGTATGTCGCTTCTCTAGCGAGAGAAAACAATATTGAAGTAAAGCTAATTGATGCGGCTGCCAATAGAAAGCCCCCGGAATGGACCATAAAACAATGTATCAAAGAAAATCCGACTCACTTACTGGTCCCTGTCCCTCTTGGAGAATTGTTTTTCTCGGTTTTCGATATAATTAATGAAGTTTATCAGAAGATTCCCGATTTAAGTATAGCGGTTTTCGGGCCTGAGGTAACCATGGCCCCTGAACTTGCTTTACAATTTAACTCAATAGACGTGGTAATCATAGGAGAACCCGACAAGCCGTGTGTCGACTGGGTACTGGGCAAAAAAGATGCGGATAACCTTATATTTAAAAATCACCCCAACCCCATTAAATTAGTACCTTTTAATGATCTGGATGCCTTGCCTCATCCTTCTAGAGACATGATAAATCCAAGCAGATATTATGCACCTTTTTCAAGAAGAGGTCCTTATACAACCGTGTGGGGATCTAGAGGCTGTGTATATGGTCAATGTTTATTCTGCTCTTCTTCTTTATGGCGACCCCCTAAAACGTATATCCACCACTCGCCTGAATATATAGTTGAAGAGTTCAGGCAGGCTAAAAACTATGGATACAGAGAGGTGTTTTTCAGAGATCAAACATTCACAGGTGATAAAATATGGGCGGAAGAAATATGTAACCAGTTGATAAAATGCGGAATAAAAATCTATTGGCGATGTATGACCCGGGTGGATTGTGCGGATTTCGAACTTTTCAGGCTGATGAAAAAGGCGGGATGCTATCAAATATCCTTTGGGTTTGAATCTTCTGAGCAGCAAGTACTGGATACAAATAAGAAGGGCATAAAAGTGAACGAGGCGTTTAAAGCGGCTCGTGATGCAAAAAAGGCAGGTTTGGAGGTCGTCGGTAATTTTTTGATAGGGCTAAAAGGGGAGAGCATGGACGCTGTTTTTGGCATTCACAACTTTGCCAAACAACTTGAATGTGATTTTGCTCAATTCCATGCCGTTTTGCCTGTTCCCAGTAATGAGAAAACGGATATTCTTTCATCTGGGACTGATAATGAAAAAAAAAATATAAAAAAAGCTCAAAGAGCAGCATATTTAAAATTCTATTTGACCCCGGGTTTTATTTGCAGAAGAGGGCTTTTGTTAATTGATCCTAGAATGTTTTCTGCCACGATTAAAGCTGCTTGGAATATAATAAGATTCGGGATGTAGATAAAAACAAGTCAGAAAGACTCTGCCCTAAATTTTATGTGTAACAAGCAGTGGTTTTTATGCTGTTTATGGGGTGAATATCATCAAGTATAAAGAATGCTTATGACCTGTTCTTGGCACAGGAATCTTTAGTTTGCGGAAAGTCGCCAAAGAAAATTTGGCCGCAAGCAAAGTCTTATTGATATGGGCACCGACCAGACGGGCGCCATTAATGCAAACAATCTTAAATATACTTGCGGTCTTAAGTAAATCCCGCTCAAAAGTCGAGAGGGATTACCCTGGGCGGATTGAGAGCTTACTTTTTCTGTTTTTAATTCTAATAGAGATCATGTTCTCTATCTTTCTGGTATTCGAAAAGCGGATACTTGCCGGCCATGACGGTTTTCATCTTTTGACTATCCAGTATTGTTTTCTTAACAATGTGGTTAACTATGGTGAAACTATTCGATGGTTACCATATGTTATGCATGGAACCGCTGTAAGTATAATCTCATTGATGGCCGAGGGGTTCCTTCACTATATTCTATTGTTTTCAGGTGCCTTGTTTAAAAGTGTAAATTTTATACCCATATTTTATGGATATTTTTTTATTGATGAGCTTCTTCTTTTAGTCGGGGTGTGGCTCCTCGGAAGACGATTTTTTCATTCTGTATATTCGGTATGTTTTGTCTCCATTTCCGTTATGGGGTCTTGCATATGGATGATGCAGCCTTGGTATAATTTCCATAGTTATTATGCGATTCCTTTAATCATTCTCTTAGTTCATTGTTTTATTGATTCTGGAAAATGGAGGTTTGCTTTTTTGGCTGGGAATTTGTTGTTGGCCCAGTCTTTTGGGAACCTCCCTCATTTTCTCTCTGTTACATCATTAGTTGTTTTTTCCTATTTTTCATTCTATTTCCTATTTAATTTTTCATATACTATCAAAAAAATAAAGTCTGTAAAAATTGGGGCGCCCTTTTTTTTAACGACAGCATTGCTGATGCTTTCATTTATTCTTTTATATGTATTTATAAAGTATGAGACCGCTCAAATTGCAAGTTATAGTTTTAGAAGCCAGGACGGTTCCGTTACATTAAACGATTTTTTGACCTACGGCGGTCCTTTCAGCTGGCAGATTTGGTCAGAATTGTTCTTGGGTATATCGCCTTGCGTTGATTACACCCTATATGTCGGAGTGCTATGTATCCCGTTTATTATTTTCGGGGTAGTTTTTAATTTTAAAAAAGCAAACGGCCATTTCTATTTAATAGTAGTTGTGCTTCTTCTGTTTAGCATGGGGACGTTTGTTAGTACCTTCTTCTACTATTGCTGGCCAATGATGAAATACTACCGACACCTTGTGTCTGTCTCCCCGATAATCAAAATTTTTCTCTGCTTTTTGGCAGGATTTGGGGCTGATGTATTGTTTATAAATCAATCAGATTCAAAACATATTTGTGTGAAAAAGTTTTTATTTATAACTATATCTGCCTGTATTTTTGCTGTTTCCGTCGTATTTATTCTAATATCCAAGCAGGATGGCTTGCTAACTGAATTCGTGAAAAATATGGTGCCGAAGTTTCTGCCCGTGTTTTTACCTTTGTTTCACGATCATTTACTTTCTGCTTTACTGACCCGAACTGCGTATGTTGCTCTGGCCGCTTCTATACTCTTTATGTTTTTGTTCTATCTTCATCGAAAGGGAAGATGCCTTTTTATCGGAGTAATCTTTTTATTGTTTTTGCATGGTGCGGATTTGTATATGTTCAAATTCCTTGAAATAAATTTGATGACCGTCCCCTTGAATGATGAGATGTATAACATTACCGCATTCCAACCGTTTCGCTACTCTCAAAGAAGATCTCTTTTATTCTGGGATAACAATCATCGATCCGAATTGTTGAAACAACTGCCTGTAGTCGCTGATTCCGGATCATTTTATTCGAGTGTTCATGCCTTTGCCTTTAAAGATCAGTTAGGGAATCCCTTCCGAACGGATTTCTGGATGTTGCCCTTGGATCAATATATGAGGGCTTATTGGGGACAATCCATTGATGATATATCGGTTAAACCACAAGGGCTTTTCTATCGTTCAGAAAATGAATACCCCCGCCTGGAATTTCCTGGAGGACATCCAGCCGCTTTTAAAATTTCTGGGGTTACTGAAGATAAGATTCAATTCTTTTCTCAAGCTTATGTCACTGCCTCGGAGGATAAAATCGCCTCGTTAATCACTAGTCCTGATTATAAAGGTGATATTATATTGTTATCACCTCTTCAAAATAAATTTACAAACAGCCCAGCTGAATGTCGTCCTTTTCCAGAGTATAAGCTATCAACCGACAACAGATTGCATCTTCCGTATCAGGTGCAGCGGTTTGATTCTAATAACCTGGTGGTGACGACAAATATTGACAAGTTGGATTCTGTCTGGTTGTTTTACAGTGATGTTTGGCATCCAACCTGGCGCGCGACGGTTAATGGGAAAGAGGCACCGGTCTACAAAGCGAACCTGGCCTATAAGGCAGTTAAGCTCGAAAAAGGTTATAATGAAGTCCATTTCTTTTTTAAGTCCCGGTTTATTTCTTTTTTCCACTATTTTTGTGGTATCAATTCTTTATTCTGGCTGCTGATGATATTCTTTCTGGTTGGCAAGATCGTTTTTGCTCATAGCACAGGTCCCAAAGGGCATCCACCATCTTCTGCCCCCTTGATTGTTTAACTCCGGTTTCAGCCTATGTTAAGTAACCGTTCAAAGTTCCTCGAAAATAATGGGTGGCGGACTTTACGTATTCCTGAAACCGGTCTTTTCCCGCTGGTTATTCTGATCGAAGCCGGTATTTTTTTATATTTGATCTTGGCACGTTTTATCCCCGGCGGCAGCGACGGGTTTAAGTATTTTTATCTCCAGTATTATTTTCTGAATAATGTCGTCAACTACGGTGAAATTCCGCAATGGTGCCCGTTTCTGACGCATGGCGCCATCATGACCTGGTGGTATATTTATCAGGGCGGGATCTTGCAGGACGCCTTGCTGCTATCCGGGAGTTTGTTAAAAGCCATCAATTTCATTCCGGTTTTCTATTGCGGGATATTTGTGGACCATCTTCTTCTTCTGGCCGGTGTCTGGCTTCTGGGAAAACGGTTTTACGCCTCGCCGTTTACGTTGCTTTTTGTCGCTTTGTCCATCATGGGGTCCAGTGTCTGGGTGCTTCAGGTCTGGTGGAATTTCCATTTTTACTATGCCCTTCCTCTGATCCTTTATCTGGGTCACCGGTTTATCGACAGCGGTCAATGGCGCTACTTTCTCCTGGCCGGGAATCTGCTGGTCGTTCAGGCCGTTGGGGGGCTGCCGTATTTTCTGCCGGTGACAACGTTGGTTCTTTTTCTCTATTTCCTTTTTTATTGTCTGTTGCACTTGAGAGAATCAAGGGAGGCCATAAGACGCATCCGGTTTGGGCGGCCTTTTGTCGTTACGATTGCAGTCACGACGTTCTCTCTTGTCGCTTTGTATGCGGCCATGGATTCCGGAACGGATCAGGTCCAGGTCGCGAATCTCATGAGAAACGCGGACGGGTCGGTGGGCCTGGACGTATTTTTAATCTACGGTGGAAAATTAAACTGGAAAACGTGGCTGGAACTTGTCCTGGGTATATCCCCGGCCGTGGATTACAACCTGTATGCCGGTATTTTCTGCGCGCCGTTTGTTCTGATCGGGATCGTGGCCAATACCGGCAAGCGGAATATTCACTGGCTGCTGACGACCGTTGCTCTGGCGCTTTTCAGCATGGGGACATTTGTCAGCATCATTTTCTATTATGGCTGGCCGATGATGAAATACTTTCGCCATCTTGCTCTGGTGATTCCGATTGTCAGAATTTTTCTCTGTTTCCTGGCGGGGTTCGGCATAGAGACACTGTTCCGCGATTTGCCGGCCCGGAGAAGACCGCTATTGACACAATCGGCGTTCGCGGTCATGACCATGCTGATGATCGGTATCGCCGGGGGATTGTTTCATCTGCATCGTCACTATGAATCGGCGGCGGGATTTTATGAGTCCATGGTACCAGGGTACCTGCCGCTTTTTTTAACGATATTTGACGCCGGAGTGATGGACTGTCTGATTGCCCGCACGGCGATTTTCGCTTTGCTGGCGACCGTCATCCTGGCCGGAATAACTTTTATCCGGTGGCCGAAATTTTTATCTTTGCTGGCCATTCTTTTGCTGATCACGCATGCGGCGGATATTTACGGATACAAATACGCTCAGATCAGGCTCCGGACCGCTGCCCTGAATGATGAGTTGTACGCCATCACCGCTTTTCAACCCATGCCCTATTCCCCGAGGAGAGCCCCTGTTTACGAAAGCGACAACTCCAGGGCCGCGTTGCTGGATGTCTTGCCCATGGAATACGGGGTGCTTTACTGGACCACCCATGCCTTTCTCTTCCTGGACCAGTTGGGTAATCCGTTTAAAACAGACAACTGGCTTGCGCCCCTGGATCAGTACTTGAGAGCCTATCGGGGGCAGGCCATCAATGATGTCTCTGTCCCCCTTCGCGGACTTGTCTATCCGTCCGCGGGGGTCCGCCCCAGACTGGAGTTTCCCAAGGAGCATCCGGCGGCATTGAAGATATCCGGGGTTACGGAAGACAAGATTCAGTTTTTCTCAGGGGCGGAGGTGGTCGCTTCCGACGACATGATCGCCGCATATATTACCGATCCTGCTTATAACGGCGATATCCTTTTCCTGTCGCCTCTTGCAAAACCCAGGAAAGCGGATTCACCGGTAGAGCGGTCTGCCCTCCTGGTGAATGGCCTTTCCGCGGACGCCCGTCTTCGCCCGCCTTATCAGGTGCGACGGTTTGATTCTAACAATCTCGATGTAACCATACAGAATGACGATTCCCGGGAGGTCTGGATGCTATACAGTGATGTCTGGCATCCTTTCTGGCGGGCTGCCGTCAATGGAAAAGAAACGCCTGTCTACAAGGCGAACCTGGCCTACAAAGCCATAAAACTGGAAAAAGGATCTAACGAGGTTCATTTTTATTTTAACTCCCGTTTATTATCGACGCTGTATACCGTCATCGGCTTGAATTCATTGTTCTGGTTGATGATGATCATTTACCTGACGGCAAGGATCGTAATAGAAGGATTTGGCGAACGAAAAAGGCTGTGCTGATGAATAATGGTAAAGCGCATGGCGCCGTGCCAGAGACTGACGGTCATTATGCTCCCCGACTGGAAGCCGGCCTTTTCCTGCTGCTTGTTCTCATTGAGGCGGGTCTTGCTTTCTCCATGATCCAAGGTCGGCGGATGGTCGGTGGCCATGACGGCTTCCAGTATTTTACTCTGCAATACTATTTTTTGAATAACGCCGCTTATACCGGTGAAATTCCCCAGTGGATGCCGTTTCTGACCCATGGGACGGTTGCCGCCTGGTGGTATATCATTCAGGGCGGCATTCTGCAGAATATACTGCTTTTATCCGCCGGGTTGTGGAAAGGAGCCCATTTCCTGCCGCTGTTTTATGCCGGTATTTTCGTCGACGAAATGCTGCTTCTGGCCGGGGTCTGGCTTCTGGGCCGAAGGTTTTTCAGTTCCCCGATTACCATTTTTTTTGTGGCGTTGTCCGTCATGGGTTCCTGTGTCTGGATCCTGCAGCCCTGGTGGAATTTTCATCTTTACTATGCTGTTCCGCTGATCCTGTATTTTTTTCATCTTTTTTTAGACAGCGGTCAATGGCGGCACATCCTGCTGGCCGGCAATCTTCTGTTTTTGCAGTCTCTGGGGAACCTGCCATATTTTCTTCCGGTAACTTCTCTGGTGATTTTTCTTTATTTTCTGTTTTACGTGTCGATCAATCCGGATGTCGCCCGGCAGGTAATAAGGAAGATAAGCCTCGGCCGGACTTTTGCCCTGACAGTGTCGGTCCATGTTCTTTCTTTTGTCGCCCTCTATGCGGCCATGAATTTCGGGACCGACCAGGTGATCAATTATACCTTTCGGAGCACGGACGGGACTTCGTCTCAGGATGTTTTTTTAACCTACGGCGGAAAGCCCGTCTGGCGGACGTGGCTGGAGCTGGTGCTGGGCGTATCACCCGGCCTTGATTATACGCTTTACATCGGCATGATCGGAATGCCGCTCATTCTGTCCGGCATTTTGTTGAACTTTACCCGGAAAAGCATTCATATTCTGCTGACGGCAATCATTCTCCTGCTTTTCAGCACGGGCACGGTTGTCAGCGTCCTTTTCTATCACTACTGGCCGATGATGGAGTATTTCCGCCATCTGGCGCTGATTGCACCGCTTATCAAAGTGTTGCTCTGTTTTGTGGCAGGGTCTGGATTTGAAGCGATTGTCATCCGCCGGCCGACTCGGCGGGGGCTTGCGAGCGCAAGAATTTTCGCCGCGGTTATAGCCTTATTCCTGCTTGTCGCTGGCTTTGCTTTGTGGCGGCTATCCGGTGATGGCGAGCTTTCCACCAGGATTTTTGACGGGATGGTTCCGGAAAAACTGTATCGTTTCCTCGGGCTGGCGGATATGGATGTTATGGCAATCCTGCTCAAACGCAGCGCTGTTTTTGCCCTGGCCGCTTCAATGGCGTTTGGGGCCCTGTCCTTTATCACCAGGGGCAAAGCACTTCTGTATGCCGCTGTCGTCGTGGCCGTTCTGCATGGTGCGGACATGTATGGATTCAAGCGGTCGGAAATCTCATTAAAGTCGGCACCCTTGAACAAGACCGCCGAAGACATCACCGGTTTTTCCCCCATGCCGTATATCCAAAGAAGAGCGGTCTCTTTTGATCAAACCAATCCCAGGGGGGCTCTTCTCCATGCCCTACCCATAGATTACGGGGCTTTCTACTGGACGGCCCATGCCCTGTTGTTCATGGATGAACTGGGGAATCCGTTCAAGACGGACCATATGCTGATGCCCCTGGATCGATACCTGAAAACCTATGGCGGACAATCTCTGAATGATCGGGGGGCGCCTCGCGGCCTTATTCCTTTTTCCCGTCTGGAGTTTCCTTTGAATCATCCGGCAGCCTTGAAGATTTCCGGGGCCACGGAGGACAAAATCCAGTTTTATTCTCAGGCAGAGACGGCCCCTTCCGATGAGCTTATCGCCGCATGTATTTCGGCTCCTGACTATGCCGGAGACCGGATTTTTCTTTCTCCCCTTGAAAAGACCCGGGCCGCGGATGATGCCGCGAACGGTCGGAACTTCCCCGGAGGAGGCCTTTCCGATAACCGGCGGTTGCGACTGGCTTATTCGATAAACCGGTTTGATTCCAATCACCTCGAAGTCACAACCACTGTGAGTGATTCAGATTCCGCGTGGATGTTGTACAGCGACGTCTGGCATCCCTTCTGGCGGGCGACCGTTAACGGAAAGCCCGTACCGGTTTACAGGGCGAACCTGGCCTATAAAGCGGTCAGGCTGGAAAAGGGGGAAAACACGGTCCATTTTTACTTTAAATCCGAATGGCTGGCTTTGCTGTATAAAATATTTGGTTTAAACTCTCTGTTCTGGTTGTTCGCGGTGGTTTACCTGGCGGGTGGGATTGTTGTTTTCCGTTCCTCCGGTCATGTCAATCCCATGGTTGAATAAAAAACGACCGGGCGTTACAAGTTTTTTAGGTGCCGAAGCACCATGCGCATTTTCAGAGCCAGTGAGGTGCTGGGAATATATAGCCTGGCCATTTTGTAAGTGTAGACAATTTCATATATCGGGCGGAGAACGATCCCTGGCAGCGATAGCAGCGCTTTTCGGAGGCGCTGATGATAAAATAGAAAAGGCCAGCGGACGAACAGCGGGAAGAGACAGAACAGTTTATATATCCGGCTTTTTTCCTTTTGGCTGAAATCCAGCATGCTGCTGGAAAAATAATCCCGGGGCAGATCGCGGATGCTGGGCTCACGGCAGCAGCCCTGCTCCATGGCATACTGGGTTAATTTCAGTCCCGGAAAAGGGATAAAGATGTTGGCCAGTCCCAGATAAGGCTTGACCCTGATATTCATCTCGACGGTCTCATCCATCTGTGCGGCGGTTTCTCCCGGCAATCCAAGGATATTGCCGGTCCGGAAAGGGATCCCGTGCCGGGTCAGGCATCGCGCGGCGTGATAAATCTGCTCATCCGACATGTTCCGGTTAAGCACCGTGTTCCTTAAACGGTCATTGCCGGTTTCAATGGCCCAGTTGACCGCCTGGCAGCCGCTTTGTTTCAGGCCGGCGGCGATTTCATCATCGATCAGGTTCGCGCGGATATTGCAGGTATAGGGGAGCCCCACCGCCCGGGGATAGCGGTCACAGAATTCCGCGAACCACTTTCCCCCGAGGATAAAGATGTCGTCGTTGAAAATCACCTCTTTCAAAGGGTAGCGGTCGCGAACATCCTTGATCTCTTCTATCAGGTAGTCCACGCTTTTCTTTCTTATCGCGGGTCCGCACCCCTGAAACATCTCCCGGAATTTATGATTGAAACAATAGGAACAGTCATAGGGGCAGCCGCGCCCGGAAAAGAACTGCTTGGACGGGGAGTCCCGGAGAAGACGGTCGGCATTGTAAACAACCGACCGGTCGGGAAAAGGCAGTTCATCCATGTTCACCAGGGGGTAGAAGGACTCTGGAAATGGGTCCTGCCGGCGGAAGATGTTTTTTGTAGAGGTAAAGTCGCTACGTATAAAATCGAGCAGGGCGTATTCGCCTTCTCCGATACAAATGGCGTCTATGGCGGATGTTTTCAGAAAGGACCAGTCAAAGGTGGGGCCGGGTCCGCCGATCACGGACCTGGCCGAGCAGGCCTGCTTTGCCATCCTGTCAAAAGATATATACAGGGGAATGGTCGCCGAAAAAGAGGAATAGCAGATCAGGTCCGGTTCGATCTCTTTTATTTTTTTCAAAGCCCGTGAAAAGCTGCGCGTTCCGACATAAAACAATCGCCGGTCATCGGATTTCAGGACCCCGGCCAGGGCATAAATCCCGTGATGATCGTTGTAAAGATTCAGCAGGTCGATAAAGACGATTTTCATGGCCGGCCTTTTCGGTAAATCGCCACCCCGAATTGCGTCGATTCAAAGGGCATGGCGCCGATGACCCGTTCCAGGCGGTAGTTTTGTCGAATCCAGCCGTACAAGTCCCGGGCATAATGAACCCCGAAGAAGGGATATCCGTAATCTGAGGCGTCCCGGCTGATCACGACTACATAGTCCGCGCCGCTGTCGGAGAGCCCCTTGATTATTGTTTCTTCGCCAATGTACTGCAGCACCGGG
The DNA here is from genome assembly GCA_040753795.1 of Thermodesulfobacteriota bacterium. NCBI lineage: Bacteria > Pseudomonadati > Thermodesulfobacteriota > Thermodesulfobacteriota bacterium. The sequence goes on from JBFMDX010000002.1 coordinate 229,734, forward strand.
GGCATGAAGTTGCAGTATCGTAAGGGGTTTTTTCGATCGGCCAAGAGGTTGACGGCTATGCCTTCCGGAAAGACAACCACCGACTGCTCCGGCGACGTGTTGCGGCTTAGATAATCCACGGTCGTCATAATGTCCCGGGTCTGATGGTCGTCAACCCAGTAGAACGTGCCGTGGTCGGAAACCGTTTTGAGCGTCCGGCTGTCATAATGCCGGACCGACCACCCCCAGTAATCGAAGGCCAGGACCAGGAGGAAGCAGGCCAGAACAACTTCCAGAAACGGCTTTGCGGTGGAAGGGAAAACGCGGATAATCCGGGGGACTACCCCTCTGAAAATGATCAGGTGGTACACGATCAAGCCGGGAACCAGCAGATAGAAGCCATACAATTCCGGTCCCATGTTCAGCAGCATGCGTGATGCCACGATCAGGGCCGTCAGGCAAAGACAAAACAGTTGAAGGCAGACTGGATCTTTTGTTTTTATGGATTTCCAGGCGAAATAGAGGATTCCGCCCGGTAAGAAAAGAGAAAGGCATCGATACTGGTAACACGCCAACAGGTCCGGTGAATAAATCATTACCAGCGCTATAACCAGGAGGCCTGATGTCAGGGCCGGGAGTCGCGTGGGTGTCGCGGCCGATTTCGACCGGGAGGTAATGCCTGACGCGGCCGCGCCAAGCAACGGCAACAGAACCAGGGTAAGAGCAGTCGATCCGGCGATAATTTTCAGACTGGAAACCGTATCCGCGGTCCCCATTACCGCATCCTGAAAATGGTCACTCTTCAGATACAGCAACGGATTGATGACGGATTCCCTGAATCCGGCCCAGGAACCGGAAACGGCGATAAACAGTAGATATCCGGCCGCGGTAAGGAGCGGGGGCAGTAATAAAAGCAGCCAGATCGGGATATTCTTCTTGCCGGAATTGTTGAATATGTAAACAAGGCCGGTGACGAAAAAACCTCCCCAGGCAAGGATAGGTATTTCGATCCGGCAGAACATGGCCATGGACATGAAGAAGGCCCAGAGGCCGAGGAATCGGTTTTGCCCCGACTGGAGGAACCGGAGAAAAAAATAAAGGGCATACAGGATGAACAGCAAAAACAGCGTGGAAGCGAAACTGTAGGGAAGAATGGCGTTGAAATTGTTGTTGTCGGCGTAATAGCCGAAAGCAAAGACCAGAAAGAAGACAATGACGGTCAGGGCGGAGACGGTCGCACTCAAAAACATCCGGGGAATCAGATAGACCGCCGCGGCGATCAGGAGGGTGGTGACGATGCCAAGGCCCGCCAGTGTATAAAGATGAACGCCGAATATTTTAAATAAAATCGCCTGCAGATATGGAGGGAAAAAGCCATATTCATAAAAGATATCGCGATAGAGGACATGCCCTTCCAGCAGTTTCATGGGTACCCAGAATTCCCGGAAGGTATCGACGATCAGGTCACCCCACTTCATCCATGTCCGGCTCAGCAGATAAAGAAAGCAGGCGCCCATGGCCGCCAGGGCGATGGAGAATTCATTTAAATGGCGGGGCAGTCTTTTTATCATTCTTCTATTTCAGCCATGATGACGGCCTGTAAACCGCTTCAGTACATCCAGCAGGTATTGCATTTCCTCAATGCCCAGACCGTCATGAACGCCGACATGGAGGCCGTTGTCACCGATATATTCAGCCTGGGGAAAGTCCCCGGGCGCGTGTCCGAGAAAAGCAAAACTGACGCATTGGGTGGGCATGGCTTCAAAAAGGGTCCGCGTTTCAATGCCGTTTTCCTCCAGATAACGCATCAGGTCGTTCCTTGAAAACGGCGCTTCTTTTCCGACAATGATGGGAATGGCATGGGGACCAATGCGTTCATCGGCCTGTTCACTGATGGTGGTCAGCCAGGGGTGAAACTGTTCAAAATGTTCCAGTACAAACATCAGATTGGCCCGGCGTTTTTCAAGTATGGCCGGATAGGCCTCCAGGCAACCGATTCCGAGAGCGGCCTCCAGCTCATTCATTTTGCTGGAGAACCCCGGCCGGCGGGTGACAAACCGGATATCCCGGCCTTCCCGGAACCGTTCCGGGCAATATCCCGAGGAGACATTCAGCCGGCACACCCGGCAGTCGCAGGCCCGGCCGTGGGAACGGAGTGAGCGCAGGATTTTCGCGTACGATTCGTTATCGGTCGTAACGATGCCGCCCTCGCCGGTGGTGACCAGATGGGCCACATACAGGCTGAAGGCCGCCATATCACCAATGGAGCCGGCGGTTTTCCCCTTGTAAAGGGCGCCGTGGGCCTGGGCGGCATCTTCGATGACGACAAGACCGTATCGATCGGCGATTTTCCTGATCGCGACCATGTCCGCCGGTTTGCCCATCAGATGAACCGGCATGATGGCGCGGGTTTTTTCGGTAATGACGGCTTCGATTTTTTCCGGATCAATATTAAGAGAGACCGGATCAATATCGACAAAAACCGGGGTGAACCCGGCGTGAATCACGGCATGACCGGTAGCGACAAAGGAAAGGGCCGGGATGATCACTTCGTCCCCCCGGCGGGCACCGAAATCATAAAGTACGGACAGGGCCAGGATATCGGCATCGGTGCCTGAAGAAACGGCAATGGCTTCCCTGACGCCGACCAGTTCAGCGAACCGCTCTTCAAAACGCCGCACCAGATTACCGCTGCTGATTCGTCCCGCGGCGAGCGCTTCGTCAATCAGGCGCCTGGATATATTCTGAATGGTGATGTTACCAAAGGGAAGATGCTTTTTCATTTCAGACATCGGGTCGATAAACCTCCACTTCGTTCAAAGACAGGATACATTCCCCGGACGCCTGGATGGTGATATGGCGGAGCGTTTCCGGAGGTGAAAACACAATTTCCATGGGCCCCCCATCACCTGCCCGCTCGACCCGGGCTTTCCGCCAGCGTTCTCCATCGTCGGATATGGACACGATCAGGGGCGGACCATTGAACCGGGGGCCGGAAAACCCGGTGTAAAGAACAATTTTCCCCACCGTTTCCGGCTGCCGCAGATCCACCCGCCACCAGGGGTTCCCTTCTTTATCGGTGAAGAAGCAGGAATCAACGCCTCGGCCGCCGTCAACCGCGTGCCGGCTGTTATAAAGATAAGGATAACCGGGCGCATGGCTGCTCATTTGCGTCGGTTTGCCGAAAGCAAGATTCACAGGGGTGCCCGGGGCCGGTGACTGCCATTCGTATCGCGTCCCGAGATTGTCGCCGGCGTAAAGGCTGGTATACCATATACCGAACAACCCGGCGGCGCATACCAGCGCCGCGGCAGCAACCCCCATCCCGCGCCGTACGCCGGCGGCTTTAATGCCGGCCAGACCGATGACCAGCGCAAAGGTCAAACAACTGGTCATCATCCCGTAAAACGCCGCGCTGCTCCAGTAACGGAATTCGATGGTATGCTCTCCCGGCGGTATCAGGACGGCCTGGGCCGCGCCATTGGCCCGGTATATCGTTGCCCTGTTTCCGTCCAGCCAGGATCGCCAGCGGCCGGAAAAGGGATAGGACAGGACAAAAAAGGATTCCCGGCAGGCCTGGGCGGAAAATATCAGCCGGTTATAAGAACTGTAGGTCAATGTGACCCGGTCGGATGTATTCAGGCAATTTCCCGGGTCGACCACTTCCGGGCCGGCGGTAAAATTTTCAACCATGACCTCGTCGGGTTTCCGGTCGCTGTTCAGCCGCGTATAGGCCGTCTCGGTATCGGCGACCGAATCGTATCGGCGGTAAAGGGACGCCAGGCGCGGCTCCATGAAATAGTTTTTGAGTTGCTCATCCACCACCCGGCTGCCGGCATGCTGGTTCAGGAAGAAAACCGGCTGAAAATTGATGGCTTCTTTTTTTTGCGCCAGGATCTGGTCACAGGTCGGTGTTTTTTCTTTATCGGCTATGGAGTAAGCCCCGTATCTGAAGAGTATCGTCAACTGGCAAATCGTAACCGCCGCCAGGAAAAAGCCTGACACTTTCCTATGGTCAAAGGCTGAGAAATACAGAAAAACGAGGAGGAGAGCGATCAGGCTGGCGGCCAGAAAGGCCGGTTCGAACCAGCCCGGAATGGGACGCAGGTTGTAAGGACAGCTGTAGTGAGGATTGACGAAAAGGCTGTCCGGAAGGCTGATATAGACGACGGTTATCACCAACGCGGCCATGGCCGCCCGCGTCATGGGATGAGGCTTGGGACTTTTGGCGGAAACAGGCGGATGGGGGCCATGCCCGCTCCCGGCTGCCCAGGCCAGGGTCATCATGAACAGAAGGGGCAGCATCAATGCGATGCGGACCGGGCCTCTCAAAGTCGAGGCCAGGGGAACATGTTGCCAGACCCAGGGATGGACCGGCGTACGGTTTCCCTGCATGTAAAGGGAGCAGAGGATGATGATGCCGAGGATGATCCAGATCACGGCCGGCACGCGGACCCGGAACAGCGTCAGGACAAAGGGGGCGACTACCGCCGCCAGGAAAAGCGGTGATCCGCCGAACATGGAAAACCCCGCCCCCAGGGGCCAGAAGAAATTATTGAAAAATCCGGGCAGCGTATCCGTCCACTGGGTGGACCACAGGTAGGGCTGATCGATTCGTCCGGAACTGTTTTTCATGTAATCCCAGAAAAATGGCCACAGGTAGTCGGACGAGAGCAGGATGCCCGCGGTAAGGAAAAGACCGGTTCGCCCCCAGAAGGAGACAATTTTGCTTACGGGTTTTTTCTCCGCGTCGGCAACCATGGCGTTATAAAGAAAGGGCAGCAGCATCGTGAAAAGGACTGACCCGATGGCGCCGAAAAAGACCATGGGAGCAAACCCGCTGGTGAGCAGCCAGTAGGCCGCGCCAATAATCAGTAGCGGCCCCTGACGCCGGGTCGTCTTCAGGAAGTAGCAGCCGATGGCGGAACAGAGGAGGAGCGTTCCGGTGTATGCCTCCAGAGCGATGACGTTCCAGAACAGGTCGAGCATCCGGAGGTTGTACACGGTGATCAGGGAGATGATGAAGGCCATGAAACGGCTTAAAGGCAGTCTGGCCAGAAATTGATACAGACAGAAATGACATAACGCCAGGATAATCAGCCGGAAAAGGGTCAGCCATTCCAGGGAGTAACCCTGCCAGAATCCCGGCATCAGGGAAGCCAGATAACCCAAGGGGTGATAGAGCTGGGCATGCGGGTAAGCGGATGACTGGCCGTAATAACAGGCGGGAGCGAAAAGGGGAAAGGCCCCGGTTTTGACGGAGAAGAGAAGATCGAGCTGGTGATAAATATGATAATTAATGTAATCGCTGCCCAGTGTCTGGTCGGAGACAAAAGGCGTCAGCCAGTAAAAAAAGAGAAAGGGCAACGCCAGCATGCCCGGCTTTATCAAGAACTGTGGCGTGAATACTTTTTTCACTGTCGGGCCCCTGATGATGGTTTAAAGCGGGCTCATGCGGCTTCGGCGATGCGTGTATATCATTTGTTCTGGCCGTTAATGGCAATATCGTACCAGAAGAACTTAAACCGGTCGCCCTCCAGAAAAGCGCCCAGGATGCGGGTTTTGTTTTCCCGGTTAAAAACAATCGGCGGATCAATCTCTTGTGACACCACGAAATCAAAAGTTTCGACGATGTTGCCGTTTATTACCAACTGACATTGAAGCAGTTTTGGCTTGACCAGATACGCAAGATGACGGCTGTCCGGGGAAAAACAGGGCCGGGAGATTTTAGGAGAGATCCCCTCATTTTCCTGGAATTCAACCGGATACGATTGTTCCTGGCCGTTTACCACCATCACCGCCTTGTTACCGCTCATCGCCTGATAAGCAAGGATCCTGGAATCCGGGCTGAAATAGGGCGGTCCGACAGAGTCATAAAATTTCTGGGGTTTTTCATCCAGTACCATGGCCCATAGCCCGTTCTGACCGATCCGGTAGGCAAGATGGCCCGAATCCGGACTGAAAGTCGGCTGGTCAATAAAATCATAGGCCTGGCCTGATGTTTCATTGTGGACCATCTGCATGGTTGCGCCAGCCGTCTTTTCGCTGACACCGGTATATGCATAATGTTTTGAATCCGGGCTGAAGACCACTGACGTGACCAGATTAAAAGGCGGGCCTGTCTTGCTTCCGATTACTACCTGGTATTTCCCCTGTTCCATTCTGGTAAATGCCAGTAATGACGAGTCCGGGCTGAAAGAAGGCTGGGTGATCTGGGGAATGATGGTGGCGAAAAGCCCTCCTTCATAAAATACGGTTTGAGGGGAGCAACTGCCGACAGGGATTACCCGACCGTTATGGACCACCAGGAATTCATCGTTTCGGATGGCGATGTAAGCCAGTTTTTTGGAATCAGGGCTCCAGGTCAGCCCTTCCGCCTTGTCGTACGGACCTTCTTCCCTGGCGCCGCGGATGACAAACTGCTTTTTGCCCCTGGTGGCAATATAAGCGACTGTTTTGCCGTCCGGGCTGAAAAGAATTTCCGTGATAGCGTCACAGGGAGAGGATTCCTGACCATTTACGATCAGCCGGACATTGTTTTCCGCGTTGTTTTTTGCCACGTAAACGATTTTTTTTGAATCCGGGCTGAAAACCGGGCCGAAAACAATATCGATCATATCATACGCTTTCATCCGGTTGCCGTTAAGCACCAGGTGCTGTTTGTCTTTGTCCTGGACGATGTAAGCGGTATACGAGCCATCCGGGCTGAAACGCAGGCAGCAGACGCTGTCATAGGCTGCTGACTCTTTCCCGTCGATAACGACAAAATGTTGATTCCCCCTGGCGGCTATATAGGCGGCCCGGTTCCGGGAAGGCGAGAAGACAGGATATCCTTTGGCGATGCGGCTGTATGTTTCCCCCATCTTGTCATCAATGGCCACGCGCATGCCTTCCCGGGTGATCACTGCAACAGCGACATGATTCATGTCGGGGCTGAAGGCAATGGAGTCGGAAAATATTTGCCAGTCATCGGATGGCTTGCCGAGAAATGTCTTTTGAATGGAAACTCCCCCTGGCAGGGCCCAGCCTGTCCCGGCCAGAAGAGACAGGAAAAGAAGCAGCCACAAGCCGCTCCGGAGGGAAAGAAATAACCGTTCACGCATTTATCCGAACTCTCCTGCTAATCGTTTTCGGTGTACATGATGTTAATTATATTTATCTGCCCATCGCAGTGACATCAATTTCCCTCCCCACCATAACATATCCCTGAAACGCATTTTGGATTTTCCAGACAATCTGGCGGACAGGCTCACGGGATATTCCACAATCCTGACGCCTTTTTTTTCCAGGGCATATATGCTTTCGATAAAAAACGCGTAATCATCCGCCTGAACCCCGGAAAAGGCAGCCGGATCAATGGTGTCCAGATGATACAGCCGAAAGGCATTGGTAAGATCATAGGGCAGCCCTAACATGAAAGATGTCGCCAGATGGCTCAAACGGCTGGCCAGTTTTTCTCTTTTCGTCCTTGAGTCCGAAGCGCCCGTGAGGAAGCGGGACCCCACCACCACGTCAGCCTTCCCTGTTAACTGTAAAAGTCCGGGGATATCTTCAGGAGCGTGGGTTCCATCAGCGTCCATGGTGATCAGTTTTTTATAGCGTTTTTGATATGCATATCGCAGGGCCTGGCGATGAGCACTGCCGATACCGCCCCGGCTTGGCCTGTGAATCACGTCAATCCCGCCTTCCTGCCGAGAAAGACGGTCAAGCATCGTTCCCGTGCCGTCCGGAGAGTTGTCGTCAATGAAGAGAATATCCGCGCGGGTTTTCATCTCTTTTATCCGTCGGATCATTTCCTCCACATTGCCTGCCTCGTTATAAGTGGGAAGAAAGACCAGTAAGTCATTTCGGGAAGGAGAGGGCTTAACGTCGGTCATATTCGACTTCCCCGTTTGCTCCAATTATCCGTACCTTTGGCAGGGGCAGAATGAACCTGCCGCCCCTCTTCAGGAAAACGGCTTCCCTCGCCTTGAAGGCCGTTATGAAAGACCACGGCAGCACCAGAAAGAAATCGGGTTTTTCCTCTCTGGCCTGCTGCTCGGATATGATTTCGATGCCGGTGGCCGGTGTCCGGCATGACCACTTGTCCGGATTCCGGTCCGCCGCTTTGCTGACCAGCCGGTTGTTGATCCCGCAGAACTGCAGGATGATATTCCCTTTGGTGGAAGCGCCATAGGCGTATATCGTTTCTCCCCGTGATCGGATACCCTGGAGCAGATATTGTAATTCATGACGAACGGCCAGGGCCGCCTCGTAAAAAGAATGGTACGGCGCGCTGGTATCAAGGGCCAGCGACCGTTCTTCCTCTCTGATTCGTATTAAGGCCTGAACGGTTTCCAGGGCAACGTCGCCGCCGGCGGTCTGTTTGCGGATAAACAGCCGCAGGCTGCCGCCGTTGATGTCATTGAATTCAATTCGATGGATGTTTAATTGTTCCCTGGCAAACAGCCATTCCAGTTGGCGCAGGCTGTAATATGCCCGATGTTCATGGCAAATGGCGTCAAAGGCCGTGTTTTTCAACATAAAGGGAAGATAGGACATTTCCATCGCCCAGACGCCGTCATCCGCCAGGATGGACGCGATATCCCGGACAAAACTGACGGGATCGTCCAGGTCATAGAACATGGCGATGGTGGCGATGATTTTCGGTTTGATCCCGGGCCGCGCTTTTTCATAGACCTCTTTTGAGAAGAAATCACAGACCACTTCCAGACCCTTGTCTCTTGCCAGCCTGACAACATTGGCGGCCGGATCGATGCCGATTTTATCCACGCCTTTCGTCGATAAAGCGTCTAAAAAGGTGCCGTCATTGCAGCCGATGTCACAAACCGTATCCCCTGGACGCAGTCCGACCATATCCTCAGCGATCCGAGCGATCTCAATCAGGTTCTGGCGCATCAGCTCATTAATTCCGGAACGATAACCATAATGGCTGTAAAGCACGCGGGGTGAAATACTGTGACCAAGCTGGACCAGGCCGCACCCATCCGGCGCGGCGCATCGCACCAGGTCCAGGGGATAGGGTTGTTGCAGCCAGTCCGGGGGCGATCCTGATTCAAATATGGAGGCCAGGCATTGCTGCCCGAGGTCAAGGACCGGCTTCAGCGTGCTTGCCCCGCAGATACGGCAGGTTTTGCGTTTCTGGCAGATATGGGTTGTTCCCATCGGCGATAGGAGTGACTCTTGTTTGCTCTTATGCATTTATTCCCGGGTACGGTTCCTGGCAGCGCGAGTTGAAAAAACCGGAGAGGCCAACCGGCAACATATTATCCATTATATCAGTATATTGAAAAGATTATAGCAGGGCCTTTTCCATTCGTATGTCGCAACTCGCAAAACCATTTAAATAAAATAGCGAAGTATCCGGATTAGGCTTGGTAACTTCATCGGGAGCCGGAAAAAGTTCAGCAAACACCATACAATAATGAATCAGCTATTGTACATAAAAATTATATGGGTAGGGCATATCAGACGCTGTTTGTCCCGCGGGGATTGATAACCCTGACCCGGACAATTGATTCGCTTTCATGCCGGATGATGATGTTGTTGGCAATGGTGTATGAATTATGATATTTTTAATAATTATAAATATATTCGCGATAAATCGGGTCAATGCTTCCAACTTCGGATAAACCACCAATTGCCGGCGGCGTCAGGCCGCCTTCCTTTCTGGACAGACCGTTTGGAAGCGGTATTGAAAAGAAACTTCTGGAATCGATCAACGCCATGACGCTGGCGGATATCGACACCGTGGTAGCCATGCATAAAAGCGAAATTCCCGCCGGTATCATGGTGGAACTGGGAACGGAGTTTTTGCGCCTGTTTTACCGGCAGGTGGTCATGGATCCCGGAGCCCGGGGATATGTGGCCAGGCAGAATGGCCGCATAGTGGGTTTTATGGTCGGCAGCAGCGAACCCGGTGTTTTTTTGAAAGGGTTGTTTTCCCGTAATTTTTTCCGTATCGGAAAAATCGTGGGCAAACGGATTGTTGTCCAACCCTCATTTTTGCTGCGGTTTGCGCAGGTCGTTCTTGCCAATCTGCATCAGGAAACAGTCGCCGAATCCCTGGCCGGAGCCGTGCTGAAGGAATACCAGGGCGGCGGTTACGGATTTATTTTATTAAAAAAACTGTTTCATGACTTCCGACAATCCGGAGTCCGCCGTGTTCAGTGCGTTGTGGCTGGAGACACCAGTGATCCCGCCGTCATCGCGCTTCATCATATCTATAAAAACAACGGTTTTTTCCAGAGCGGGAAGTTTCGGGTGGGCAAAACCCTCTACAGTCGATATCGAAGAGATCTGGTTTAATCGGGGCCAGCTATGATCGCGTCTGCTCTCCAGGCTTCTCCGGTTGCTGTCATTCGGTTATATTTACGGAAGCTGTCGCTGCCGGTGCTTTTACTGCTGCTTCCCGGCCCGCTGTTTCATTTCATGCTTCCCTTCACCAGAACCGTGATCGCACCCGGCCGTGACTTTATCCGCTACTATCTGTGGCCGCAGATGGAGTATATGGTATCAGTCAAATTCGGCAGCTTCCCGATTTACTCTCCCTTTGTCTCCTGTGGCGATTTTACCAGCCTTATGGCGGGAATCGGTCAGTTGTATCTGCCGCTGCCATACCTGGCCTCGCTGCTGCCGGGCTACTGGACCGGATTCGCTTTCGACTGGCTGCTGCTGCTCAATTTGTTGATGATGTCGGTGTCCGGCATCGTGCTATTGGTTTTTTTGCGGCGATTGAGTGTAAGCCCGCTGGTGGCTTTCGCCCTTACCTCGGTAACCGTCTTTTCCCCGCGCTCTCTGGTTTGTCTCGGCTATGGCTTCGGCAGTGCCGCCTGGGCAGGCCATATCCTGACCTGCGCGGTGCTGGGTTTGTATTTTTTGAATCCGGACCGTATTGGCAAACCCCTGCTGATTGTCGGCGCGTCTTACTGGACGATCAGCAGCGGCCACCCGGAAGAGGTATACTACTGTGTGCTCGGCACCTGTCTTTTCGCCCTGCTGTTGCCTTACATTGTCGAAACCGTCCTGCCTCAACGTCGCTGTTCTTTTAAAGAGAAACTCCGGTTCTGGGGTTTCTGGGTCGTCTGTTGCGGGCTGTCTTTTCTTCTCTCCGCGGCCTATATCGCGCCTCTCTATGCGGAGGTGATTCGCAATATGGATTTTGCGAACATGACGTTTGAACAATCGGCAATCTCCCTCGATACGCTGCCGGGTTTGATCTATAATTTTTTCCTGCCGGTGAGAACCGGTTTTTTCGGTTGTTTCGGCGGTACATCCATGTACCTGATGGTGCTGCTGATCCCTCTGATCAAGCTGCTCCGTCAGCCCGCCGGCAGAGGAAACTGGCTCATACTGACGTTTATCGGCCTTGTTTTTTTATATATGGCGGGCGAAGCCACGCCGGTTTTTTCAGCCTTCTGGAAGATTCTGCCGTTTGCTTCGTCAACGCGCAATCCCTCCCGCGCCAGCCTGATCATGCCGATTCTCTTTTTGCCCGGCCTGGTCTGGCTGTTTACCACTGAACAGACGGTTTCTCTTGTTGTCTTCAAGCGGCGGCGATCGATCCCTGTCCGCTCCGTCCTGGGGGCGGCCGCGATCATTATGCTCCTTTCCGGGCTCCTGTCGCTTCACCTGATGTCGCCGCCGATTTCTGTCCATGTGCGGCTTAAGGCGTTGTTCCTGCCGGCCTGGGTTGAACCCCTGCTCATATCCGTTGGTTTTTTAACTTTGCTGACCGTCGTCGTCCATGGCCTGTCGCTGCGCTACAAAACCACGGCGGAGATTTTTTTGTGTGTCCTGATCTGCCTGGGGCTGACCCTGATGATGAGATACGGGTCACTCCCTTTTGACCAGAAATACGACAAGGGGGTGCTGACCCTGGACCGGCTCCTGGCCCAGAAGCAGAAGACATTGCGATTGGTGCCCGGATATCTCTTTTTGTTTGAAACCGGCGCTCACTGGGCGGAACGGGAGCAGTTCAAAAACTATTTTGTCGATCCCTATCTGGGGCAGATATTCCGCAAATACCGGGTGGCGGAAAACCGCCAGGATGCCTACCGGATTTTAAACCAGCAGCGTCAGCGGGATGAGGTGGTTGTCGAGGGCTATCAGCCGGATGAGGCCGGCGGCGGGATGACCGAGGCGTGCGCGGGCGGACCCGACCGGGTCCGGCTGGTTTACAGCACCTATAACCGGCTGATTTTCGAGGCCGAAGCCTGCCAGCCGGCGTTTTTCTTCCTGTCCTATCCGGACCCGGACAGGCATTGGCGGGCCTGGGTAAACGGCGAGACGGTCAATATTTACAGCGCCAACGGGATATCCCAGGCAGTCCGTATCCCAACCGGGAAATCCAGAGTCGAATTCCGGTACTGGAGCGCCGCGGCGTTCTGGGGTATGGCGGTCAGCTGCCTGACAATGGCGGTTATCGGCATTCTGGCCGCCGTCCGGTGTCGCGGAAAGGCGGCCGGTTTTTTACTCGCGGCCGCGGCCGTGTGCCTTTCCGGCGGGCTGTTTGTCCTCTGGTCCAACAGCCTTTACAGCGGAAGGAGCTTTCAGACGGCTTATACCTGGCAGACGCCGACAGACCGGGAACTCACCAATCTGGCCTACGGAAAGCCGGCCGAGATCAGCCTTTACAACAAGATCCATCCGGCCTATTTGCATGCCCGGCGGGGGGTGGACGGCGACCGTTCCTTTGATTCCTGCTTTGTTACCGCCAGTCATCAAAATCCCTGGTTCAAAATCGATCTTGGGAAGGTTTCAACGGTCGGTTCGATCGTCATCACGGCCACCCTGAAGGGATATGAAGAAAACAAAATGTTTCTTTATTTTAACGACAATGCGGCGGCGACGGAAATAGACGGGATTTTCCTGTTTACCCAGGTGCCGGTGCTGTTCAACAACCTTCCGTTGATTCTGGCCATTTCCATTGACGACAAAAACTGGCAATACACCCGAATAGACAATTTTGAGCCGGATGCGCCGAACCGGTTTCAGTTGGCACAACCCGCCGACATCCGTTATGTCAAGGTTATCGCGTCCGGGACCTGCCGGCTCTGCCTGAATGAAGTCGAGGTTTATCCCCCTGAAGACTGAAGGTGTTGTTTAAAAATTGTCCTGGAATAATTCCGCTGCCGCCTTTGAGCCAGGCTGTGTTGACATCATCCGAACCCTTACATATACTCACCCTAAAAATCCGATCAACCCTCTTAAACAGAGCCACAAACTTCCAGCGTGGATATCCGCCGTATGTCTCCTGAAATTGGATATGATAACAATCCTTCCTCCTCGGGAGGCCCGCTGACCGGTGTTATCCTTGCGGCCGGTCGAGGCGGCCGGGCCTACCCCTCCTCGCACTGCATACCCAAGGCGCTCATGGAAGTAGCCGGCCGGCCGATTATCGATCGCACCATCGATATAATGACAAGGCAGCTCGGCGTGTCACGGATCATTGTCGTCATCGGGCACTGCGGCGATCAGATAGTGTCCCATCTGTCCAGGCGGGATTTCGGAGTGGCGTTTGTTTTTGTTGAGCAGAAACAAATTAATGGCACCGGGCATGCGCTACTGATGACAGAACCTTACGTCGGAGTTGCCCCGTTCGTGGTTATGCTCGGGGATGAATTCTATTCTGAAACCAACCATGACATTCTGCTCGAAAGTGATATGAGCGCCTGTGCCGGCGTATTGATGTTCAAGGAGGAAAAGGACCGCCATAAAATCACCGCCAACTACACAGGTGAAATCCGGGACCGGCGCGTTTACGCGCTGCTTGAAAAACCGGTCAACCCCGGAACCGGATTGATGGGGGTGGGCACATATCTGCTGACGGCAAAAGTGTTCGATTATATCCGCCGGACGCATCCGTCTGATTTGAGAAACGAGATCGAATTGACCGACGCCCTTTCAGAGATGGCCCGTCGTGAAATCGTCATGGCGGCAATGCTCTCGGGCATCTATGTCAATGTTAACAATATGGACGACCTGAACAGGGCCAATTGTCTTGCCCGTACGCGCGAATTCAGCCAGAAAAAGGTAACCGTGCTGATACCGGCCTGCAACGAGGAGGAGACCATTGGCGGCGTTATTGATGAATTTGGCGCATATGAAAGAGCGAATGAAATTCTGGTTGTGGACAACAATTCAAATGATCGCACCCGTGAAATTGCCGTAAAGGCAGGAGCGCGGGTTGTGACTGAAACCCGTCAGGGATACGGATATGCTCTCCGGCGGGGGCTTGAAGAAGCGACGGGGGATATCATTATCGTCACCGAAGCGGATGGCAGCTTTACCGCCGGCGATATCCCCAAGTTTATGGAGTACCTGAAGGACTGTGACATGGTTATTGGAACGCGAACCACCCGCCAGATGATTGAGCAGGGCGCCAATATGGGAACTATGGTCCGCTGGGGCAATGTCCTTTACGGTAAAATCATTGAAATCCTCTGGTGGGGTCAGGAACCGCGGTTTACGGACGTGGGTTGCACCTATCGCGCGCTTTGGAAAACCAGCTATGAAAAAATCCGACCCTATCTTAACGCTTCCGGCCCCGAATTTTCTCCGGAGATGATGATCGCCATGCTGATCTGCCGAAAGCGTATTATCGAAATTCCCGTTACCTATCGTAAACGCCTGGGCGGAACATCCAAACACTCCGGCCATTTTATTCCGTTAGCCCGCACCGCCTTAAAAATGATGGGCATGATTTTAAAGCTCAAATACAGATACTGCCGATAAAATCGTCTCCGGAATGAGGGGCCTGAATTTCCGGCCCGGAAATATATGATTATGATACCGGACGCAGGATAAGGCAATCTCTGCTTCGAAGGTATATCTCAAGATGAAGCGAATCCATGCACTCCTCCAGGCTCGTGGCCGCGCATGCCCCCTCTTTTGGCAAGTAAACCCAGGGATTAAAATACAGTACGATACCATTGTGCTGATGCAGCAATGTCCGCAATCGCGCCATTTGTTCCTGATAGCGCGGGTTGTTTTGCGCCTTGAAAAAATCATAATGAGACGGCAAGGCAAATACCGGTGTGTTTAAATAATGAAAAACTTCACCCGGCATGTTAGTCACAATCCACGGCACCCCATCGATTTCTTGCGCAACCGCCAGGGCCGGCGAGTTTTTCCAGAGTTTGTTCGGCTTTTCGGCGATATCCGGGTTTTTGAGAGCGTTTATGGTTGATCCGGCAAGAGAGCCGGTTATCAATATGGCCGTAAAAATTAAAGCGGAGACAGCCATGAAACGGCTCGAATTTTTCGTGCCGGCCGCCCTGTTTTCCGGACCGGTCAAGGCGATCAGCACCACGGCCCAGACAAACACCGGCGCGAAATGACGGGGAGTAAGGCCCGTAAAGCATACCATATGGTCCAAAAACAAGGCGAGCAAAGACGCCATCACCAGGTAGATCAACAGGCATGATTTTATGAAGTTTTGAAGCTGAAGGACAGCCCTTGCCGGTGGCTGCTGACGTTGTTGTTTTACCTGATGGACAAAGAAAATAACAATAGCCGTAATCGCCAGTAAGGCCAGAAATACTTGTATTTGTGGGGGCCACCCCTCCGGGGTTAAATAAATTACCGGCGAGTTGAGGCTTTTTTTAAAAAATATCAGCGCCTTGGCTATGGGCCAGTTCCAGGCTAAAGATCGGCCGGCGACATAGAGGGTTTGGCCGTAAATAATTGACGAGAACATGTAAAGCGTGACCGGCAATACGCTGAACAGAATACATGAAAGACTTAATGCCATTCTGCGATAAAGCGGAAAATCCGCATTGACTCGCCACAGGGTAACGGCCAGAGCCAGGGCCATGGCAGCACCGATATACCGGGTCAGACAGGCCAGGGCGATAAAAATGATGGCCATCACCAGCCAGAGGCGTCTTTTGGCGCGCAAATAATAACTGATCGCCAGCATCGTCAATAGCTGCAAGATTAAAAAAAGACTCTCTGAATAGACGAAAAAGTTTAGCCGGAGGATAATGGGAGACAGAATGATTAATGCGATCGCTACAAAAGCGCGGGTATGTGTTTTTTGATTCCGGTAAAGAATACCCCAAAGCAGGCTTCCGATAATGAGAGGAAAAACAAGATGCAGCCAGCGACCTGCCGGGTATGGATCGGCGGTTAAGCTTGCTGCTGCAAGAAGGGCGGGATAAAACGGCGGCCACAACTCCATGGCATAGGCATAGTAGCTGGTTATCTCCCGCAACAGATTTTTATCTATGCTGGCTTGATCACCCAGCCCCAGATGGGATGCAATAATACGGGCGGCATTGATGTAATAGTAACCATCTCCTTCTATCACAAGGCCATTCACTGTTGCGATGAAGGTGAGTATCGTCCCCAGCGATATGACGGCAATAATGCCGATAATCGAAATTTTTCGGACGGTACGGCTTTCAGCTGTCAATAATGTCATAGGGTTCCCGACCACGGCGATTACATGCCGGTGATTTATAAATCGCAAATATCATACTTGAACACATTGTTTTTGACAACGGCTGCTGGCGCAGATAACCGGGCACGACCCTGCCCACCGCCTTTCCCCTTGTCTTTTCCCCCGGCATCAGCATATATTCGGGGCCATTAGCCCGGATATTTCTTCACCATAATGTATTTTATATGCACATTAATCCATGCCGGAAAATTTCATGAAATACCCGTTATTCCAGATGGCCGGTCTCTTTTTCGTCTCCGCGGCGCTGCTTGCCCTTGAAATCTGTCTGGCACGAATTTTTTCCACCATGATATGGTTCCACTTCTCTTTTCTGGCCATCGGTATCGCTATGATGGGATTTGCTTTTGCCGGGATACTGCTGGTCGTGTTCCGGAAAAGCGGGACAACAGCGCCGACCGCCGCCACTGACAGCCTGAAGTTTGCCCTGGCCATTGGCCTGGGGACGGTCCTGCTGCTTTTTCAGTCTCCCTGCCTGCAAGCACTCTCCTCGATATTTACCTCCATCGGGTGCCGGATTGTGTTCGCTGTCATTCTGATCACTGTCTTCACCACCGCCTTCACCTTTGCCGGGCTGTCTGTCTCCACCATAATCTCCGGCAATGCGCGTGATATCGGGCGTTTCTATGGCGCCAACCTGACCGGCGCGGGTGCAGGCGCAATGCTCGTGCTGCCCCTTCTGTCTGCGGCGGGCGCGCTAGATGCCGTACTGATTATTCTTTTAATGGCCCTCTGCGGAGCGATCTGCCTCATGCTTTCCCGGCCGCAAGGCGCAAGGCGGGGGCTTGCCGCCTGCGTCCTGACAGCGACGGTAACGATTGTCGTCATGGGAATGACTGACGGCAACACCCCGTTTGCCGAAAGCCTGCTGACCCGTCAGGACGTCACCAGGGAAAACCGGATCTTTCGAAAATGGAATTCTTTTTCCTGTGTGGATTTTTACACGGTCGATAAAAACCTAAAGCCGCTATACTTATACCGTGAGCCATTATGGGGCTTGAGCTTGAAATACGCCTACCAGGGAGAGTTGCCGGAACTCGTAAAAATAATCATCGACTCCTGGGCTGTTACCGCGACCTATAAAATAGATCAGACAACTCTTGAGATGCCGTTTTATGATTATTTGCCCACCAACCTGGCCTATCAGCTGCTTTCGCATCCATCGGTACTGGTTCTTGGCGCAGGCGGAGGGGGAGACATCCTCTCCGCACTTCATTACAAGGCATCGTCTATCACCGGGGTGGAGATCAATCCATCTATTGTCTCGTCTGTAAAAAATGAACTGGCCGATTTTTCCGGAAATATATACAACCGGCCGGATGTACCTGTTCATGTTGCCGAGGGGCGCCACTGGCTGAGCCGAGACCGCAGCACCTACGACCTGATTCATCTTTCCGGGGTAGACTCCCTGTCCGGCGCCCTGTCCGGGGCCTATTGCTTTTCGGAAAGTTACCTTTACACCATCGAAGCTTTCAGTGAATATCTGACTCACCTTACTGATGACGGCATCGTCACCTTCCTTCGCTTCGCCTTTACCCCGCCCATGGAGATGCTGCGGCTTTTTACTACCGCCACCGAGGCCCTTGGCCGCCATGGCATAAATGATCCCGAGCGCCATCTGATGGTTGTTCACTCCAACGTTGGACTGTTTGCCGTGCTGCTGATGAAAAAAAGCCCCTTTACACCGGAGCAGATACGCGCCATCGATACCACCTGCCAGGACAAGGGCTTTTCCCTTCTCTACAGCCCGGACCGCCAGATGGGAAATGCCTTTTACGCCTTTGTCGAATCATCTGATAAAAGCGACTTCTGTAAACGGTATCCGTTCAAAATAGCGCCTGTTACAGATAACAGCCCGTTCTTTTTTAACTACGCAAAACTGTCCACCGTTTTCAAGCCGCCCGACCCTTCTTTCTTTCTATACTTTGTCGGGCAGATGGTCCTTTACGGCGGATTTTTTGTTGTCCTGGCCTTCTCTTCCGTGTTCATCTTATGGCCGGCAGCGATTTACAGGAAACGAAAGGTGCCCGTCAAAAACGCCCGCTTTATAATTTTATATTTTACAGGCATCGGCATCGCATTCATGCTGGTGGAAAACCTTTTTATCCAAAAATATTCGTTGTTTCTGGGGCAACCGGTCTACTCACTTGCTCTTGTGTTGTTCTGCGCGCTGGTCTTCGCCGGCGCTGGAAGCTACTGGTCCGGGACGTTTCAAAAAACAAGACACTGGCGAGCGCTGGTATCATGGGGCCTGCCTGCCTTCCCGCTGGCAACCTTTTTCGGCTCAGACGCTGTTTTCCCGGCCCTGCTCCACACCGGGCTTTTTACACGTGTCATGGTTTCCGTAGCCATGCTGGCCCCATGCTGCTTCCTGATGGGCATGCTTTTTCCATGGGGCATCCGCAGAATGGAGAAACACGCGCCACAGGCTATCCCCTGGGCATGGGCGTTGAACAGTTATGCCTCGGTTTTAGGCGCCTTTCTTGCAGTGATAGGCGGCATCACGCTGGGGTTTGCCGCCACGTGCCTGATCGCAGCGGTCCTTTACGCCTTCTGCGGCTTTATGGCGGATGAACAGAAACCGGGGCGGGATATACCTCCACCTCCATGAGGCTTAGAACGCATCTCCCGGCCGCCTGGATCTTTAAGTACCGCATTTTAACCGGCTCTTGAAAATCAATGCGAACCACCTGCCCATTTCCCCCGATAAGAGCGGATTGCCAACCCTCCCCGTTTATTGAGAACGAAACGCTTAAGGGCCTCCCGTTAAACGGCAGAAAGTCGTAGGGAGGCGTCAGGTAAATAATAATGGATCCCACCTCGACCGGCGATTGCAGATCCACCTGCCACCAGGGATTTTCTTCCAGGTCGGTGTGTGAAGAAGACGTCAGCGCGCTAACGCTGTCTCCATCAACAGCGTGCCGGCTGTTGTAAAGATCAGGAAACCACAGATCTCCCTTTTTATAGCTGCTCATGGTCGTGTGTTTACCGTAGGCGATATTCGGAACAGTCCCCGGCGGCGGAGATTCCCAGGTGTATTCTGTACCAAGGTTTTTGCCGGAGTAAAGACTGCCGCGCCAGAGGGCGAACACTCCTCCCGCCAGAACAATCGCGGCCGCGACGATCAGGTATCCATATGGTTTACGAATTCGAAAAAAAGCCAGCCAGCAACCGATCAGCGCCAGGGTGGCGCAGCTGACCCCCATGCCCAGAGCGGCGGCCCGGCTCCAGTACCTGAATTCAACCCGGCTGGTGCCAGCGGGAATGCGGACGGCATGTGAAACCCCATTGGCCCGGAAAGTCGGGCCTGGATGGCCATTGACCCACGCCCGCCAGTGGCCGGTATGGGGATAGGCAAACACAAAAAACGCCGGCTGGCCGGTGGTGGCTGAAAAAACGAACCGGTTATATGAACTGTATTCTAAAACTACCCGGTCGGGGATATCGGACAATGGCGCTCGCGCCTGTTCAGGCAGATCAAGACCGACTATGGTTTCGAGTACCACCTCGTCCGGCTGACGCCGTTGATTTAAAATCCGGTAAGCATCGGTTAAATTTCCGACGGTGATATGGTTCCTGTAAATTTTCCCGAGATGCGGTTCGACAAAATAGTTGCGGAGCTGCTCCGTGACAGCTTGATGGCCGCGGCCGGGATTGAGATAGTAATGATCCATGTGAATATTCATGGTGTTTCGTTTGTGGGCCATCATTTCGTCCAGGGTCTGCGATTGCTTCCTGGCGGCCAGGGGGGAATAATAAGGCGGTGCAAATTTGAAAATAAGGCCAAGATGCACGAGGGTAACCGCGCATAGAAATATCATACTGACCTGTTTCCAGGGACAGGCCGCCATGCCGTATATAACCAGCGCGAGCAATGACAGGACACTCGTGACAAAGATCAAAGGTTCCGGCCAGGCCGGAAGTCGCGAAAGGTTCAAACGAGCATGCGGAGCAAGGTCTGTAGTGATCGATTCCGGAGCCGACAGCACGAACAGGGCGAGCAGGGCAAGGGCGGTTATGCCCAGGACAGCCGGAGCGGTCGCCCCTTTTGTCACCCCGGCGATGCCGGCGGAAACGCGTCCGTCGGTTTGAAAAATCCAGGCCAGCACCAGCATGAACAGCAGCGGCAAGGTAAACGCCAGCCGCGCCGGTCCTCTTATCATATGATGCAGGGGAAGATATTCCCAGACAAGCCTGTGGACTGGCGTGGCGCTGCCCTGCATGTAAAGAAATACGAAAAGGATAATTCCCAGGATAGCCCATATGGTGCCGGGTGTTTTTGTTCGAAACAGCGCCATCATTGGAATCAGCAAAACAGCAAGAAACAGGGGCGTGCCGGCAAACATGGCGTAGCCGGTTCGAAGCGGCAGGAAAAAATTGTTCAGGCATTCTCCGAACGGCTCCGGCTGAGAGGTGGCCCAGGCATAGGGCTGATCCACAATGCCGGCGTTGGTTGAAACAAAATCGATATAATAGGGAATAATATAGCCGCCGGAGAGCAGCAGCGCCAGGGCGCAGAAAAGCGTTATTTTCCCCCAGAAACGCAAGCGGGTCTGAAAACTGGCGGCGCTGTTTTCAAAACGCATTGCCGGAGCATAAAAAGGCAGAAGAATCGTAAAGAGCGCGGCGGTTATCAGGCCGTAATAAGTCCAGACCGGGTGCCCGCAGGTAATCAGCCAGAAAGCGGCGCCGATGATCAGCAGCGGGCCTTTGACGGCGGTGGGCTTTAAATAATAGCAGCCGATGGCGCTGCAAAGCAGAATATGCCCGGACCAGGCCTCCATCGGGGAGCCGAACCAGGACAAAAAGACCATGCGCAAATTATAAACAGCGGTGGTAGATAGAAAAAAGGAAATCATGACGCTCATGTTCAGCCGCCGCAGAAAAGAAAACAGGGCCAGATGCGCCCCGGCCAGCCCCAGAAGATGGAGCAGCATGGACCAGTCCGCGGCACGACCCTGCCAGTATCCGGGCAGATGGCGGATCACATGGAAAAACGGATGGAGCAACTGGCCTTCCGACAGGACAAAGGCCGTCTGGCCGTGGAAATAGCCGGGTATAAACAGTGGGAAGGTCCCTGTTTTAAGGGCAAAAGCCAGTTCCATCTGATCCTGGATGTGATGGTGCCAGTAATCAAAGCCGTAATTTGTCCGGGACAAAAACGGATACGGCCATAGCAACAAAAGAAACGGCAACAGGATAATGATAGGACAAACTATCCATAAAGCCCGGGATCGATTTGTTTCTTGATTATTCATCGCCACGGTCGGTGAAAAGTGACGGAAGACATTGATTGGTTTTTGTGCCCATATGTTTGCTTTATTAAGCCAGGGGCTTTACATACCATATATAATTAGCGATAATTTTGATTGTTTACAAACGATTTCTTGCAAAGCGCTTTTTTAAACCCATTAAAATATAAACCGAAAAGCCACTAAGGATAACCGTGAAAAAAATTATACCTCAAATAGAGCCCTGGATAGACGAACAAGAGACAAAAGCGGTCATGGAGGCGGTCCGATCCACGTGGCTGACCGAGGCAAAAAGGACCGAATCGTTTGAAGCCCTGTTCCGGAAAAAAACCGGGGCAAAATACGCCCGCGCCTTCTGTAATGGAACGATGGCCCTTTTTGCCGCCTTGAAAGTCGCGGGCATAGGGAAAGGGGATGAAGTCATTCTGCCTGACCTGACCTTTATCGCTTCCAGCAACGCCGTTGTTCTCTCCGGAGCCAGACCGGTTCTGGCGGATGTCGATCAGACCTCTTTTACGCTTTCCCCGGACGGAATCCGGCAAAAGATAACCCGGCGGACCCGGGCCATCATGCCGGTTCATCTGTATGGGCAGGCGGCTGATATGGACGCGATCATGGAGATCGCGGGCGCACACCGGCTGGTTGTCATAGAGGATGCCGCGCAGGGCGTGGGCGTGAAATTCAACGGCCGGCATGTCGGCACCTTCGGGGATTTCGGCTGTTTCTCTTTTTACGGCAATAAAACGATAACGACCGGAGAAGGAGGGATGGTCATAACCCAATCCTCCACGCTTGATGCCAGAATTTACGCCCTTAAGAATCACGGCCGCGGCCGAAGAGGAACGTTCATCCATGATGAGATCGGTTATAATTTCAGTTTTAACGAAATGGCCGCCGCCGTCGGCATCACGCAGTTGAAAAAATTGAATCTAATCATAAAAAAGAAGGCTGCCCTGCGGCGGGAATATATGAAACAGTTATCAGACCTGAGTGAAATTGAGTTCACCCGGGCAGACGAGCGGTGCGCGCCCGTGCACTGGTTTATCAATATTCTCGTCGAAGACCCGGAATCACTCCAGGCTTATCTCGGCCGGAAAGGCATCGGCACCCGGCGGTTCTTCTACCCCCTGCACCAACAGCCCTGTTATCGATTAAAAGGACGGTTCCCATGCAGTGAGTACGCCTATGCCCACGGCCTGTCCCTTCCTTCTTCAGCCAGGCTTGAACCCGAATCGGTACATCGGATTTGCAGCGAGATTCACCATTATTACCGGCACCATCCGGCACGGCGTAACCGCCCGAGGCGTTGCTGATTATTCGTTTCCGGGCTTAAGGGAGTTTTTGATTTCCCAGGTGTGAACAATTTTACCGGCCAGGATCAGCGGGGTATAGAAGATAATGCCGGGCCTGAACCGCAACCACTGCTTCAGGATAAAGAGCGTCAGCAGGCAGGCCAGGGGAAGGATATAAAGAAAGGCCGGATAGTACGCCGTCGGGATCAGAAAAGAATAGTCCATCTTTAACCGTGAGCGGATTTGAACCATATATGTCCCCATGCTTTTCTGATGCCGGAAATAGTCCCGGCAATTATCCCGGTCGAAATGATAAACCACGATATCGGATTGAAAATAAATTTTCTCCCCCAGCCGTCTGGCCCGGAAGCAGAACTCCGTGTCTTCGCCGCCGTTTGTCAGGGTTTCATCAAACAGGCCGATGCGGTCAAGCGCTGTCTTTTTGACGGACATGTTGTTCGAGGCGACATGAAGTTTTCTGATGTAATAACTGCCGCTGAAGGGAACGGAGGCATACCAGGTGCAGAAGGCGTCGGCTTTGCCGAAAACGGTCCGGGATACGCCCTGGATACCGCCGCCGATGATGGCCGCGCCCGTTTTTTCGTGCGCTTCAACATGCCGGGCGATCCAGTCTTTCTCGACATAGGCATCCGAATCGAGAAAGAGGATAATCTCTCCGCCGGCTTTCTTTGTCCCGGCATTTCGGCTGTACGATACCTTTCGGTTGGTTGAATTCCGGAAATAATGCAAACGCTGGTCGCCTATCTTCTTGATGATATCGGGCGTACCGTCACGGGAACAATCATCCACGACAATCAGTTCATAATCATCGTATTCGTTGGCCAGTATTGACGCCAGGCACTTTGCGATGGTCTGTTCGGCATTATAAGCGGTAACGACGACGCTGACTTTCATTTCAAAGGCCCAGGAGAAGTTTGGGATACTGCCAAAGATTGAGGAAATAATTGTCCATCAGGTTGCAATTGTGATAGCAGAAGCATCCCCCGATTTTTATCCGCCGGACTTGTTCGATGGCCTTTTCTTGCCGTAAAAGCCGCGGCAAGGCGGTCCGCAGGATATTGCCGAAGGGCTCCAGCATTTCACAGAAGGCGGCATCGCCGTTGGGGTAGACGACCAGATGGTGCTTGTGGGCCAGGCACGGCGGGGTTTGCCTGCTTTCCCGCATTACCCGGAGCGATGACGCGTACATATTCCGGTGGTAGTTGCGCAGGAAAAACTGATCCAGCCCTCGCTGACCATAGCCATAGGTTTTCCAGATGGCCAGCACCTTTTCCTTGATATCGGCCAGTTCTTTGACCGAGGGGCATTTTACGGATTCGTTCCGCGGCTTTCCCCTGAGAAAGATGATGGAGTGAAAATCGGGGGCCAGGGTCCGGGTGTATTCCATGAAGGCAATAATTTCAGGGTAGTTCCGGTCACTTAAGACCGTATTTATTTTCAGGTAAATGCCGGGAATTTTTTTCAAGGACAGAATGGTCTGGAGCGCGTTTTGAAAACTGCCGGCGCCCCTTATGGCATCATTGGTTTTTTCAAAACCATCGAGGGATACCGAAATACTCAGGATGGCGGCCGCCTTTTTCTGAATTTCGGTTATGGTATGATGAATCCTTTCCGGATCAAAACCGTTGGTCGGGATGGAAAGATACCGGGTTTTGAAAGCCGCGCAGATTTCGGGCAAATCGCTCCGCAGAAACGGTTCGCCGCCGCCGATGTCGACAAAAATAAGATTGTTTAAGCCCTCTGCCAAAGTTTTTATCTCCGACAGGGAAATTTCTCCGGTTGGCGCCGCGTCGCGGGTACGAACAAAACAGGTCTGACAGCTGCGATTGCACCGGCTGGTGACATGCAAAACCAGATGAGACGGGCCTTTATGGAACAATTGATTTTTTAATAACTGAAGCTTCATCTTATTTGTTCATCAGAAAATTAATCGGCAGGGCCATCCACGCCTTATTCAACAGGCGGGCCCATCAGCGCAATCGGAAATCAATAAACGCCAGCCGGCATATCTTTAATAAAATTCGGGCATGGCGCAACAATCCCCACCGCGAACGGCCATAGGACTTGGGTTCCCCATATGTTCTGGGATGGTAATGGACGGGGACCTCCGCTATGGCCAGGTTGAATTTCACGGCGCCGAGGATGAGTTGAAAATCACCGAAGGGATCCAGTGCGTCGAAACGACTGGGGTTGCGGACGATATTCAGGTAGTGGGCCCGGGTGATCCCCTTGAAGCCGCACAGGGTGTCCGTCAATCGCCGGCCGGTGATCAGCGACAGGAGCAGGCTGAAAAAGCGGTTGCCCAGATTGTTTAAAAGGGGCATGGCCTTCGGCGCCATGGGGTAGATAAAACGGGTCCCATTGATGTATTCACCATGCCCGTTGATATAAGCTTCCCAGATCAGCCGGGCCTCCTCCGGAGGAGTCGTCAAGTCGGCTTCGAGCCAAATCAGGAAATCACCTCTGGCCCTGTCGCACCCAAGCCGGAACGCATCCCCCTGCCCTTTGCCGGTCTGGTGGAAGATCTTGATATCTTTTTCCGGATATTTTCTCATCATCTCCACGATTTTATCGGTCGTTTTATCAACCGAATGGCCTTCCACGAAAATAATTTCGGTTTTTTCCCCCAGGGATGGAATCCTTTCAACCAGGGCTTCGATATTGCCTTCTTCGTCCCGGCAGGTAATCACCACCGAGGTGGATATCTCCTGGCGGTTCTCAGGAGGCCGGTGAGGCCGGGCTACCGTAAGACAGCCCCGACGGGACCGGCTGGCCACCGGCAGCCTGGCGACGAGCCACCTGATTATGGAAGGCCTGGAATACACAGGCCCGGGAGATAATAGATAATTTCTCCGGGCAATTACTTCATAGCCGGAAGCGGCGAGAAAAATTTCCAGGTCCCGGCGGGAAAACCGGTTCGGACAAGTTTCGCTGCCGGTGCCGGCATTTGTCCGGGGTTGTGGCTTTTTAACCAGGAAGCCCCGGCCGGAGTCGTCGCTGTTTATAATCAGCCTTGTCCCGGGCGTACTCATTTCCAGCAGGCGGCCGAGAAATCGCTGGACATCGGAAATGTCGGGAAGTATCGAGTTTATAATAATATAGTCAAAAGACTGGGCTATAAAAAAGGTTTCGATATCCTCGACGTGATATGTAACGACGGGCGCGCTTTCATCGTCGATACCGCATTTGCCGGCAGAAGCAGATGCAACGCCGACGCCGACGGAAGGGCTCAGCCTTTTCAGAGAATCAGGATGCGGGCAGCCGAGCATGAGAATGCGGCTTTGCTGCGGGATAACAAAACGGCAGTATTCCCCAAATCCCTTCTCCGGAAAGTCGTTTCCGGCGGTTTTATCATGCATAACGGCAGCCATAATGTTTAATTGAGAAAGGTAAGATCCAACCGATTTCCTGGCCATTATACTGCTTTTTCAAAAACAAAAAAGCCGTTTGATCTTTAAACAATAGAATAGTATATCAGCAGGCTATAGTGACGGCGGCCAGTATATCCCATTAATTTTGCGTAAGAACCTTGCGAAATCAATCAGTCCCGGTCATCCCGGGTCCCGGACCGGAATTGTAACAGGAGAAGACCATGGAAAAAGACATGAAGCAGGCCTATCGGACCATCATGGACGACCATTTTCCACCGCAGATGGAGGTGTCTTTTGTGGACGGCGGCAAGCGGCAGACGCTTTTTTTTGAAAAGGTGTCCTGGCGTATTGATAATGTGGAAAAAGGGTTGCGCTACGGCGAAAATCCCGGTCAGGAGGCGGCCCTGTACCGGCTGGTCAACGGCAATCTGATCCTGGGCGAAACGGAAACCATCCAGCCCGGCCACTACCTGGCTTCGGACGTAGAGTTGCTGCAATCCGGCAAGCACCCCGGCAAAACCAACCTGACCGATGCGGACAACGCGTTGAACATATTGAGATATTTCAGCGATAAGCCAACCGCTGTCATCGTCAAGCACAACAACCCCTGCGGTGTGGCCCGGGCGGCCTCCCTGGAAACCGCCTATGCCCGGGCCTACATGGCCGACCGGATCGCCGCTTTCGGCGGCTGCATCGCCGTCAACCGGCCCCTTGACAAGGCCACGGCCGAAGCCGTGGCCGCCCAGTACGCGGAAGTGGTGGTGGCCCCGGAGTACGAGGAGGGCAGCCTGAAAATTCTCTCCGGCAGGAAAAATCTCCGGGTCATCCGTATCCGCAACATCGGGCAGCTGCAGAATTTTGTCAACAAGCGCTGGGTGGATTTCAAGAGTCTGATCGACGGCGGCATCATCGCCCAGTGGTCTTTTGTCTCGCAGGTGCTGTCAAAAGAGGATCTGCTGCCGGCCGAGTGCGCCTTCGAAGGAAAAACCTACCGCATCAAGCGTTCGCCCACGGAAGCGGAGTACCGGGACATGATGTTCGGCTGGCTGGTGGAAACCGGGATCACGTCCAATTCGGTGATTTACGTCAAGGACGAGACCACCGTGGGCATCGGCACCGGCGAGCAGGACCGGGTGGGCGTGGCCGAGATCGCCCGGGACAAGGCCTATCGCAAGCTGGCCGACCGGTATGCTTTCGAGCTGTTCGGCCTTCCCTACAAGGATCTGGATGACCGGGAGAAGATTGACGCCGTCAACCGGAAGGTAGCCGCGGAAAAAGGCGGTCTGATCGGCAGCGCCATGGTCAGCGACGCCTTTTTCCCGTTCCGCGACGGAGTGGACGTGGGCATCCAGGAGGGCGTTTCCGCGGTGATCCATCCCGGCGGCTCCCTGAACGACTACCAGGCCATCGAAGCCTGCAACGAGGCCAGCGTGACCATGGTGTTTACTGGTCAGCGCTGCTTCAAGCACTAACCGAAGAAGATGGCGATGACATTGTTCCGGGCGCTGACATGCTGGATGGTCACCTGGATCAGGTCTTTGGGTTTTAGCCTGGTGCCGGAGGTTTTCGGCAGCCGGCATTCCAGCAGATAATCGGGGATAAGCACGGAGTAATCCTCGTTGAAACTGTCCAGCACGACGGCTTCTTCCTTGCGGCCGATCCTGGATTCCAGATATTTCAACACCCAGTAACGCTGGCGGGCCTGCTGGATCCTGGCCACATTGCCCAGAACCGGCTCCAGCCTCTGAATGATATCCTGAACCTCCTCCCGGGTGTAGGGGGTTTCCAGGCCCAGGATCGATCTCACCTGACGCTGGGCCATCAGGTCCAGGTATTTTCTTATCGGCGACGTGGCCGTCGTGTACCGCTCCAGCCCCAGGCCGGCATGGTGCCCCGGGGTGCCGGACAGCACCACCCGGGCGACCATTTTGCGCTGTACCCAGTTCTGAAAGAGGGTCCCCGGTCCGTCGGTTTTTTTCATCAGCCGCTGTTTGGGCTCCACCTGGGAGCGGAAGGCCGCCGGGACATTATGCGCGGAAAGGAAATCGGCGAACAGCCGGTTGGCTATGATCATCATTTCCGCCACCATCATCCGCGAGGGGCTGACGTCGTCAAGGCGTTTGACGGCCGGGCGGTTTCTATCAATGAACTGGATAAACAGTTCCGGTATAGTGATCTGCAGGGCGCCGGCGTGTATCCTTTGCCGGCGCAGCAGGATGGCCAGATCGTGGAGTTTTTTCAGTCGCGGGTCTTGCTCCATGGTTCGGTCGGCATCGCCGTATGATATGTGACGATCCACCCGGATGATGGAGGGGATAATCTCGTGGCTGATCAATTCGCCGGAGGGAGAGAACCGCATCTGAATGGAAATTGCCGGACGGTCGACACCCGCTTTCAGGCTGCACGCCTCTTCGGAAAGGACCGGCGGCAGCATGGGGATTTTCTGGTCGGCGGTGTAAATGGAACTGCCGCGGGTCATGGCTTCCCGGTCGATGGCGCTGCCGCGGTTGATATAGTGGGCCACGTCGCTGATGTGAACACCTACCCGGCAGCCGCCGTCCGCTTCCAGTTCCACGTTCAGCGCGTCGTCATAATCCATGGTGGTGCTGCCGTCAATGGTGAAAACAGGCAGCCCGGACAGATTGACCCGGCCGCCGTTCCGGGTTGCTCCCGTCGGCGCCCGGCCGATGGCCTCGGCCAGGGCGCTCGTCTCCGGGGGCCATGTTATGGGAACGCCATAACGGATGTAATCGGTGTTTTCGTTGACGTCCCACGCGCCCAGGCGAACCATCAGGGAAAAAACAGCGTCCCGGGAAACGCCTCCGGCCCTGGTCAGCATTTCCCTGGCCAGGACCTTGTCCGCGGCATCCTGCTCAAAAACATAGTAGTCCTTGAGGATGTCGACATATTCCCGCTCATGGGCGGTCAATGCGGTGGCCCCGCCTTCGATCGTTTTTTTCAGCCACTGGGAGCCTTCATTGACGGTACGTTTTTTCCGCTCTTCCTGCTCCTTCCGGGCGGTGATCGCCGTGATCTGTTGCGGGGAGTGGGGAAAAAACCGGTGGTGATCGAACTTGAAATAGAGCCCGTCTTCAAACATGGCCCGGACCAGGGCCGCCTCATGATCCGCCGTGGCCTGACCGGGAAAACATAACGTTCTGATGGCGGAGAGAGAGACCCAGTCCTCTTTATCTTTTAACTGGTTCCACAGGCGCTCCACGTTGATCTGCTTGGTCAGGGCGACGCGCCTGGCGGCTGTCTGTTTTAACAGTTCCAGCAGTTGCGTCCGATTCAGTTCCGTGTCCAGGCGACCGCCGGCATGGGTTATTCTGCGGGCGGAGAGGTTAACGGTTTGATCGTTTTCGGTAAGTATCTGAAACCGCCTGTCCCCGGAAGTCGTTGAATCCAGGACAACCGCGCAGATCATCCGCTGCCGGTCAATGTATTCGACGATGGTCCCTTTATCCATAGTGGGACAGCCTAACAACGGTTCCTCTGAAAGTCAATGAGATCAAACCATTGTATAGCCGGGGGACAAAGAAATATTTTGACAAAAAAAGAAAAAGCAATTATTTTGCCTGAAATTCTTCCGGTCTTTTGCCCTTGAATGTATTGACGCAGGATGTTTTGTCGGGTCGTATTACCCTGGAGAAACCCCATGTCACGTTCGGAACTGATTAAGTCGGCTGTTGTTGCGCTGCTTTTTGTGCTTGCTCCTTTTACTGTAACCTGGGCTTATGTCGGTCCCGGCGTAGGCATTACCATGCTTGGGGCTTTCTGGACCGTTCTGGGCGTTATCCTCGCCGCTGTCGGTGGTTTGCTGGTGTGGCCGATACGATCTTTCTGGCGCTGGAAGCAAGGACGCTCCAGCCGGCCGGCTGACCGGGGAACTGAACAAGAGTAAACCATTCTCGATGGTTGAAAGTATTTTCTGACCGGGCGATCGCCGCTCGGATGATAGATGCCGATACGGCAGAGCAGAGAATTGGGCTTGCCTCCGATGGACATATGGCAAAAATTGAAGCGGCAATGGGACCGGTTATTGTTTTTCGTCTGTTTTTTCTTCCTTTCCGTTGTTATTGCCTTCGGCGTCGGATTTTTTGTGGCGGATCGCCACAAGTTTCCTTACTTTCAGATCAAGCTGGCTGTCGACTCCGCGATATGTAATTACGGATTAGAACTTTCCTCTCTTATTTTTAATGAAAAATACAGGAAGTATCCTTATGTATGGGTAAAAACACATGAACCGAAATCGGGGGTGGTTGTCAATGATCCATCCGGAACATACAAGGGGTATACGCTTATTGCCGATGGGGGTACCGGCGCCAGTCTGATCGACATGAAGGGAAAGGTGATCCATAAATGGCGTAAAGATTTTTTCGATGTGTGGCCGCTGCCGGACCATGTTAACCTGATTGATACGAATGGGAAAGTGCTCCACCCCTGGCATAAGCCCGCCAACTTTATGTGGCCGCAGCCGCTGCATGTTAAACCTTTAATGAGCTCGATTCCCGAGGACTTGATCTACTGGCATAAATTGTTTTTATTCCCCAACGGGGATCTTATCGCAATATACACAGGCCCTTTTACCCCTTATGGCGCGGGGATAATCAAAATAAATTCCCGGTCCGAGCTTATCTGGAAAGCGGATATAAACGCCCATCATGATCTGACGATAGCGGATGACGGCCGGATCTTTGTATTAACACATAAATACAACTATGATTATTCCCGCCCCCGGATCGATGATTACATTACCGTCCTCTCCCCCGAAGGCATGGTGCTTGACGAAATATCAATCTATAATGCGATCCGAGAGTCTCCATATTATAATTTGATACCGGGTGAACCCTTTGACGATTATCTGCATACCAACAATATTGATTTGTTGACATCAGATAAAGTTAATGGTTTTCCTTTCTTGAGTGGCGGGGATATGCTGCTGTCCCATAGAAACTCGGTTTGCATGACGGTGGTCGATGCAAACACCTTTAAAGTCAAATGGGCTCTCACGGGTGTGGCAGGGGTCGTCCACGATGCGGACTTCCTTATGGATGGCAAGATCGCTTTTTTTGACAACAGAGCTTATCTGCAGGGAAGCGCGGTCGTTGAATGGGATTGCGGTCTAAACAAGCCTATCTGGGAATTTACCCCGGCCGATTATTATTATGGCTTTAGTCAACCGCTACCCTCCTATGATATTTTTGCCTCCGGAACCGGTGGGGCGCAGCAAAAGTTACCCAATGGTAATTATCTGATTGTGAATACCAACTGTGGTTCAATGTTTGAAGCTACGCCGGAAAAGAAAGTTGTATGGAAATATGTCTCCACAAAGAAACAAGGTAACAGCATTGCCAGACTCTTCTTTGCGGAGCGTTATTCAGAGGGCTACTTAACCTTTTTGACGCCGTCTGACCAAGCCGCCTCTGAATAGCCTTCCATTAACGGTAAAATAGTTCATAAGGCTTGCCTCCGATGGAGATATGGCGAAAGTTGAAACGACAGTGGGACCGGCTATTGTTTTTCGCCTGCCTCGCATTCCTTTCCATCGTCATTGCCTTCGGGGCGGGAATGTATGTGGCGGACCGGCATAAGTTTCCCTATTTTCAAGTCAGAATCGCCACCATCGCCGCGATATGCAACTACGGTCTGGAATTCGCCTCCGTATTTTTCAAGGAAAAACATAAAAAATATCCGTTTGTATGGGCCAGCACCAGGGAAACCACCACCGGCGTGGTGATCCATGACCCCTCCAGGACCTTCCGGGGATATACGCTGATCACCGACAACGACACCTCGGCCCGGCTGATTGATATGCAGGGAAACGTGATCCACCAATGGTGCAAGCCGTTTTCCGAGGTATGGCCGCAACCGAAACATGTGGAACCGTTGATTGATCCGGTTCCCCGGGAACTGATTTACTGGCAGAGAGCCTTTTTATTCCCCAACGGCGACCTGATCGCCATATACGCGGGACCTTTCGCGCCATACGGCGCCGGGATCGCCAGGCTGAATGCCCGGTCCGGGTTGATCTGGAAAGCGGACATCAACGCCCATCATGATCTGGCGGTGGCTGAAGACGGGCGGATTATCACCTTGACGCATAAGTACAATTATGAGCAGGGCCGTCCCCGCATCGACGACACCATCGTCGTCCTGTCGCCCGACGGCACCGTCCTGAATCAAGCGCCAATATATGAGGTGGTCAAGAAATCGCCTTACTACTACCTGATACCCGATGCGCCTTACGGCGATTATCTGCATACCAACAACATTGAACTGCTGACATCCGACAAGGCTTCCGGATTTCCTTTCCTGAAGGCCGGCGACATCCTTTTATCCCACCGGGAGGCGGTCGGCATAACGGTGGTCGACGCTGAAACGATGACGGTAAAATGGGCGCTGACCGGCGTGGCCTCCAGCGTTCATGACGCGGACTATCTTGAAAACGGCCGCATCGTTTTTTTTGAAAACAAGGCCTACCGGCAGGGAAGCCAGGTTCTCGAGTGGGATTGTACCCGGAATCAACCGGGCTGGCGTTTCACCCCGGCCGACTATGCCGGGTATTTTGCCCAATCGGGTATATATCCGCAAAGCCAAGACGGTTTTTTTTCCTATATCGGCGGGCGGCAGCAGAAACTGCCCAACGGCAATTACCTGATAGTGGAGACGACGGGCGGGACCGTATTTGAAGTCACCCCGGAAAAGGAAGTCGTCTGGAAATATGTTTCCACCCATTTTGACGGGGAAAGCATCGGCATGGTGTATGATGCCCAGCGGTATGCCCCGGATGATTTACCCTTTATTCTCAACCATCCATAGAGACGGTGGTTTGGATCTCAAGTGGTAATCGGACGGAATCTCCGCCCGAAGGAGTTGATGATGCGTTTTCTGATTATCGGCGGCGACGCCGCCGGCATGAGCGCGGCCAGCCGGGCCAGGCGGCATGAGCCTTCCCTGGACATCACCGTGCTGGAAAGGACCGCCGATGTTTCTTACAGTGCCTGCGGTATGCCTTACAACATCGCCGATCCGGCAAACCCCATGGATGTGCTGGTGGTCCGGCGGGCGCAGGTTTTCCGGGAAAAGCAGGGAATCAACCTGCTGACCGGCCATGACGCCACGGCCATTGATCCGGCCGCGCGGCGGGTGTCCGGCGTATCCGAAGGCGGGCAGCCGTTTACGATTGACTATGACAACCTGCTGATTGCCACCGGCGCCCGGCCGATCCTGCCCGATGTCCCCGGGTCCGACACGCCCGGCGTCATGGCCTTGAAAAGCCTGGGAGACGGCCGGGCCATTAAAGCCTGGATCGAGACCCGTGACGTGCGGCACGTGCTCATCCTGGGTATCGGCTACATCGGTCTTGAGATGGCCGAGGCCTTCCGGGCAAGAGGCATTGCCGTGACCATGATCAAAAACCGGCCGGGTTTTCTCCCCTGGCTGGAGGAGGAACTGGCGGCCGTGGTTCAGCAGGAAGTGGAGGCCAATCAGGTGAGCCTGCGACTGGGGCCTGTACTGCAGCGCATCGAACCCGGGGGCCGGCTGACCGCTGTTTTCGACACCATGACGGTGGATGCCGATATCATTCTGCCCGCCATCGGCGTCACCCCCAACAGTGATATCGCCGCCGCGGCAGGCATCGCCCTGGGGCCCGGCCGGGCCATCGCGGTGGACCGGCAGATGCGGACCTCCATCGAAAATATTTACGCCGCCGGAGACTGCGCCGACGCTTATCACATGGTAACGGGTGAACGGGCCTGGGTGCCGCTGGCGCTGAGGGCCAACCGGGCCGGGTGGGCGGCGGCCGATCATGCCTGCGGAAAGCCGGTCGAAGTGCCCGGCATCACCGGTACGGCCGTCTTCAAGGTCTTCGGCCTGCAGGTGGCCCGCACCGGCCTGAACGTCGCGGAAGCCCGCCGGGCGGGGTTCGATCCGGCCAAAACCGTGGTGACCTCCCGCTCCCGGGCCCACGCCCAGCCGGGCTCGTCTCCCATTTACGTGCAGATGGTGGGCGACCGAAAATCCGGCCGCCTGCTGGGCGCGCAGATGGTCGGAAAGGATGGGGTGGCCCACCGCATCAACGCCGCGGCCACGGCCCTTTTTGTCCGCATGACCGTGGAGCAGTTCTCCCAGTGTGATCTGGCCTACGCGCCGCCTTTTGGGCCGGTCTGGGATCCGCTGCTGACCGCGGCCAACCAGCTGGCCAAATTGTTGTAACCGCCATGACGATTCCGGATGAATCTAAACTTTAAACCCTCTGTCTGAATCGATTGTTTCATTGTCTCAAACCAGCGCCAGAAGCCTGTTAAAGGAAAATATCGTCCTTATTGCCGCCGGGGTCGTCAGCCTGGTGGTGGTGGATATCCTGCAGCTGCTGATTCCCCGGGTCACCAAGCATGCCATCGACGATCTGGCCGGCCTGACCCCGGATGCCGGAAAACTGCTGGAGTACGCCCTGCTCATCCTGCTGATGGCGTCGGTTATCGCCGTTTTCCGC
This sequence comes from Thermodesulfobacteriota bacterium, assembly GCA_040753795.1. Classification (NCBI taxonomy): domain Bacteria; kingdom Pseudomonadati; phylum Thermodesulfobacteriota; species Thermodesulfobacteriota bacterium. The sequence goes on from JBFMDX010000002.1 coordinate 264,611, forward strand.
TATGCCTGGCGTCGCTGTCTCATCGGCGCTTCCCGGAAGATCGAACAGGACCTGCGGGACCGGGTCTTTTTTCATCTACAGACCCTGGACGCCGCCTATTTCGACCGCACCAGTACCGGCGATCTGATGGCGCGGGTCACCAACGACATTAACCATATCCGGATGGCCAGCGGTTTCGGGCTGGTGGCCCTGACCGACGCCGTCTTCCTGGGAACGGCCGCCATCGGGTTCATGGCCTATATCAACGTCCATCTGACCCTGTACAGTCTCATTCCCATGCCCCTGATCGTCATTTTTACCCGGCTGTTCGGCCGCAAGATGCACCGGATGTATCAGGAGGTCCAGGCCGCCTTTTCCGATATGACGGAAATCGTCCGGGAACGGTTTTCGGGCATCCGCGTTATTAAGGCGTTTGCCCGGCAGAACGCGGAAACGGCACTGTTTCAAACCGTTTCCGAACGGTATATCCGGAAGAACATGGGCCTGGCCCGGGTCACCGGCGCCTTTTTCCCCCTGATGGTCTTTTTCGCCAATACCAGCACGGCCATTGTTCTCTGCCTGGGCGGCCGTCAGGCCATTACCGCCGTCATCACGCCCGGCGATTTCGTGGCCTTCATCAGTTACCTGGGCCTGCTGACCTGGCCCATGATGGCCCTGGGCTGGGTCACCAATCTGGTCCAGCGCGGGCGGGCCTCCCTGGATCGGATCAACCAGGTGCTGGCCGCGGTGCCGGGCATCACCGACGGGCCGGACGCGGTTTCCATCGCCGGCGTAAACCGGGAAATCGTCCTTGATCGGGTTTCCTTTATCTATCCCGGCGCGACCGCTCCCGCCCTGAAGGACATCGGCCTGACCTTGCCGGCGGGTAAAACGACCTTTGTCCTCGGCCCTCCCGGCAGCGGCAAAACCACCCTGGCGGGTCTTCTGGCCAGGAAATACGACCCGGACCACGGCGCTGTCCGCATCGACGGCCGGGATATCCGTCATATCCGGACGGATGACCTGCGGCGCCTGATCGCCTTCATGCCCCAGGAGCCGTTTTTGTTTTCCGCGACCATCAAGGAGAACATTACCTTCGATGACGCCGTGCCGGACGATGACCCGAGACTGGTGGCGGCCTGCCGCGACGCCGGGCTGTACAAGACGATCCGCGCCTTTCCCGGCGGATTTGACACCCTTACCGGAGAAAAGGGGGTCATCCTTTCCGGCGGACAGAAACAACGCGTGGCCCTGGCCCGGGCCTTTTATCACGCCGCGCCGGTTCTGATCCTGGACGATCCGGTCAGCCAGGTGGATCCGGAAACGGCCGATGAAATCCTGGCTGCCCTGCGGCAGGTCACCCGGGGGAAAACCGTGCTGCTCATTTCCCACCGCCCGTCCCTGGCCCGGTTTGCCGAATCGATCGTGGTGCTGCGGGACGGACGGATCACCGAGCACGGCGATCATGAGGAACTGTTGCGCCTGAAGGGTTACTATGCCGAGGCCTGGCGTATCCAGCAGCTGGAGGAGAGACGCGATGAATAGCCGGGCCGACGCCTTCCGGGAAAAGCAACCGGAACGGAAAAGGGATCTGCGGCTGCTGGCGCGGCTCTACCCCTTTATCCGGCCCCAGCTTCTCATCATTGGCGGCGCCGTGGTCATCATCATTCTGGTCACCCTGCTGGATCTGGCCGCGCCCCTGATCATCAAAACCGCCATTGACCGCTACATTGTTCCCCGGGAAGCGGCGGAAACCGGCCCACCGGACCGGTATGTGCGCATCGCCCTGGATACGCCGCGACAGAGGGAAATCGTCAACGCCTACCGCCCCCTGTTCACGGATATCGATCAGGCATCCGCCCTGATCCACCCGGATCGGCTGCGGGAGATGAACCCGGCGGATATCCGCGTGCTGCGGGAATCCGACCTGACCCGGACGGCCCTGGCCGCCGGCCTGATCCTGGTCATCGCCCTGGCGCTGTTTTTTCTCAACGCCGCCCAGGTCCTGGTCATGGAATACGCCGGGCAGAAAACCATGCACCACCTGCGCCTGAAGGTGTTTACCCATATTCAGGACCAGAGCCTGGAATATTTTTCCCGCAATCCCGTGGGACGGCTGGTGACCCGGGCCACCAACGACATTCAGAACATGCACGAAATGTTCACCTCGGTCATCACCTTCGTGTTCAACGATCTGTTTCTGATCTTCGGTATTATCGTGGTGATGATGATGCTCTCCTGGCAACTGGCCCTGGCCTGTTTGATGGTCATTCCGCTGGTGGCCCTGGCGGCGACCTACTTTGCCACCGCGGCCCGGGAACCGTACCGACGGATGCGGGTAAAAATCGCCGAGATCAACGCCAGGACATCGGAAACCATCGAAGGCATGAGCGTTCTTCAGCTTTTTTCCCGGACCACCGACAACTACCGGCGGTTTCAGGCCATCAACCGGGACCATTATCTGGCCGGGATCCGGCAGATTCATGTTTTTGCCGTTTTCATGCCGGTCATCGATATGCTCTGGGCCGTGTCCCTGGCTGTTATCATCTATTTCGGGGGGCGGGGGGTTCTTTCCGAGACCATGACCATCGGCGTGCTGGCGGCGTTCATCAGCTACATCAAAATGTTTTTCCGGCCCCTGCGGGACATGGCCGAAAAATTCAACATCACCCAGAACGCCATTTCATCGGCGGAGCGGATTTTCCTGGTGCTGGACACGGACAGCCGTCTGCCGCAGCCGGCACCGGAAGCGGAAGCGCCAGGGCCGGCGCCGGATTTTCGTATTCACCGGGTCCGTCTGGAGAATGTTTCGTTTGCCTACCAGCCGGACGAGCCGGTGTTAACCGATATCTCTTTTTCGGTGGAACGGGGGCAGACCGTGGCCCTTGTCGGGCCCACGGGCGCCGGGAAGACATCGATCGCCAATCTGATACTCCGGTTTTATGACGTCAACCAGGGCCGCGTTCTGATCAACGACACGGATATCCGGCGGATCCCTTCTTCGGTTCTGCGGAGCCGGACGGGCCTGGTATCCCAGGACCCGTTCCTGTTCACCGGCACCATCCGCGACAATATCGCTTTCGGGAGAACGGACATAAGCGACCGGGATCTGGAAGCGATCATCGACATGGCCCGCTGCCGGTCACTGGTCAATGGCCTGGAGGGGGGCGTCAATGCCCCGGTAACCCAGAAGGGAAGCGCTTTTTCCAGCGGTCAGCGGCAGTTGCTGTCCATCGCCCGGGCCCTGGCCAATGATCCCGACCTGATTATTTTTGATGAAGCCACTTCCTATATCGATCTGGAAACGGACCGGATGATCCGGCAGGCCCTGGCCAATCTGACCCGGGACCGGACCGCCATCATCATCGCCCACCGGCTGTCCACTGTCCGGGACGCCACCGTCATTCTGGTGCTTTATCGCGGCCGCATCATCGAGTCCGGCGCCCATGAGGAACTGATGAACAGAAAAGGATATTATTTTCAGCTGTATCAGCTGCAGCAATCCGGCTCATCGGCTCCCTCGTATTGACGCCGGTTCCGGGTCCGTGGCCTGGAGAAAGGTCAGCAGGTCCATCAGCGTCCGGGACGGAATTTCCTCCATGGGGACATGGCCCGCGTCCGGGTAGACCGCGTGGGTCGCGTCGGGATAGGCCGCCTGCCACTGCTTGCCGACTGGATCGTAGGGAATCCAGGTGTCTTTTCCGCCCCACATGGTCATCAACGGCTGCCGGACATCACGAATCCCGGCTTCCGGTTCCGAACCGAAGGGCTTTTCGGTTGATATGACCCAGTCCAGCGCCTCAAGCATGGCGTCCCGGTTGCCCTCCCGCAGCAGCAGCCGGTGATAGCGTTCAATGGTCCCCGGCGCCACCCGGCCATCGTCCCCGTAAGCCTGGTAAATGCCGATGGCGATCGTGTAACGGGGCGTAATCAACGGGGCCAGTTGCCGCAAGGGGAACCAGGTGGGCGCCTTGACTATCCACGTCCATTGCTGCGGGAACGATACGGCGTCAATGAGGACCACCCGGTTCACCAGGTCAGGACGATCCACGGCCAGGCGCCAGCTGATATAGCCGCCCAGGGAATTGCCGATAAACGTGGCGGACGTGACCTGCCGGTTTTCCAGTACCTTGATGACCGTATCCTTAACCAGATCCGGACTGAACGCCGCTGAGCCGTCCCCGGGCAGGCCGGTCAGGCCGAATGCCGGCAGGTCCATGCGGATCACCCGGTAGTCCTGTGACAGGACGGGTACCCACTCGTCCCAGGTATGGAGCGAAGACAGGGCGCCGTGAAGGAGCACCAGCACCGGGCCTGCGCCCTCGTCGCGCACATGAACCATCATGTTGTTGACGGGAATAAATTCCGATTCGGCATTGGCATACGTTGCCTTCAGTTCCTCCACGGAAATATCTTTGAGCCCGTAATAATTCGTGATAGCGGCGCAACCGCCGGACAGAAACATCATTATCGTCAGGGCGGGCGCAATCAGCAGGCGCGGCAGGTTGCGGCAATTTCGCGGCATGGCCTCTTTTCCTCCTTAAGATTAATAATGTTAATCATTTTGATCGGGCCCGGGTTTCAGGCGCCGATCCAGCTCATGGTATAGAATGTGTCCGGCGGCAGGCTGGCCAGGACCGGCTCCTGATATCGCCAGGCGCCGGGCAGACCCAGCTCTTTTGCCGCCAGTTCAAAATGGCACATGGCGATTCCCAGGTCGATATGATGCAGGCCCGCCCGGAAATAGAGGGCCTTGGCCTTGTGCAGGTAAAAATGATAGACGGATCCGTCCTTGTCCCTGACCACCCGCCAGGGCTGGGAGTTGCCGGAGGAGGGCGCCAGCCGGACCATTTCCAGGGCTTCCCGGTAAGGGTCTTTCGCGGGCAGTGACAAGGGAACGCTGAACCCCCCCTCGAAAAAAAGCGTCTCCGGGTTTTTCCGCTGGTCCGCCCGGATGGCCGCCCGGCTGATTTTCTCAAACAGCCGCCGGTCCGCGGCATGGCCAACGGTGCAGGCGGCCGGGAACAGTTCGTCGGGGGCCGTCTGAAAATCTTCAAAGAATTTGCGGTCGAAGAATCCGAGCCAGCAGGTCCCCAGCCCGAGCTCGGTGGCCTTGAGGACCAGTTGTTCCATCAGATAGCCGTAACTCTGGCGGGCCATTTCCGATTTTTTTACGGCGCCGGCAAAAAAATAGCGGGGATTCTTCTGCAGGCCATAGTTGCCCAGCCGGACTTTGGCTCCTTTGACAAAGGGCTTTTCAATGATGGTAAAACGGGCCGGTTCTTCCGCAAGACCCCGCTTCAGACGGGCGCAGTCATCAGTGAGCTCGGCCAGCACACCGGGCGGAATGGGGTCACCGGTGTGCGTTCTGGCGGATTGCCGCACGCGGATCAGGTCGCAAACGGATTTCCGGAATGTCAATGCCATGGAGTCCTCCCTGTCAGCCTGTTCTTCTTTATGAAAAGCGACAATTACGTTGTAAGGGCCATGCGGGATGTTTCCGGTCGTTATAGCAAGTTATCGGGTGATAAACAACGATGATCGAAAAAAATCCGGCGGACGCCCGCAGGCAGTGGCTATGGCCAGATCGGTCCCGCCGGTTGTCATCGTCACGGCGCCCTGAAGATCGGTGCGGTAAATATCCGCTCCGGTCGCTATATACCGCTTCAGGGCGTCCGCGGAAGGGTATCCGAAACGATTCTGCCGCCCGGTGGAAATAACAACGATTTCCGGATTTACGCGGGAAAGAAAGAAGGCCGTGCCGGATGTTTTGCTGCCGTGGTGGGGCGCCATCAGTACCGTGCTGGCCAGGCGGCCCCCGGCCAGGGCCGTCAGTTCCCGTTCGCCTTCTTCCATCAGGTCGCCGGGAAAGAGAAAAGAAATCCGTCCCCGGCTGATCCGCGTCACCAGGCTGTTGTTATTGGTATTCCGCCAGGGCTGGGTTTGCCTGCGGCGCATGAAGTCATCGGGCGGATACAGGAATTCAAAACAAACGCCGTTGATGACGCGGGCTTTTCCCGTCCGGGTCAGGTCGAACTTTTCAATCCCTTTTTCCCGGATGATTTCCATAAACTGGCGGTAATGGTCCGTATCCGCCGGTTCACCGCCGGACCATACCGTCCGGACATGAAAATGGTCGGCGATATAAATCAGGCCGGACAGATGATCCGTGTCCGGATGGGTCAGGATCAGCGTATCCACGGTCCCGATTTTGTGGCGCCATAGAAATGGCGCTATGATCATTTTACCGGTGTCAAAAACGGAACGGCCGGTAAAACCGCCGCCGTCGATCAGCAGGCATTTACCGCCGGGAAGTTCCGCCAGGGCGGCGTTGCCCTGCCCCACGTCCAGGACCGTTATCCGCAGTTCGTCATGGAGAAAGCGCCGGTTGATCCACCAGCCGATGTCCGCGATCAGGCCGGCGGCGGCGATGACGGTCAGCGCCAACGCGGCTCTGGTCATCGATTTTTTGGGGGCCGTTTCCTCCTGACCCGGCCCGGCGGAAGGGACCGGTTTCTGTCTCAACAGGATTCCCGCCGCGCCGACCAGGGCGTAATAACAACCGATTTCAAAAGGACTCGGTGTCACCGTGTGAAAAGCAGCGCCCGGCAGGGAGGCGACCTTTTCCGTGAAGAAGCACCCCAGGCGGAGAAGCAGGCCGCCGGCCTTGAAGATCATCTGGGAAAGATCCGGGGCCAGACCGCACAGGGCCGCCCCGCCCAGACCCAGCGGCACGGCCACGAGTTCCACCAGGGGGATCATGACGCAATTGGCCAGCAGGCCGACCCAGGACACCTGATTGAAATGGTAAGCGGTCAGGGGCGTGGTACCGATAATGGCCAGGAATGAAACCAGCACGAACCCCGTTCCTCTCCTGACCCATTTGTTCGGCAGGACGGTGAGCCGGTCTTTCATGGTATTCATGCCGGCCACGATAAAAAACACCGAGGCAAATGAGAGCTGAAAGGAAATGGAATAGAGGGCCGGCGGATACGCGGCCAGAATGGCCAGGGCCGCCAGCGCCAGGGTGTTCATGAGCTGATGCCGCCTGCCCGCCAGGATGGCCGCCAGAAAGACGACCGCCATGACCGTCGCCCGCTGGGTGGAAGGGGACAGGCCGGCCAGCAATCCATAGGCGACTACGCACGGCAGCGTGCCGGCGGCCGCGACTTTTCTGACCCATCCTCGCCAGGTCAGAGCGGGAATGAAGGCAAGCCCTCTGGCCAGGAGAAAAAAGACAAGACCGGCCACCACCGCCACCTGCATCCCGGATATGGCCAGCAGATGGGCCACCCCGGCCCGGCTGAACGCTTCCCGCAGGTCCGGGGAGATATCCGTCTGGCGGCCGATAACCAGGGCTTTTAATATCGCTACCGGTGGACCGGCGCCGCTTTTCTCGATTTCCCCCGCGATTTTTCCGCGGATCATCTCGACCAACGGCCATAAGCCGGAGAAACGGCCGGAGGAGAGAACCTCGACCTTGTCGCCGTCGGTGTAGGCCAGATCGAAAATTTTCTGGAAAGACAGAAACCGCTTATAATCAAAGCCGCCGGGATTCTTGAAGTTGTCGACTCCACGAATGCGGCTTCGAAAGCGGATGAGCGCACCGCAGGGAAGTTCCGGACCGCCGGCGCCAAAGACGGTAACCCGCAGGCGGCCGACGACCGGGATTTGTCTCCGGCCGCTGTCAAGGCAGTGGACCTGCAATACGAAATGGCGCCGTTCCGGTCCGGCCACCGGCTCTTCCAGGATGGCGCCGGTAATGTCCCAGGACGTTTCCCCGGCAAAGCGGCTGACATGATGATCCGGGAATGTCGGAAAAGAGAAACCGGTGATACAGAACCAGCCCAGAAAGAAGAAAAGAAGAAGCGGAACCACCGCGGCCGCCCGCGCCCGGAGGATGGACCACGCCGTTCCGAACAGGCAGATGCCGATCAGAAGGACTGCCAGCGGTGGCGGCAAATAAATCCATTCCCCGCACAGGATTCCGGCGGCGAAAACCAGTAAAAGGGGAATGACGGGTCGCTGATACGCATCCCGGCTGAATAAAAAGGAAGAAACAGTCGTTCGCCAGGCATCCATGCCGTTGATTTCGCTGTAATTTCTATTTCGCAGGCCGATCCGTCGGCCGCATTCGTTGTTTCCTTACCATACATCAGGGGAGGCCGGACTTCAATTTTTTTTAGGGCGCCTGGAGTGTTTTTTCAGGGTAAAAAAAGCGAATCCGCCACAAAGCAAATGACCGTTGCCGGCCGATCGTCCTGACCCGGTCGGGATGAAACATATTGACTCATAACCTCGGCCCTGTTATAGGTTGTCGATAATAAGGGACAAACATATTTTTAGAATTGAAGCGCCGTGAACGGTCATTTTTTCTCTCCGGGATCGCCATGGAGGGGGCAGGCATCTTTTTGCGACGGCAATCGGATTGCCGTCGGCCGTTTTCCCAAAAAGCCCGCTCAACATCATACCCGGAAACCATAAAAAGCCGTTCGCGGGAGAGTGGTCTGGCCTGAATAGATATGACTGTGTCTGGTAAACGACGCGCTGTCGCGCTAATTTAATAATGAATGATGGGGGTGGCCATGGCTAAAAATCGAATTCTTTTCGTCTGTCTGCTGCTGGTTGTGCTGCTGGCGGTATGGACACTGCCCGGGCTGGCCCGGGATGCCCGGGACAAGGGGCAGAGCCAGTTTACGCTGGGCGTTTTCGCCTTTGAGAACGGGGACTATCAGGCCGCGGAAAATCATTTCCAGCAGGCCCTTTCCGCTGACGGCGGTAATCCATACTACAATTATTATATGGGAAAGGTGTGCCTGCAGAAAGAAGACTATTCCCGGGCCGCCGTCTATCTGGAAAAGGCCGCCCAGGCGGGCAAGGGGCTGCCCGATCTGGCCTATAACTGGGCCTATGTCAATTACAAGCTGAATGATTATGCCGCCGCCGGAAAACTGTTTGAGGCCCTGACCGTATCCGAACCCGGCAACGTTTTGGCCCAATATTATGCCGGCCTGTCCCTCTATAAACAGGAGAAATACCAGCCGGCCCTGACGCATTTGAACCGGGCCGCCGGCCTGGAAACTCCCGTCCGTTATAATGCCGACTATCACGCCGGCCTCTGCGATATCAAGCTCGGTGATCTGGCCTCGGCCAGGGAGCGGCTGACCCGGGTTCAGCAGAATGCCGGGGAGAGTGAGTTGCGGCAGTCCGCCGCCGCTCTTCTGGAAAAAATTCCCCAGATGGAGCGGGAAGCGCGTCGGTATTCCCTGACGGCCAAACTGGGCTGGGAATATGACGACAATATCGCCCTGGAACCGATTGATGAGAATGATCTTTATGCGGATGAAGGCGATCATTTTTTCAGCGGCTATGTCTTCGGCACCTATGACCTCATCAAGACCGATACGCTGGTCATGGGGGCGGGATATGGCCAATACTGCACCCTTCACGACGATCTGGATGAATACGATTTAACCGCCAGTCTGTTTGATCTTTATGCCCGGTACCGGCTGCAAGATTACACCTTTGCCATTTCCTACAACCCCGATTACTACTGGCTGGATTCGGAAAGCTATCTGTGCCGGAACGAGATCACCACCACCATCAGCCGTGAATTCGACCGTTTTCTGACGGAATTTTCCTATAACCATCAGCGGGATAACAACATGTACGATTCCGATCAGGACGGTTATGCCAACGAAATATTTTTCAGGTGCCAGTACGCCCTGCCGGAGGAACGGGGAGCGCTTCGGGCCGGAGTCGGCTACGAAGTCAAATCCGCCGACAGTGACGACTACGACTATGATACCGTCTCCACCGAACTGGTGGCCACGTTCAGGACATGGTGGAAGGTTTACCTCGGCCTGTGCGGAGAATGCGAAGTCCAGCAGTATGACCATGCCAACTCTGTTTACGGCAAAAAACGGGATGATACCAAATATACCGGCAATGTTCTGCTGTCCCGGAATATCATCAACGAGATGATCGCGGCTCATATCGGCTACGAATACACGAAAAACAATTCGAACATAGACGACGTTACCCGGTATAATGAAAGCTTCGAATACGAAAGCAACGCCGTCAAAGTTTTCTGCACATTCCAACTCTAATATTCAGGAGTTTACCGCCATGACAGCTTTTAAAAATAATAAATATGCGTTCGTTTTTTTGCCGGTCCTGCTGGCGTTTATGGCCGTCATTCTGGTCAGTGACGTCAGGCGCGCTTCGGCCGCCCAGGACAGCGTCATCCCGGAAAATCTAACCATTGAGCAGACCTATCGGCCGGGCCCCGGACAGAGCGTGGGGGTCGCCAGGCAGGCCCGTGGCAAAGTGGTGGTTCAGCATGAAAAGGAAGACCACGGCTACGCGGTCAGCAATGGAATGAACCTGTATAATGGGGACACCCTTTATACCGCCCATGACGGGCACCTTGAGCTGGCCTTCAATGACGGCAGCAACCTGGTCCTGGCTGCCGACACCAAGCTGGCCATCGATAAAAGCATTTTCGATCCTGATTCCAAGAGCCGGCTCTCTTTTCTCAATATGGCGGCCGGGAAAGCCCGTTTCATGGTCAAGAAAATGTCCGACTACCATCATTCCCAGTTCAACGTCAAAACCGAGTCGTCCGTGGTGGGCGTCCGCGGGTCGGACTTTATCCTGGAAATCAGCCAGCAGGGCAAGAAGACGGTGATTACGGCCCTGGGCAACACGGTTCTGGAAATACTCGACCCGGCTCACCCCCTGGAGGAACCGGTCCTGGTCACCTCATTCCAGCAACTGGTGACCGTGCTGGGAGAAATCATGGGCAGGCCGGTGGATATTTCCGAGGAAGAAATCATGAAGCTCCTAAAGAAGCTGGACCTGTTGTCTTCAGGCGGTGGAGAGGGCGGCGGCCAGGGCGGTGAGGAAGGCGGTTATGTCCCGGACGGCGGCAGCATGGAATACCTGACGGGCGGAGATATTGACCAGTCGCAATTCAGGCCCGGACCCCGCAAGCCCTTTCCGGATGCCATTGAAGACGCCGGACCGGACGAAGCCGGTGATGATCCGGACCGGGAGATGAGGCCCCGCCCGCCGGTTCCCCAACTGCCGGATGTGCCGTCCCATCCGTAAACAGGGGCGCCCCGGAAATGAACGGACCAATAAAATGATCAAATAGCAGGAGATGAACGTCATGAAAACAACCCGACTGATTATATTAACCATAATTCTGGCCCTGCTGGCCGTGCCGGCCGTTCTGATGGCGGCGGCGGGACCGGGGGCCACTTCATACTATGTGGACATCGCCAACGGTGACGACGCCAATAATGGGTTGGCCGCCTATTCCCCGCTGAATGTTCCGCCTGACGGTCCCTGGAAGACCCTCCATTACGCGGCCAGCACGCTGGAGGACACGGACAACAATATCATTTACGTGGCGGCGGGTGTTTACAGTGCACTCAATGGCGAACCCGATGATACCCTGCAATTTTTCATGTCCAACTCCTCCATTCTGGGCGCTCCCGGCGGCGGCACCATCATTGATGCCAGCGGAGATCTCGCCTTCTGGGATACCGCCGTTTATATGTACGCCTGCAACAACGTTCTGTTCAGTGATTTTGAGGTGCGCAATGCCTCCCTTGACGGCATCTATGTCGAATTCGGGTCAGGCGTCGTTATCACCCGGTGCAATGTCCATGACAACTTGAGTTACGGTATTGTTTTGTATGAATGCGACAGCGCCACCACGGTGAACCGGAACCGGATTTACAACAACCCGGACGGGATTGAGGTTTCGTCCTTCGGTTCTATTTTTTCTTCTTCTCCCTGGATCGTCAACAACCTGATTTTCGGGCAATCGGAAAACATGGGCCGGGGGATTGTCGTCCAAGCCATGGGCTCCACGACCAACGTCTCTCCCACGATCTTCCATAACACGATCGACCGGGGGATGAGTTACGGAATAGAGTTAAACAATCCGGATCTCGGGACTATGTCGCCGAGCATCCAGTACAACATCATCACCAACTGCGGCACGGGTATTTACGGTTATAACTTGTCCGGCACACTTGACCCCTACATTGATTATAATGATCTGTTCGGAAACGGCGTTGACTACAACGGCGTTGTTTCCGGGGCGAACGATCTGGCCCTGGATCCCCTGTATGTTGATCCCGCGTCGGGCACCAACTATCATTTAACGGCTGGTTCTCCCTGTATTGACGCGGCCGTCGGTTCGGAGAATCCCGAAGACCTGGACGGAACAACGCGGCCCCAGGGGATGGGGATCGATATCGGCTGTTACGAATATTACCTTTCCACTCCGGTGCCCCCCGTCTATATCCCCGGCATCACGGTGGTTCCTACCGAGGGCCTGGTTACCGGTGAAGACGGCTCCGGGGCCACCTTTACGGTGGTACTTAACAGCCCGCCGGCGGCCGACGTGACCATCCCCCTGTCCAGTTCGGATACCAGCGAAGGTACGGTTTCACCCGCTTCGCTGACGTTTACGCCGACCAACTGGTATACCCCCCGGATTGTCACCGTGAAAGGCGTTGACGACAGCTTAAACGACGGGGATATCCCCTACACGGTCGTTCTCGGCCCGGCGGTCAGTAACGCCAGCGATTATAACGGGCTGGACGGAGCCGATGTCGGCGTCGTCAACAATGACAATGACGGCCCGGGCTTCCGGGTTACCCCGACCTCAGGCCTGATGACCTCCCGGTTCGGCGGCAGCGACACCTTCACGGTGGTGCTGACCTGTCAGCCCGCGGCGCCGGTGAATGTTTCCCTGTCCAGTTCCGACACCGGCGTCGGCATCGTGTCTCCCCAGGAGTTGATCTTTACTCCCGTCAACTGGAATGTTCCCCAGTCCGTTACCGTCACCGGTCAGGACAACGGGACCGCCGGGAATGTGCCCTATACGGTGATCACTGCTCCGGGTGTCAGCGACGACCCGGACTATAACGGACTCGATCCCGATGACGTGGGCGTAACCAACATCGACAACCTGCCGGCGAGCCAGCCCCAGTATGTCTATCCGTTGCCTTCTCAACGGTTCGCTCCGGGCAATCCGGTTGCCCTGCGGGGCAGTGCTTTTTATGATCCTGACGGGGACAGCCACGTGGAAAGCTACTGGCGCATCGGGCTGGCGGGCCGGAACACCTTCGGCTGCCAGGATTACCCGGAATTTTTTGATCACCTTTCGTCCAGTGATCTGACGGAATATTCTCTGCCCGTCGATCTCCTGGCTACCGGCGTGGCGTATCAATGGGTCGTCGCTTACCGGGATGCGGGCAGCGGTGTTTTCTCCTGGTCCGACAGGGATGAGCAGGAAAACAACGTGTTTATTATCGGCCAGGAGGAGACGGTGGAGCTGCCGCCCATTCCGCCGGGGAACCGGGCCCGGGATTTTCAGATGCGGTCTTTCCATCATTATATCAGCGGGGATGCAAGCGCCGCGGGCGTGATCGGCGACGACCTGGTCGGCGGGTACAATACCCGTTATTATCGTATCGGCACCTATGACACCGAGAACAACGGCGCCTATCAGGAATATCCCTCATTCAGCGTTTATCCCGGCCAGGCCGCCTGGTTTCTGGCCAGAAACGGCCTGACCGTCGATCTTACGGGCGTGCCGGTGACCGTAACCGAGGACGTGGATGTGCCGCTGAAATTTTATGACGATACCGATAACGGCTGGAACATGATCGGCCCTCCCAACGACCGGAATTACCGCTGGGAGGACGTGGAGGTGGTGGTCTACGGCGGCGGCGGCAACTGCGATATCGTCTCCGGCCCCACCCGGATCGGCGATCTGGGCGACTCCAACCCTTATATTGATCTGCGACTGTGGGAATGGGTCGACGGCGCCTATGTCGAGGCCGGCATGATGATGTCGGGCTACGGCTACTGGGTGAAGGCCAGGCAGAAAGGGGTGGTCCTGCGGTTCCCCGCCAGCTCTCAGGCCACGCTGAAAAATCCGGGCGTGCTTCTGGCCGTGGCCATGGACAAAATCAGGGAGGAGGCCCGGGCGCTGGTTTCGCCGGCGGAAGCGCTGGCCGATGCCGATAAGGATTCCCCGCCCCGGCCCATGGACGTGATCGAGGATGAAGGAAAAGAGGGCTCGTCTTCCGGAGGCACCTGCTTTATCAACACCCTGGAATAATCAATTCGGCGCTTATTGTTTCATGGCGGGGGAGGGCTTGTTTTCCCCCGCCATGTTTTTTCTTGCGGCATGGTGATATGAGAACCGGTTATGTGCGGAATCAGCGGCATCATTTCAGCTTCCCTGGACGGGAAAGAAATACTGGCCCGCCTGGAGCGGATGGGCGGGCTCCAGCGCCACCGCGGGCCAGATGATCAGCGGGAACAGGTTTTCGCGGCCGCCGGCCGCCGGGCGGGCCTGGGGCTGGTCCGGTTGTCCATCATCGATCTGGCCACCGGCATGCAGCCCATTGTCTGTCCGGAAGACGGCACCGCCATTGTCTGCAACGGACAGGTCTATAATTATATCGAGTTAAGACAGGAACTGCCGGGCCAGGCGTTTGTCACCAGCGGGGACATCGAGGCGGCCCTTCATCTGTATCGCCGGAACGGCGTCGACTTCCTCAACTCGCTCAACGGGATGTACGCCGGCGCCATTTACGACCCGGTCCGGCGGCAGGTGGTGCTGTTCCGGGACCGCTTCGGCGTCAAGCCCCTCTATTACACGGAATATGAAGGCAACTTGGTTTTTGCCTCGGAGATCAAACCCCTGCTGGCCGGCAGCCTTCGGCCGGCCCGGCTCAACCGGTCGCGTCTTGCCACCTATTTTACCTATCGCTATGTGCCGGGTGAACAGACCCTGTTTGAAGGCGTGCGGCGGCTGCCGCCGGCCAGCTTCCTGGTCTACGACCTGTGCAGCGGTCAGTACGAGGTTCGCCGCTACTGGAACTACCGGCCGGACCGGCCGGAACCGGCCATGACGGAAGCGGCGGCGGAGGAAATCTTTTACGAGATTTTTTCCGACGCGGTTCGGATCCGGCTGCGCTCGGACGTACCGGTGGGCGCCCTGGTCAGTGGCGGCATCGATTCTTCGGCCGTGGCCGCTTACACGGCGGACCTGACCGGCCCGGTGCGGTTGTTTACCATCTCCTTCGCCGAACCGGACTATGATGAACTGGATGATGTGCGGGCGTTTCTGGCCGCCGGCCGGAAGCGGTTTTCCGGGTGCGAACATATGGTCCGCTCCTGCGATCGGCAGATGCTGGATCGTCTGCCCGACATTGTCGAGGCAATCGAAGAGCCCCTTTGTCTGGGGACCATTCTGCCCACTGACCAGGTCTGCGAACTGGCCGGAAATCATCTGAAGGTGGTGGTCAGCGGTGAAGGGGCCGACGAAATCTTCGCCGGATACCGCAAATTTCTGATCGAGGCGGCGGCCCATGCCTATCCCGCCCTTGGCCCGGACGATCGGCAACGGCTGGACGAGGAATACCCGGAGCTGAAGCCCTATCTGGCCGTCCGGGAGAACGATCCGGCCAGGCGCTATATTCAGAGCGAGCTCCTGTTTGACGGTGCGGCCCTGCGCCGGCTCCTGGGAAGTGATGGCGGCAATGCCGCTTTCCCGTCGGACGCGTTGCCCGATATCGATCCGGACGGAAATCCGGTGAACGCAGCCATTGCCTTTGAATGCCGGTCCCGACTGCCGGATTATGTGGCCCTGCGGCTCGACAAACTTTCCATGCGCCACTCCCTGGAAACGCGCACGCCTTTTCTGGATTACCGGCTGGCTGAATTCGCCGCCCGGCTGCCCCTGCATCTGAAAGTGGATATCGCCGCCGGCATGGAGAAAGTCGTCTGCCGCCGGGCCTTTGACCGTTTCGGCGTCCTGGACCGGGCTACCGCTTTTCGCCGGAAAAAACCCTTTACTATTCCCATGGCTCGCTGGCTGGCGGAGCCGGAACGGCTGCCCGAGTCCATTCAGCAGGTGGTGCGCGGCGACATGGTGGTCCGTCAGGGCATTATAAACCCGGATGTCTTTGCCGGGCTTGTCCGTGGCATATCGGCCGACAACGTCGGGCCCCATACCCTGGTTTCCGGGGCGGACAGGGTTTTTTCGATAATCGTATTTACGCTGTGGTATGATCGCTTTATGCGTTCATCATAAATTAAGGAAGAAGCAATGACACCGATCGATGGCGGCGATCTGATCGAAACATTTTCCGGGCAACTGCTGGCGTGTATCAGCGAGAAGCTGGCTCCCGCTGCTCCCCGAACTTACGGGTTTGAACACGAGTTTCTGGCCAGGGCGGCCCCCACCTCGGACTGCGTCCGCAAGATGCAGGGTTGCCTGGCGGAAATGGGGTTTACCTGGAGCGGCAAATACATGGAAAACAGCCGGGGCATGCACGTCACCTTTGAGCCGGGAGGGCAGATCGAATATCACAGCATGCCCCTGCCGGCCGGTGCCGATGCTGAATTTGACGCCACCCTCAAGGAGATCGACGCCGTCAATGACGCCATTCGCTGGGAATGCGGTGTGGATTATCTCCCGGTCCCTTATATGGCAGGCCGGGGGGAGGGGCCGCTGTGCCTGACCAGCGAGCGCTACGTCAATCTCCACAAGCGGCTGGCCGTTAGCGGTACCCGCGGTCATGAGATGATGAAGGGCACGGCCTCGATTCATCTCCACGCCCGGATCCTGACCCTGTCCGAGATGCCGGCCCTGTTTGCGCTCATGACCCGGATGGCCGAAAGCCAGGCGTTTTGCATGGGGCCGGACCGAAGGGACATCTGGAACAACACCGATCCTTCCCGGTGCGGCATGCCTTACCTGCGGCCCGACGACGGAACGACGGCCCACGCCCTGTGCCGGGATATCGTCCGGGTGGGCATGGCGGCAGTGGTCCTGGGAGCGGAAGTTCCGTTTCGGGAAATGAAAAATCCGGGCTTTGAATCGTTTTTATACCATCTGACCACTGTTTTCACCGATGTCCGTCTGAACATGAGCGCCCCCACCCTGGAGCTGCGCACCCTGGACGCCATGCCGGCGGAAGATTTCAAGGGGAAATGGAAGCTGTTTATCGATCAGGTTGAAACGCTGGGAGGACAACATGACCAAAGCCGTTGAAATTTACACCACGGGCGTGTGCCCTTACTGCATCCGGGCCAAGGCCCTGCTGGACAAAAAGAAGATCGCCTACGCCGAGCGCCGGGTGGATGAAACGCCGGCTTTTGCCGACGAGGCGGTCAGGCGAAGCGGTGGCCGGACCACCGTCCCCCAGATTTTCATCAACGGCGTTCATGTGGGCGGCTGTGACGAGCTGTATGCGCTGGAAAGGGAGAAGAAGCTGGATGCCTTGCTACCGATTCCAAATTAAAGCGCTCTCTTCGTTGGCTGCGTCGTCGGCTCCTCGACGTATTATCAATACGCCTGCGTCGCCTCCTTCTGGCCGCCTTGAGATCATCTTTAATTTGGAATCGGTATTAAAGGGTGCCTCATATGCCGGCAATTTTATCCAATGCCGGGGTGGGGATTCCGGCTTTCCGGGCAATCTTCAGAATCCTGGCCAGCCGGTCTTCGGCCACCCGTCCCCGGCAGCTGTGATCCGGCACCTTGAGCAGGATAGTCTCCAGGAATTTGATCATGTCCCTCCGGTCAAGCGCATTTCCCGTCAGATGCTCCATGACCGTCAGCACGTCATGAGCCACGGCTTCGGCCAGGGACCGGTGATTGGTCCACAAGGCGCCGGTGGTGCCGCCCACGGAGATCCCGGCGATATTGATGGTCAGCACATAGAGGCTTTTTTTGACCAGTTCAAGCATCAGCTGCTGCGCGTCCGGCAGGATCTCACAGGCAATATCCAGAGCCGTCAGCGCGTCGCGCACGGTCTCCGCGGCCGGACCGAAAATCTGCGTGGGCTGAAATACGGTAAACTCCCGGCCCGGTTTTTTTTCAAACCACACCGCCATGGCAGTGGGCGACGCGATCCCTTCCGATTTCCAGACATGGGGCAGAAGTTCATTCTGCAGCAGGCCCAACCGGTCCCGCCAGATGTGCGGTACCTGCCGGATGGCTTCCGCCAGGACGTTTTCCGGCACGGCCAGCAGCACCAGGACCGGGTCGGGAATACGGCCGGCCAATGCTGAAAGCGGCTTCTCCGGGGTGGCCGGGTAAACGGGATATCCCGCCTTCAGAAAACCCGTGGAAAACACCCCGCCCAATTGACCGATACCGGCGACCACCACCGGTTGTAACCTATCTTTATCGTTCATTTGTTCTTCTTTCTTCCGGTCGTCAAAAGGTTTCCGGGGGCCGCCTTCGGGTATCGGTTGCGGCAGCCGGTTCCGGTTTGTCCGTTTACTTTTCATCGGAATGACGGTATAGTGATCTTTAAAAATTTGATTATATACAACTTGTCCCGCGAGGGTAAAGACGAATTAACCGGCCATAACCGGCGTCCGTAAAAAAGTGAGTGAAGGTAGCGGAGTACCAGGAAGCGAAATGACCAGTGATGAAAAAATCGGTTTTCTTAAAACCCATCGAACCAAACTGATCGGCAGCTGGATTCTTAACGTTCCGGAGAACAAGGTCTTCCTGGGAGACACCACCGCCCAGATTCTGGAAGTGGATAAAGAGACCTTCGATAATTCCTTTGACAGCATCCTGAAGATGATTCACCGGGACGATTTCGAGCGGGTTCAGAATTTTATGCGGGAAGTGCTCAAGACCAGAGAGCCGGATTATTACCGGCTGGAACACCGTATCCGGAAAAAATTCGGGGAGGTTCGTATCCTCAGCCAGATCATGCGCACCAGTTTTGACGATCAGGGCCGGCTGACCGTCATCAACGGAACGGTTTCCGACGTGACAGATCAGCGCCTGGCGGAAAAAGCCCTGAAGGAGAGCGAGGAGCGGTACCGGTCCATATTTGAATGCTCCCTGGCCATGCTGATCACAGTGGACAATAACCGCAAAATCACCGGTTTCAACCCTGCGGCCTACAAGAAGCTCGGCTATCCGCCGGAGGAAATGCTTCATCAGCCCATCAGCATTATTTACGCCGATCCTGAAGATGAAAAAAAGGTCAGCCAGGCGCTGAAAAAAGACGGGAAATTTTACGGCCGGATAAAAAACAAGAAAAAGACCGGTGAGGTCTTTACGGTCCTTCTCTCCGCCGCCATCCTCTATGACGGAGAAGGCAATAAGGTCGGGACCGTCGGCAGTTCCCTCAAACTTATATAACTTCCCATGACCGTGTCACGATGAGCATTTCCGAGGCGTTTTTGCGCGGCGGGTCGCAGAGGGGCGCCATGAAATCGAGGAATGCCCTGGGCTCGACGATGCCTTCAGGCGCGTAGACACCCGGCTTGACTTCCTTTTGAAAAAGCGACAGGCCGGCCGCCAGGGGAACACCCGTAGCGCCGCCCATGCCGCCTGCCGGCGCGCCGGAAACAGTCACCGCCACGGACGCCGGCCGGCCGTTTTTCTCCCCTTCGGCCAGGGCAAATATCGGCGGTAGCCGCAGTTTTCCGCCTTCTTTCGTTTCCCGGATAAAATCGTCGGGTGTTCGACCCACGCCGGTGCCTTCCACCTTCTCGGCAATCCGGGCCGCCGCTTCAATCGACAGGAGTCCGGTGTTCACCATGGCGCCTACCACTCGCAGAGCGATAATATTCAGACGGGACGTCACCATCAGGTTCCGGGATGTCTTCAACTTCGGGAAATAGCGGGGCAGGGTAATGGCTTCGGGGTGGCCGATGCTCCAGGAAGGGCGGAGCCCGATGCCCGGATAGTTCACCATCACTTTGCGGACCGGTCTGACTTCCCGGTAGCCGCCGTTTTCCCAGACCCTGATGGTTCCGGTCAGCTGCAGCATGCCGTGGATCATGGCGGCGCTGGGCGTCGGGCCGATGGTTTCCGGCTTGGCGCTGTCCAGGTCCCAGACGGTGTAGATCCTGTCCGCCCGGTCCAGTTCGCGGATGGCCAGGACCGCCAGCAGGTTGGTGATGCCCGGGCTGGCCCCCAGGCCGATAACGGCCGTTATACCGGCCCGGTCCGCCGCTTCATGCAGATCAAGCATTTCCAGGGTGGGTTCCCAGTCGTCGCACAGGTCAATGTAATTCCGGCCGGTACGCATGGCTGCTTTCAGGATCGGAACCCCGAACCGGAAGAAAGGCCCGACGGTATTTAAAACAATATCGCCCTGGGCCAGGACGGAATCCAACAGCTCGGGATTTCTCACATCTACAGCCAGGCCCCGGGATTTTTTCCCCAGTTGCGAGGCAAAGGCTTCGGCCGCCGTGCCGTTTAAGTCGGCGATGACGATTTCATCAACAAAATCAAAGGCCGCGGCCGTGCGTGCGGCATAACGTCCCATCCCGCCGGTCCCCCCCAGGCAGATGACTTTCATGGATGTTCCTCCCTGCACCTTAAACCTTGAACCTCTTCATATTCATATAACAGGGTGCCGATGATCGTCAAATAAACCGTGGGCGGCGTCGGTAATTTTCACAAAACTGTGGAAAAAAACCCGCCGCCGGGCTAATAGTATGAGCAGGCCGGAGGTTTTACCGGCGAAAAACCTGTTTCCATGAAAAAGGAGAAAAAAATTGAACGCGGATCAATTGATTATTGCCAACTGCAGCGGATTTTTTGGAGACCGCATCACCGCCGCCGAAGAGATGGTCAATGGCGGAGAAATTGATGTCCTTACCGGAGATTACCTGGCCGAGCTGACCATGGCCATTCTGTTTCAGCAGAAGATGAAAAAGCCGGACAGCGGGTATGTCGGCACTTTTTTAAAACAGATGAAGGCTGTCATGCGTCAGTGTCTGGACCGGAAGATAAAAGTGGTCAGCAATGCCGGCGGCCTGAATCCGCAGGGATTGGCCAGGGCCCTGACCGAACTGGCCGGACAACTGGGTGTTTCCCCCAAAATTGCCTGGATCGAGGGCGATGACCTGATGCCGCGCTTAAAAGACCTGCAGGCGGCCGGAGAGCCGCTGGCCCATCTGGATCGGGGCATTGCCCTGGCCGATTCCGGCGGCATGCCGGTGTCCGCCAACGCCTATCTGGGCGGCTGGGGCATCACCGAGGCGCTCAAAAGGGGCGCCGATATCGTCGTCTGCGGCCGGGTGGCTGACGCGGCCCTGATTTCCGGCCCCTGCGCCTGGCATTTCAACTGGGCTGAAAACGACTGGGACCGGCTGGCCGGGGCCTATGCCGCCGGTCATGTCATCGAATGCGGCGCCCAGGCCACGGGCGGCAACTATTCCTTCCTGGATGAAGTGCCGGACTATTCCAATGTCGGATTTCCCCTGGCCGTCATGTATCCGGACGGTTCTTCGGTCATCACCAAG
This sequence comes from Thermodesulfobacteriota bacterium, assembly GCA_040753795.1. Classification (NCBI taxonomy): domain Bacteria; kingdom Pseudomonadati; phylum Thermodesulfobacteriota; species Thermodesulfobacteriota bacterium. The sequence goes on from JBFMDX010000002.1 coordinate 285,917, forward strand.
CATGAGGGCACCGGCGGCCTGGTTTCGGTGGGGACGGTGACGGCCCAGCTCATGTACGAGATCCGGACGCCCGCCTATCTGACGCCCGATGTCCGGGCGCGCTTTGATACGCTCAAACTGACACCCGATGGTGAAAACCGCGTGCGTCTGTCGGGCGTCCGGGGCGAGCCGGCGCCGGACACGACCAAGGTCTGCCTGAATATCATGTCGGGATACAGAAATTCCATGACGGTGGTACTGACCGGCCTTGATATTGAAAAAAAGGCCCGCATCGTGGAAGAGACCCTGTGGAAGACACTGGGCGGCAAAGAGCGGTTCGGCAGGGTCAATGTTCAGCTCATCCGGTTTGACAAGGAAAACCCTCCCACCAACGAGGAGGCCTTCGCCCATCTGAAAATAACCGTCATGGACGCCGACCCGGCCAAGGTGGGCCGGGCCTTTTCATCGGCCCTGGTGGAAATGGCCCTGGCCAGCATCCCCGGGTTCACCATGACCCACCCGCCGGACAAGGAATCGCCGGTGATTTGCCACTGGCCGGCCCTGATCGCCAACCGGCATATCTCCCAGACCGTGCACGTGGATGATCAGGTGCTGACCATTCCGCCGGTTCCGGGAAGGGCAACCGTCGCTCCGGTCCCGGTTCCGGCCGTTTCCATTCCGGAGGTTCCCGGGGGCCCGACGCGGCGGGTGCCCCTGGGACGCCTGTTCGCCACACGGTCCGGGGACAAGGGCGGCAACGCCAACCTCGGCGTCTGGGCGAAATCACCCGAGGCCTTTGCTTTTCTGCGGCAGTTTCTGACAGTCGACCGGCTGCGGGACCTGCTTCCGGATATCAGGCCGTTTGCGGTGGAGCGGCATGAACTGGCCAATCTGCTGGCCGTCAATTTTTATATTCAGGGGCTTCTGGGCGATGGTGCGGCCGCTTCCTGGCGTAACGATCCCCAGGCCAAGACCCTGGGGGAATATCTGCGGGCAAAAATGATCGAGGTCCCTGTGAAGCTGCTTTCCTGAGCGGTTTGCCGTGGCAAGCAGGCCGGTTAATCTTTTTGCGCGGGTGCAGGGACGGGTCACCGTATGCCTTGGGAAGGCCGATGCCTTCCGCTACATATGCGTCCCGTGCCCTGCGATTGGGATTCGCGTGAGATATCCGGATTAACGGACGGCCGCGCTGTAATGTCTGCCGCGTCCTTTATATCCGCTGGAAGCCTTGCGGCCCGGTTTTTGTTGAGGTCTCGTCGGGCTGTCGTCTCGAATTGACGCGGATGCCGGGGCGTTGTAATTAAAGGTTGTCAAGGTCCGTTGTTCGATTTTTGAACCGATAATCCGATTGATGGCGCTGACCATGTCCCTGTCTTCTCCGGTAATCAGCGTGAAGGCTTCGCCGGTGCGTTCCGCCCGACCGGTCCGGCCGATACGGTGAATGTACGCTTCCGGCGTCGATGGAATATCGTAGTTGATGACATGGGACACGCGGCTGACATCGATCCCGCGCGCGGCGATATCGGTGGCCACCAGGATCTGGTACTTCCCGTTTCGAAAGCCGTCCAGGGCGGCCTGGCGTTTTACCTGGGAAAGGTTTCCCTGCAGCGAGGCCGAGCGGTAACCGGCGCCGGTCAGTTTTTTTTCAAGGGTCCGGGCGCGGTGTTTGGTGCGGGTAAAGACCAGGACCGAACCGGTCGACGTGTTTTGCAGCAGATTCAGCAGCAGCGCTGTTTTTAAATGCTGGGCCACCGGGTAAAGGGCGTGGCTGACCGTTTCCGCCGGAGCGGTGTTGCCGATTTGAACCGTGACAGGGTCCTTCAGGATCTCTTTTGCCAGGCTGCGTATTTCCGCGGGCATGGTGGCCGAGAAAAACAGCGTCTGCCGCTGCCGGGGAAGGCGGGCCAGAATTTTTCTGACATCCGGGAGAAACCCCATGTCACACATCAGGTCCGCTTCATCGATGACCAGCACTTCCACTCCTGACAAGTTGACGGTCCGTCGACCGATATGATCCAGCAGTCGGCCGGGGCAGGCGACGATAATATCGGCGCGATTCAGGTTCTGCATCTGCCGGATAATGTTGACGCCTCCGTAAATGGCGACGCTCTTCAGGCGGGTCTTACGGCCCAGTTCCCTGATGGCCTGATGAATCTGCTCGGCCAATTCACGGGTGGGCGCCAGAATCAGGGCGCGGGCGCCGTCCTGCCGCTGGTCCGTCCGTGGATGTGTTACTAATCGATGCAGGAGCGGCAGAACGAAAGCCGCTGTTTTGCCGGTACCGGTCTGTGCCCTTCCCATTACGTCCTGATGTTTCATGATCGGCGGAATGGCCTGTACCTGGATGGGGGTTGGTGCCGCGTAACCGGCTTGTAAAACGCCTGCCGCGACGGTCGGGTGGAAATTAAATACTTCAAAGTTCACTGTCTACCTCTTTCCGTGTTCCAAAAAAAAAGCCCCGGAGTCATTCCGGGGCTTATGTATGTTATTTACAACCAGGAACACAATTTAATGGAGAAACCATACAGGTAGCCGGGAGCCAAGTCAAGAAGAAAAGGGGGTTTTCTGAAAAACCTTGCAAAAAGGCGTATAATATTCTGGTATAAGCGGAAAAGATCATTAAACGACCGGATCGACGAACCCCGAAAGCCGTGACATGCGATTGACGCGAAAACAACGGACCATTACGCTGCGCGCCCGGTTGATGGCTATCTTTCTGGCGCTTGCCCTAATTCCTCTGGTGGTTATCGGCTGGTTTTCCCTGCGGACAACGGAAGAACTGATCGCCAGCATGGTGATCCGTCAGCTGGAAAACGCGGCGGCGGACAAGGCCGCCATTCTGGAGCGCTGGCTGGAAGAGCGCCAGGCCGATTTGAAGGTAATGGCCGGATCGTCCATCCTGAAGTCCATGGATCCCGGCCGGATCGCGCCTTATCTGGAGCTGGTCCGGAAGGAGTACGGTGTTTACAGAGACCTGACCGTTTTGTCCGCCGCCGGCCACACCGTCTTTACCAGCCGTGCCGGCACCCGCCCGGATTCGGTGACGGACGTGGTCCGGGACGCGCTCTACCTGTCCGACATTGCCTGCCAGCCGGAGGAAAAGGAGTCTTATTTTTACATTGCCGCGCCCGTCAGGGATGACGCCGGGCAGTTGGCGGGTACGCTTTACGGCAGCGTGGGAACCGGGAAAATCATTTCCGTTATTCTTCGCATCTCCCTGGGGAGGACCGGTGAATGCTATCTGGTGAACGAACAGGGGTTGTTTCTGGCTCACCAGGATCCGGCCCGGATTTTAACGGAGAATATCTCCCAGTCGGACAGTTTTAAAAACATATTTCAAAAAGACCGCTTTCGGAAAACCTACCTGGACTACCGCGGCATCGAGGTCCTGGGCACGTCGCGAAACGTGACCGGCACCAACTGGCATCTGGTCGTCGAGCAGGACCGCGAGGAAGCCTTTCACAGTCTGCAAACCCTGAAATTCATCATCGGCCTGACCGTGCTGCTGTGCATCGGCAGCGCGCTGATGCTGACCTGGATCGTTTCCCGCCACATTGTTAATCCTATTCGCGTTTTGAGCCGGTATGCCGGATTCATTGCTGACGCCAAACCCGACCAGACGGTATTGCGGACGTCCCGGGGAGACGAGATCGGCATGCTTTACCGCGCTTTTGATAACATGCTGTCCCGGCTGCGGGAGCGGCAAAATACCCTTGAACTGGAAGTGGAGTCAAAGGAGGCCCGGATCAAGGAGACGGACTCCAAGTTGCTGGAAACCCGGCGGATGGCGGAGCGGTCCGAAAAATTCGCCGCCATGGGCCGCATGGGCGCGGCCGTGGCCCATGAAATCCGGACGCCGCTGACTTCGCTGAAGCTGTTTTTGGAGTCGGTGTCGGATCAGGTCGAGCATTCCGCCGAGGAGCAGGAGGATTTCCGGGTTGCCATGGATCAGATCCGGCGGATGGAGGGCACCATCAACCGTTTTCTGGAGTTTGCCCGGCCCCGGGACCCGGTTTTGGGGGAAGTCGACGTGGCCGCCCTGATGGCCGATGTGTTGTTGATGGTCAAGCCGCTGGCCAACCGCCAGGAGTGTCTCATCCAGGTGCACGCCGCCGACCGCCTGCCGGCCGTCACCGGCGACCGGCAACTGTTGAGCGAGGCGCTGATCAACCTGCTGGTCAACGCCCTGGAGGCGACGCCGGTCCATGGGACGGTCGCCGTCACCGCCGAACCGGACCGGTTTGAAATGGACGGCGGGAAAACGGCCTGCGTCAGAATTGACATCCAGGACAGCGGCCAGGGCATCCCCGAAGACCGCCTGAATGTCATTTTTGAGCCGTTCTTTACCACCAAGGCTTCGGGCACCGGCCTGGGCCTGCCGCTGGTGCTGCACACCATCCAGAGCCACGGCGGCACCATCCGGGTGAAAAGCGAAACGCGGAAGGGGACCGTGTTTTCCCTCTTTCTCCCGGCCAGGGACGCTTCGCCGGCATAAAATTTTTATTGACGACCATAATAAATTTCTTGTTTGCGCCGGCCGTTCGCCGTTATATTAAAAAGATCAAGCAATTTGCGGCCAACGACAGCTCTGATCCAAAGGGGGATTGATGCTGGCCAAATTTTTTCGAAAAAAAATCATTATTCCCGCAATGGTGGGCGGCGCCTGCCTGTTTCTGTTTGTTTTTTTCGGGCCGCCGGACGTCTATACCCGGACATCCTCGCCGGAGTTCTGCGCCTCCTGCCACGTTATGGAATACCAGCACGACGCCTGGTTTAAAACCGGTGTCCACCGCCAGATCAAGTGCGTCGACTGCCATCTGCCCAATGACAACTTTGCCCGTCACATGGTCTGGAAGGGGATAGACGGAACAAAGGACGTGGTCCTTTTTTACGGCCGGATGTTTTCCGGCGATCAGGCGATTTCCGGCCACGGCAAAGCCGTTGCCCAGGAGAACTGTGTCCGCTGTCATGAGGGAACGGTATCCCGCATCACCATGGGCGAACGGACCTGCTGGTCCTGTCATCGCCGGATAACCCATAAGGCGCCCCTTGCCGGGGGTCTGTTTTAAACAACATAAGGAGAGAAATCATGGCCAGAAAAAACATCTTCGCGATTGTCGTTATGATGGCGGTCGCTGCCGCGCTCCTGTGGGCCTGTGCGCCGGAAAAGCCGGAACCGGTGAAGATCGGCCAGATTCCCGAAGGGGAATTCGACCCCGAGGTCTGGGGCAAGGTTTATCCCCTGCACTTTGAGTCCTGGCTCAAGACCAAAGACCCCAAGCCCGCGGGATTGAGCAAATACCGGCGGGGATGGGACACGGACGGGGTCGTGTATGACCGGCTCAGCGAGCTTCCTTTTTCGGCCCTGCTTTACAATGGCTGGGGCTTCGGGATCGAATACAACGAGCCCCGGGGCCACTACTACGCGCTCATTGACCAGATCGAAGTCGATCCCTCCCGGACCAAAGCCGGCGGCGTCTGCCTGGCCTGCAAGAACCCCTACCATAAAACCTACACCGAAACGCACGGCATGAAATACCTGACCGCGCCCTTCCTGGAGGCGGTGGCCATGTTTCCGGAAAAGATGCAAAGGTCCGGCCCCGCCTGCATCGATTGTCACACGCCCGACAGCATGGGCCTGCGTCCCAACAAGACCCATCTGGAAAAGGGCCTGGCCCGGATCGGCAAGGATAACCCCGGTCATCAGGAGATGCGTATCATTGCCTGCGGTCAGTGCCATTGCACCTATTTCGTTCCCCGGGACAAAGAAAAGAAGGTGGCCGGAGACATCAATCTGCCCTGGACCGGAAGCGCCTGGGGGAATATCCCCATTGAAAATATCATTACGGACCTGCTCACCGATTACCAGCGCGTGGAATGGACTCAGGCTGTGACCGGTCTTGACCTGCCCTATATTCGCCATCCGGAATTTGAATTCTTTACCCGGCAGAGCACCCACTTCAACGCTGGCGTGGCCTGCGCCGACTGCCATATGCCCTATACCCGGGCGGGCTCCTACAAAATATCCGATCATAACGTCACCAGCCCCCTGAAACGGGAAATGGCGGCCTGCGCCCAGTGCCACACTGAGTCCGCCACCTGGCTGAAAAATCAGGTTCTGACGATCCAGGACCGGACCGCTTCCCTGCTGAACCGGGCCGGATACGCCACCGCCGCCGCGGCCAAGCTTATCGAGCGGGTCCATGCCGAGCAGAAAAACGGATTTGTCCCCGATCCGGCGCTCTATGAAAAAGCCGTTGAACTTTACAAAAACGCCTTCCTGCGAGTGGTGTTTATCGGCGCGGAAAACTCCATGGGCTTTCACAATCCGTCGGAGGCCGGCCGGGTCATGGGGGATGCCATCCGGTTCGCGTCCAAATCAGAGGGCCTGCTGCGCCAGATCCTGGCATCCGGCGGCATTTCCGTCCCCGAAAAGATCGATCTGGAACTGGCCAAATATCTGGACAACCGGGGGGCCAAGAAGCTGATGTTTAAAAAGGATCAGGAAATGCCCGATCCCTTTGGCCTGGAAGCGGCATTTACGAACCTGCCGTAGCCGATCAGAAGGTGTACCCGATGGAGAAATGAAACCGGCCGGGGCTTTCCCCTTCCTTGCGGTCAAGCTTTGAGCCGTAGTAGATGCTCAACGGACCCACCGGCGTCCGGTAGCCCAGGCCGACGCCAACGGAAGACCGGGTATCCGTATAGGCCGGTTCGGCCAACCGGCTCAGTTTGCCGATATCGTAAAACAGGACCAGGCTGAGTTTTTTTCCCGCGGCCATTCTGGCTTCAACGGTTCCGGACAGAGACAGGCGCCCGCCGACAGGATCATTCCGGTCGTCTACCACCAGCTCGTTTTCATTGAATCCGCGAACCGAGGAGATGCCGCCGAGGAAAAAAAGCTGGTCATCGGAAACGTCCGCTGAGCCGCTCTGGGGGTCGATGTAGCCGGCCCTGCCGGTCAGGGCCAGGGTGACCGTCTGGAAAAGGGGCCGGTAGCAGCGAAGGTCGCCCCGGTACTTGATAAAATCATCCGGGCTGGTGCTGATCCCCCGGGAAAAGGTTACATTGCCGGAAACCATTGCCCCCCTGGTCGGCATCATCTTGTTGTCCCGGCTGTCGTAAAGAACGCCGGGGGTTACGGCCAGAGCGCTGCGCTTCTCGTAAGTTTCGTTTTCATCTTCTTCGATCAAAGACAGCGGGTACGAATCCCTTTGCTCCGCGTTCATATTGATGCCGGTGGACAGGTCCTCGGACCATTCCCGGTCGACGCCAAAAGAGACCCCTTGTGTCCGGACGCCGAAATTCTGGTTGAAGTCCTCTCTTTTTTCCGTGGACAGGTTCAGGACCGACGACAGGCGGGTGGAAAAAAACCGCGGTGAGCGGATGCCCGCATCGCCGCGGTAGCCGGTTTCCCGGAGCTCCCAGGCGGCGTAACCGTCACGGTTCGTTCCCAGCAGGTTATGGTCACCCGCCGACACTTTTCCAAAGGCGCCCTGATCCGAGGTGTAGCCGCCGGCCAGTTCGATGAAAAACGGATTTTTTTCAACCGTTTCAATAAACAGGTCAACCCGGTCGTCCTTTTCCGCCAGGCCGACGGGGGTGAAGTTGACCGCCCGGAATATGTCCAGATCCCGGAGATTCCGCTGGCTTTCGGCCATCCGGGTCAGGGAAAAGGGCTCCCTTTCCGTCATTTTCATCTCCTGCTTCACCACGCTTTCCCGGGTGCGGAGATTGCCGGACACATATATCGCCCCCATGGACACCGCCGGGCCTTCGTCCACCTGATAGACGATCGCCGCGGTCCGGCGGTTTTCGTCCATGACGATTGACGAATCCACGCGTACGTGGGGACGGCCTTGTTCCGAAATCAGGGTCGCCAGATCCGCCTTGTCTTTTTGCGCCGATTTTTCGTCAAACAGTTCGTCAGGCTTCAATCGCAGGGCTTTCAGCGCCCGGTCTTCCGTTACGGCGGCCAGCCCCTCAAAACGGACGGACGACACCCGGACGGTATCCCCCTCGTCGATGCTGATGGTGATGTCCGCCTCAGTGCCGGCTTCGTTGAAGGTCACGGCCTGCTCTACCCGGGCGTGGGCGTATCCCCTTTTCCGGTACAATTGCTCAATGGCCCGGATATCCTCCTCCAGTTTCTGCGGCACATAGACCCATGTCTTTTTCCACCATGGCGGACGGGAGCGGATCCGGCGTTCTATGGCCCGGGTCGGGATGCGGGCGTTTCCCCGGATGGTCAGCGAGCGGACAACCGTTCCCGGGCCTTCCTCGATCACGAACCGGACCTGTTTCGGTGCTCCGGACTCCTCCGCCCGGGCGCCTTCCTCCACGCGCACATCCGCGTTCAGATAGCCGGCGTTCCAGTAGCGGGCTTTCATGTCCTTCACGCTTTTGCGGATTCCCATGCCGCCCCGGTTTCCCCGGGAATAGACGGCCGCTTCCTTTTTGAGTGCCCGGCCTGAAAAGCGGTTATTCCCGGAAAAAGCGATCTCATACCGGGGGCCTTCGTCAACGAGAACCACGATGGCCACGCGACTCTGTCGGTCGTCCGTATTCAGGGCATAGGTGATGGCGACTTCGGCGAACCCTTTTTTCCGATAGAACTCGGTCAGCGTTTCCATGTCCCTGTCCAGATCGTGTTGATTGAACCGGGCCCGGCCCAGGTGTAAAAGAGAGGCGCGCCAGGTTTTCATGCGGCTTTTCAGTCGCGTATCCGAAAAGGCGCGGTTGCCGGATATGTGAATCGACCGGACGCGCCGCCATGGGCCCGGCGTTATATCTATCTTCAACACCACCGTGTTATCATCGCGATCCTCGCGGGCGAAGATGTCGATGGCCGGGGAAGAAAATCCCCTGGTTTTAAACAGCTCCGCGATAATGTCTTTCTGCGCCTCCATTTCAACGGGACTGAAGTTTTTCCCGGGATAAACGGACAGGCTGCGGAGCACATCCTGCGTAAAGAGACCGCTCCACCCTTTGATATGGATGTCGATATCCCGAATGACGCGGCTGACCGACAGATGGAAACGCAGGGCCACGGCTTCCCCTTCCGGCGTTGCCTCGGCCCGGGCCCCGGCAAAACGGCCGCAGGCCTTCAGATGTTCCAGGGAACGATCGAGAAGCGCCGGGGAAAAAGAGGCGCCGGGGGGCAGGTTGATCAGCGTTGACGCCATCTCGATCCAGCCGGTGGTGTCCCCTGGCGGACCGGCGACTTCGATATCCAGGCGGGAAACCGGCCGGCCGGACAGCCGGTTCCAGTCGACGCCGGCGGCGGAAGCTTCCGGGCCGGTGTCCGCGGCTGCCCGTCCGCCCGGCAAAACAACGGCCGCGATCATCATATAAAGCAGCAGCGTTCTTACTGTTACCATCATTTTATTTAAAATCCCGACGAAGGGTTGCTACCGGAACTCATACCGAAAAATCAGTTCGCCGCCGAAAACGCCCTGGGTGTTCTGAAATCCCGAAACGGTCATGGTTTCCGTCAAACGATAATCGGTGGCGCTTTCCTGAACCAGACCGTACTGGCCGGACTCAACGGAATACTTGAGGGTCAATCGGTCGGAAACCTTCGACCCCACGGTGATGCGGCTCCGGCCGTTTGTCTGCTCCTCGGTTGTTTCTTCCGTCGCCCGGCTTTCTTCGGCGGTGGACACCTCGACGATATCCAGGCCCGTTGCCTTTCTGATGTCGCCGGACATGGTTCCGGCCAGGAATGCCGCCAGCGTCTCCGCCTGGTTTTCCGAGCTGCCGGCGCCGGCGGTCATCTCACGGGTCGGCATGCCGAACACCAGCAGGGAAAGAATGTCTCCCGGTTCCTCGTCAGGATCAGAGGTCAGCGTGATTTCCAGCTGATCCGGTGTTCCGGTGGCTTTCAGGTTGATTTTCCAATGTTTGATGGCGGTATCGGCCGTAAGGTCGATGCGGGGTTCAGTTTTATAAGGGTTGGCAAAGATGACGGCGCCTTTATCCACCTTGAAGGGGGTCCGTTGAAAGAGGATCTCCCCTGATTCAATTCTGGCTTCCCCCATAATAACGGGATGGTCCAGGTTCCCTTTGACGGCCAGGTCGGGCAAAATCTCCAGCAGACCGATGTTGTTGTCGACCTTGAGCGGAAGCCGGTGCCTGAGGGCCAGGTCCAGGGACAGCCCCCGCAGAAAGGACGGCAACCGGAAGACAATATCCGGCCCGGGCGCCTTTTTCTTTACAAACGGAGACTGGAATATGTCCGTTTGAGTGACCAGTTCCGTATCCTGGAAATACACGCCGTCCACCAGCACCACCTCTCCGCGGACAACCGCCTGCCCGGCATCTCTGACCAGGGCCAGATTCGCGTCCAGTTTCAGGTCCAGTTTATCCGGGACAACCACCGGTAGTGATTCGGCCGTCAGCCGGATATCCATGGCGGCCGGCCGCCAACCTTCCAGGGAAGCCATGCCGGTAACCCGGAAGCGGCCGGTTCCCAGCAGACCGGTGATTTCATTGATCGTAATGTTTTCCTGCTGAAAGCGGACGGTGCCGCTGATGTCATGAACCCTGCCGGACAGGTCCGGCAGGGTCAGGCCGATGTTGGACAGTTTCATCTCGCCGGTCACGGCCGGCCGGTCCAGGGTTCCGGTGACCCGGGCGGCCAGGTTTATCCGGCCGGTCATGTCCTGGATGTCCGTTGCCATTATTTCGGCCATGGAGAAGGGGGCCCGGCAGTTAATGTCCAGGGCAACCGACTGGTCAAAGCCCATCCGGCCGCTGATATTCACTGTTCCCTCGTCGGCTACGGTGAGGTTGATCCCCGGAACATGAATGATGCCGCCTTCGCAATACAGGCGGAAAGGTCCGGCCCGGCACCAGTCGCGCCGGCCATCGGACAGGACGACCTGATCGATTTCAGCCGAAGCCTTCATGGCCGGAATGTCGCTCAGCCTGCCTGCGGCCTCCAGCCGGCCGGTGACCGTTCCGCTCAAGTCCGGCCGGTCGATCATCGCCAGCCAGGGAGAAAGCGGTGCCGCTCCGGCATCGCACCGGGCGGTAAAAGCCAGGTCCGTCAGGTCCAGGGTACCGGTCAGGACGATCCCGTCACCGTGAATGTCGGCCCGGATCAGGCGGCCGTCAAACCGGAAATCAGGCGCCATGTTATTTAAAGCGTTGCCGGCGATGGCCAGTTGACGGATTTGCATGTCTCCCCAAAGGGCCGGAATTTCCCCCCAGTCGCCGTTTCCGGATAGGGAAAAGCGCGCTGTTCCGTCAACCGGCCCATAATCCTGGATCGCCCGGATCCGGCCGAGAGCAAGCGCCTCTGACGCGGCTTCGAACCGATAGGTCCGCTCCTTCAGGGACAGGACGCCGGAACCCCGCAGGATCTGGTCACCGGGAAAGAAGGCCTCAACGGAACGGATATCGACGGTATCGCCCTTCAGGGCCGCGGAAAGATTGATCCGGTCGGCCCGGGCCAGGCCGATATCCGGTTCAACAGCCTCCAGAGACATCTCTCCGGTCGGTTTTTTAAACGTGCCCCCGATGTTGCCGGACAAGGTCACTTCGCCTTTCAGCCTGTCCGGCAGAATGTCTTCCAGGCGGATTCTGCCTGGGGCTACCGTCAGGTCCATGGCCGGGTCGGAAGCCGCTGTGCCGGTCCGCTCATCAACAAGATGGATGACGCCCCGGACCTGGCTATAGGACGCTCCCCGGCGGATATCCATTTGTTCAACGGTCAGGAGCCCCCGGGACAGAACCAGCCGGCCGTCCACATCACCGACGGTAAAAGGGGCGATGGACAGGCCGGCTCCGTGGACTAGTCCCGTGGCCGTCATTTCAGGGAAAGCACCCGACACATCGGCCGTCATTTCCAGGCCGCCGCTGACCCGGTCGTATCCGGCCAGGGCGGCCAGGCCGCTGATGTCGTCGGCGGTCAGTCTGAACCGGCCGGCGACATCACTTGTTGCCAGGACATAGTGGCCGGAGCCGGTCAGGCGCAGCCCGGCTGTTTCAGCTGAAATCTGATCCAGACGGAGAATCCCGTCCCGGCATTGTCCGGCCAACTCAATAGCCAGGGGCTCAGTCGGCTTATGGTTTTCCGGTCGGAAATCAGTTACGTCAATTTTTCCGGCCAGATCGGCGCTGAGCCGGTGCGGCGATATCCCCCGGCCGGTAATGGTGATGTCCGATCCGATCCGGCCCTTCATCCGGGGGGTGATGTTCAGGAGGCGGTTCAGGTCCGCTCCGGCCGCGCGGATTTGAAGCGTATAGGCCACCCGGTCAACGTCATATTTCCAGGCCGTTAGGCCACCCGGGAAAACGCCGATTAAATCCAGGTTTCCGGCAGCGGTTATCTGTCCCGGCCCCGGGACAGTGGCGCGGGCATCCACGGCGAGCGCCTGAATGTTTCCGTCCAGGCGGCAGACCAGTTCATCCAGGACGACCGGCCCGACCACGGGCTGCCGGCAGGTCAGTTCGGCGTGAATCTCCGGATTTCCCGGATCGCCCCTGATATCGGCCTGAAGGATTGTCTGTCCGGAAAGATCACGGGTGGTGTTGAGCAGGGGCTTGAGCGCCTCCAGACCGGCCGCGCCTTTCACGGACAGGTCCAGTTCCGGGCGACCGAATACCTGCCGGATGTCTCCGCTGACGTCAAGCCCGTCAGGCGGCTGGCCGATTTCAATCCGCAGTCCCTTTATGTCTTTTTCATTCAGCGTTCCCGCCAGGCGTATGAAGGCAAGAGACAGTGCCCGCGGGTCGGTTGACGAATCAGGGCGGGGAGAATAAGGTGCGATTTCCAGGTTGGTGATTTCCGCGGATTCAACGATCAGTGTCCGGGGCATGAACAGACGGAGCAGGCTGTTACCGGGCAGGGACTGGATTGTGTCCAAAAGCTTCCGCATGGCCGGAGGCAGGCTGTTTTTCACGTCGGTCGGTAATCGAACCGAGACATGATTCAGGCGCAGGGATTTTATTTTCAGTGTTTGTTTCAAAAGAGACGCCGGACGCCAATCGAGACGGACGTGATCGATAGCCAGAATCGGTTGGCTCCGGCTGGAAAAAAGGGCCAGTTTTTCGATTTCCAGGGCCTGCCCCGTTATCGACAGACGGTGATCGCCAATGACCACGCGACCGGCCATGTGGCGGCTGAGTCCCTGCTCCAGCCAATGCCGGGCTACGCCGGTATTGACCATGGCCGAGACAATAAAAAGACACCCCGGCAGTATGATCAGCAGGGCCGCAACGACACCGGCCGCCCGGTTGCGGGCGTTTATTTTGTTTATTGTTTTCAATAAATTATATTAAATTTCAAAAACATGGCCAAACGGTGCTTTGAAGTTGTTTTTCCTTTGAAACATTATATTATACAGGCAGTCGTTGCCTGCTGGACATAATAATGGCGCTGACCGGCGACGACCGGTAACGCTGAACCGACTATATCGTATTCTCCGGAGAAAATCGACCAGGCGGCGCAAAAGACACCGGCGTGGCTGACGGTTTTCTTCTGGCCAGTCAGATGTCTTGACACGATGTTTCCGGTACTTTGTTCATAAGAGGGGACATGGAAAAAATACTGATCATAGATGACGATGAGGGGCTGGTTCATTTTTTAAGCCGGTTTTTTCAGCGCAAGGGATTTGACGTGACCGTCTGCCTGACCGGGCAGGAGGCCTTGAACACCATCTCTCAGAACGGTTTTGACCTGATTCTCCTGGATTATAAAATGCCTGATTTTAACGGGCTGGATGTCCTGTCGGAAATCCGGCGAATCGAGGTAAAAACGCCCGTCATCCTGATGACCGCCTACGGAACCACCGAACTGGCCATAGAAACCATGAAGCACGGCGCCTACGACTACCTGACCAAACCGTTTGACCGCCAGGATCTGTCCCGCATCGTCACCGACGCCTTGTGCGTCAACCGTCAGGTGAAGGAGCGGGTTCTGATTTCAGCCGGATGCGCGGACACGATCGACCCGGCCGACGGGAAAACGATCCGGATGGTGGGCCACGGCAAAAAGATGCAGGAGGTATTCAAGCTGATCGGACAGGTGGCGCCCAATGATGTGTCGGTTCTGATCACCGGCGAAAGCGGCACCGGCAAGGAACTGGTGGCCAGGGCTA